>JAJDOB010000012.1 GCA_022340385.1 Rhodobacter sp.
ACCAGCATGCGCGGGCGGCGACCTTCGGCCTCGGCAAAGTCCTCGACCGATTTCTGGATCGCGGCAAAGCCCTCGTCCCCCTCGTAGGCGGCGCCATAGACACCCGCCAAAGTCTTTACCTCGGCGCGGTGGCGCCCGAATGCTTTTTCCATCGCCATCGAAATCTCTCCTACGGTTGCGCGGGCACGCGCGGCCTCGATTGCAAGTGCCAGCAGATTGCCGGTGCCACTGGCGGCCCCCTGTTCCAGCGCCCCAAGCGCGTTGTCGCAAACGGCGGTATCGCGGCGGCTGCGGATCTGTTCCAGCCGGGCGATCTGGGCGTCGCGCACCGCCACATTGTCGACATCGCGAATGTCCAGATGATCCTGTTTTTCCAGCCGGAACTTGTTGACGCCGACAATCACCTCGTCGCCGCGGTCGACTGCGGCCTGCCGGCGCGCCGCCGACTCTTCGATGCGCAGCTTGGGCATGCCGGATGCAACCGCCTTGGTCATGCCGCCCATTTCGTCGATCTCGTCGATAATCTTCTGCGCCTCATCAATCAGGTCGGCGGTCAGCTTTTCGACGTAATAGGAACCGGCCAGCGGATCGACCACCTTGGTGATCCCGGTCTCGTTCTGCAGGATCAGCTGCGTGTTGCGCGCAATCCGCGACGAAAATTCCGTCGGCAAGGCAATGGCTTCGTCGAACGAATTGGTGTGCAGGCTTTGGGTTCCGCCCAGAACCGCGCTCATCGCCTCGTAGGCGGTGCGCACGATGTTGTTGTAGGGATCCTGTTCCTGCAGGGACACGCCGCTGGTCTGGCAATGGGTGCGCAGCATCAGGCTGCCGGGTTTCCTGGGCCCGAAATCCGACATGATCCGGTGCCACAGGAAGCGCGCGGCACGTAGTTTGGCGGCCTCCATGAAGAAATTCATGCCGATCGCAAAAAAGAACGACAGGCGCCCGGCGAAGGCATCGACATCCATGCCCCGGGCCACCGCGGCCTTCACGTATTCCTTGCCGTCCGCCAGCGTGAACGCCAGTTCCTGCACAAGGTTTGCGCCGGCCTCCTGCATGTGGTAGCCCGAAATGCTGATCGAGTTGAATTTCGGCATCTCGTTGCAGGTATATTCGATGATATCCGACACGATCCGCATGCTGGGTTCGGGCGGATAGATATAGGTGTTGCGCACCATGAATTCCTTCAGAATGTCGTTCTGAATGGTGCCCGACAGGGCGGCGCGGTCGACGCCCTGTTCCTCGCCGGCGACGATGAAGGACGCCAGAACCGGGATCACCGCACCGTTCATCGTCATGGAAACACTGATTTCGCCCAGCGGGATGCCGTCGAACAGCACCTTCATGTCCTCGACGCTGTCGATGGCCACCCCGGCCTTGCCGACATCGCCGACAACACGCTCGTGATCGCTGTCATACCCGCGATGCGTCGCCAGGTCGAAGGCGACAGACACGCCCTGCTGGCCGCCGGCCAGGGCCTTGCGATAGAACGCGTTGCTTTCTTCGGCGGTCGAGAACCCGGCATATTGCCGGATCGTCCAGGGCCGCCCGGTGTACATCGTCGACCGGGGCCCCCGGGTGAACGGCGCCTCGCCGGGCATCGAGCCCATATGACCCAGCCGCTGCGCGTCTTCGGCGGTGTAAACCGGGGCCACGGCGATGCCTTCGGGTGTTTGCCATGTCAGATCGTCGGGCGACCGGCCACGCAATTCCTTTTCGGCGCGGGCGGCCCAGGCTGCCTTGTCACTCATCGTCTTTATCCTTCTGTCGGTCGTGACCGGCGCGGCGCCGGTGTGTTTTCCCAAAGCAGGCCTCTGATAGGCCTTCGTATTTTGCGCCAGACACCCTATATGCGGAGTATGCAGGAG
This sequence comes from Rhodobacter sp., assembly GCA_022340385.1. GTDB lineage: Bacteria > Pseudomonadota > Alphaproteobacteria > Rhodobacterales > Rhodobacteraceae > CALGTJ01. The sequence continues at coordinate 1,869 of JAJDOB010000012.1, forward strand.
GACGGATGAAACAGGTTCTGGTCATTGTTTTCGCGATGTTTCTGGCTTTGCCGGTTCTGGCACAAACGGCTGCACCGGCAGCCGAGGCGCCTGCCCTCCAGCCCGCCGCGACTGACGAGGCGCCGGTCGGCGAGACGCCGGAAGCTACGCCGCTGCTGGTGCCGCTGCTGGCCAGCGAAGTATCGCTGGCGGATTTGCTGTGGCTGAAAAGGCCTGTCGTCGTCTTTGCCGACACGCCCGCCGACCCGCGGTTCCAGCAGCAGGTCGAACTGTTGCTGGCGCGGCCCGAAGAACTGATCGCGCGCGACGTTGTGATCATCATCGACGCCGATCCCGCCGCCCGGTCAGAAATTCGCATGACACTGCGCCCACGCGGTTTCATGCTGACACTGATCGACAAGGATGGCCGCGTGAACCTGCGCAAGCCTGCCCCCTGGGACGTGCGCGAGATTACCCGCGCCATCGACAAATGGCCCACGCGCAAACAGGAAATACTGGAACACAAGGCCCACGCCGCCGACGAAGCCGAATAGGTAACGCGGGCGCTCATTGCGCGAATCCTTCCGCGAAATCGAACAGCGCACCTTTCGGCAGGCCCGCCTTCCAGTCCGCCAGCGCCGTCAGATACGGCGCCGGATCAACCGGGCCTGTCAGGTAGACATCGACAAAGTTGCTGCCAAGGTAATCGACCGGCCCGGTGGTTTTCAGCTGCCCCAGCAGCACCCATTCGTCGCCGATGGCATCATCGAACCAGAATCCGTACAGCATCGCGAAATTCACGCCCTGCGCCTTGACCAGTTCATCCGCCCAGCCGGGATGCGGATCGGTCAGGCGCAGGGCGCGCGCCTCGTGGTTGGCCAGCCCCCATAGGTCAAGCACGTAATTCGGGTTGCGCCAGGCGACCCAGCCCAGATCATTGACCGCGACAGGCTCCTTCAGGTGCTCCTGCACAAGGCGTGCCATCTGGGCCTGCTGCAACCGCACGGCGCGGCCGGCGGGTGGATATTGCTCCATCACACCGGGCACATAGCTGTATCCGGCAAACAGGATTGGCGCCAGCACCAGCAGCGGCAAACCACGCAGTTTCGTGCCCGCCGCAACCGCCAGCAGTCCCGCGGCCATGGTCACCAGAATGTAATTCTCGTAACGGTCCATCCAGTCGAACCGGCCGAACAGGAAATGCGCCACCCCTGCCCCGCCAACCGCGAACAGCAAGGGCCAGCGCGTGCTGGTCCAGACCGGTTTCACGAACAGCAGGACCGCACCGACGGCGATGAAGGCCGCCAGAACCTGCTGCGCGCGGGTTTCCAGGATGATCTGCATCCGCGCGCCGATCATCCCGGTCAGGCTGCCGTCAGCCTCGGGATTGGTCAGCTTGGCGGTGACGGAACTGGGCAGCGGGTCAAGCCCCAGCGTGGTCAGGAAATAGCAAAAGCCCGCGACCGGCGCGACCGCCAGCACCAGCAGCAAGGCACCACCCAGGACGCGCCCTCTGAACAGCACCACAAGCGCCGCCAGAATCGCCAGCGCCAGCCCCTCTAGACGCAGGAGCGGCGCCAGCAGGATGCCGAGGATCAGCAGTTTGCCGATCCTGCCCGCGTCCGGCCCCGCATCCAGAAATGTCAGCAGCCCCGACACGATCGCAAGGCTGGCGGCGACATGCAGGATGTGTTCCATCCCGGTGAAAGCCAACCCCATCATGTTCAGCGCCACCGGCCCGATCAGCGCCAATGCCGCGCCGAAAACGCTTGCCCCGAACCCGGCCTGCACCAATATCCGCCCCCAAAGAAACGCCGCCACGATCAGGCCAAAACAGTTCCAGAACAACGGCATATACCGTTGCATCGGGTCGCCGGCAAAAGGCAGCAACAGCACCGAGTAAAGCGGAGAGGATGACGCGGCCGCGTATTCGCCCGGGTTCACGCCATAGCCGCCAGCGCGCATCTGTTCGGCCATCGCCATGTGGATATAGGGGTCGTCCAACGGGTATTCGAAAACCGCACCCGCGGCGATATAGGACGCATCGAGCAGCGCCAGATAGGTCATCAGCGCCGCCATGACCGCCAGAAATGACAGCAGCACAGTTGCGTTGGTGTCGCGTCCCGAATCGATGCCGACTGTGGGGTTCATTCGAACTCCAGGATCACGTCATCAACCGCAAGATTGTCACCGGCCGCGGCATTGACCTTGCTGACGGTCGATTTCTTTTCGGCGCGCAGGATGTTCTCCATTTTCATCGCCTCGACCGTGCACAGCGCCTGTCCCTCCTGTACCTCGTCGCCGACTTCGACGTCGATTTTCACGATCAGTCCCGGCATCGGGCAAAGCAGAAGTTTCGAGGTGTCTGGCGCCTGTTTTTCCGGCATCAGCCGGGCCAGTTCGGCCTGACGGGGAGAGCGCACATGCACTTTCATATCCGCGCCTCTGGTGCGGATTCGGAATCCGTTGGGGATTTTTCCGGTTTTCAGCACCAGCGGCGCATCATCGACATCCAGCACCGCCAAAGGCTGTCCCGGGGTCCAGTCGCTGGTCACGCGCATCGCGCCGCCCTCGTCGAAATGCACCGAAGCGCCCAACTTGTCGGCGTCAATCCTTACCTTGAAATCAATGCCTTGCAGGCTGACAACCCAATCGTCGCCAACCGTGCGTTCGTGGTTGTCCATCCGCCCGGAAACCCGCGTGCGGCGTATTTCGGCGACCCGGTTCATCGCCGCAGCTGCCGCGGCAACCCGCGCCAGCGCGCCGCGTTCAAGCGTGACCGGTTCGAACCCGTCGGGATATTCCTCGGCGATAAAGGCGGTGGTGATGTCGCCTGCGACGAATTTCGGATGATCCATCACCGCCGAAAGGAACGGGAGGTTGTGACCGATGCCTTCGACCTCGAATGAATCCAGCGCCACGCGCATCTCTTCGATGGCTGCTTCCCGGGTCGGGGCCCAGGTACACAGCTTGGCGATCATCGGGTCATAGAACATTGAAATCTCGCCACCTTCGTAGACGCCAGTGTCATTCCGGACGACATGGGCGGCGGTGGCAACCTCGGCAGGCGGGCGATAGCGGGTCAAACGGCCGATCGAGGGCAGAAACCCCCTGTAGGGGTCTTCGGCATAAAGCCGGGATTCCATCGCCCAGCCATTCAGTTTCACATCTTCCTGCGTGATTGCCAGCGGTTCGCCATTGGCGATTCGGATCATCTGTTCGACCAGATCGACACCGGTTATCAGTTCCGTCACCGGATGTTCGACCTGCAGTCGCGTGTTCATTTCCAGGAAATAGAAATTCTTGTTGCCATCGACAATGAATTCGACGGTGCCGGCGCTGGTATAGCCCACGGCCTGGGCCAGCGCGACGGCCTGCTCCCCCATGGCCTTGCGGGTCTTTGCGTCCAGGAATGGGCTGGGCGCCTCTTCGATGACCTTCTGGTTGCGCCGCTGGATGCTGCATTCCCGCTCGCCCAGATAAATGCCGTTGCCATGCGCGTCGCACAGCACCTGAATTTCGATATGGCGCGGTTGGGTGACGAATTTCTCGATGAAGATCCGGTCATCGCCAAAGCTGCTGGCGGCCTCGTTCTTCGAGCTTTGAAACCCCTCGCGCGCCTCGGCGTCATTCCAGGCGATGCGCATGCCCTTGCCGCCGCCCCCGGCGCTGGCCTTGATCATCACCGGATAGCCGACCTCGTTGGAAATCTTCACCGCATCATCCGCATCCGCGATCAGGCCCATGTAGCCCGGCACAGTGGAAACCCCGGCCTCCTGGGCGATCTTCTTGCTGGTGATCTTGTCGCCCATCGCCTCTATCGCGCCTTTGGGCGGGCCGACAAAGGCCACGCCGGCCGCTTCCAAAGCCTCGGCGAACTTGCTGTTTTCGCTCAGGAAACCGTAACCGGGATGCACGGCCTCGGCGCCGGATTCCCGGATCGCGGCCATCACCTTGTCGATGACGATATAGGACTGGTTGGCGGGGGGCGGGCCGATATGTATCGCCTCGTCCGCCATCTGCACATGCAGCGCCAGCGCGTCGGCATCCGAATAGATCGCAACTGTCGCAATCCCCATCTTGCGCGCGGTCTTGATCACGCGGCAGGCAATTTCACCCCGGTTGGCGATCAGTATTTTCTTGAACATGTAGCGATCCTTCTGGTTCGAGGCCCGCGCAGCGCGCGTGGGGGCATAGCAAAAACGCCGCCGCAGGAGGATCCCGCAGCGGCGTATTCGGATGTATCCGGTTGCCCGGAGAAATTGGTCAGACTGGTGTCAGCAGCGATCGGGGTACTGGTTACAATAGGCGACATTGCCCGCCGCCCCGACCAGCGCGCCGATGGCAACGTTGCCATCCAGAATCGCGGCCGTGCCCGCCCCGGCGCCGGCACCGATAAGCGATTGCTCTGCAAAAGTGTCACCGCAGCCTGCCAGCAATAGCGCGACAAGCCCGGTTGCTGCGATAAGTCGGATCCGCATGCCCTGTTTCCTCTTGTTTTTCTGCCTCTGGGCGCACCAAGCGCGCGCGGCGCGCGAAAATCAAGATAAAACGGGAAAAAGCCCGTTGTTTCGGCAAGTTGCTGCCGAACCTTCACGCGGGCTCCGGGGCACCGCAAAAGGGGTGGTCTGACCCACGAGGGGCCAGACCAGAGAGAAGGGGAAGGGTAACGGTTCAGACGCATGCCACCAGAAAAAAATATCGGCGCATCCGTCCTGCCCTCGACATTGGCGGTAATAAGGAGACGGCGAAACCCCCTGATTGCACGCTCTGTCCGATGCGCATATTCCCGCCGATTTCGGGCGGCGCCTTGCGGGAAAACGCCGATCCTCATTCCCCGAACACCTCTGGAAAGCTGGCGCGCGCCAGTTTGAGGTTGATCTGAAGCATCGCGTCGTAGCTTTCGGGATCGAACGGGTCTTCGGCGGCAATCACCTCGCGTCCGAACAGCCAACTCAGGCGGCCCGCGTCCAGATTGCCGCGCACGAACGGCTGATCGCCGAAATTGTTCCACAAGGCGGCGACGAACCCGGCATCGGCGCGTTTGTCGGCCGGCCTGCGGTCACCGTGGCGTTCGCGGCGGATGATCGGCGTGACACCGCGCGGGTTGGCGCGACGAATTACGAACTGGAAATCGGTACCGGGAAGGCGACCGGGAAAGCCGCGATGCTTGATCATGCGCGCATCCCCCGAAGGACGCCGCAGCATTTGGGGGCGGACACAACGGCCCGCCCCGCAAAGTCTTTACTTGTACTTGCCGGTATATACGGGCTCGACCGAAATCGGCTCGGGATCGACGAATACTGGCTCTTCTTGCTGTGCACAAGCGGCGACGAACGCCACCAGGCCCAACGAAAGGAGGAGTTTTGTCTTAGTGGACATCGGAGTCTCCTGTCAAAAAAACGAAGGCCACGCGCCATTTGATTCGCGCCCGGTCTTCGAATCGGGGTTTCGGTCACTGTCCGGTAACCTTGGTGCAAATTATCGCATCTTACAGAAAAAAGATATCGGATTTGCTGCACTTGCGCGGTTTGTGGCCAGTTTGCATCAAATGAAGTAGTGGCGACAAGATATTGTGATACCATCAAAAACCCTCCCAAATGCAGGCCCCGCTCTCGACGCTGTAGGCTTCGAAATATTGCGTCGCATCCGGCGCGGGCGTACCGAATTCCACAATTCGGTCAGCGAGCGAGATAACGACCTGATCGGGACGCTCTGTCGCGCCGGCCAGGTCGGGCAGCACGAATGTCGTGCACAGCGCGTCGATATCCGCCAGGGCCGTATCAATCGGGACAAGACCACTGTCACGGGCAATCGCGGGGGCGACAAAGCGATAGCGCCAGGTATTTCCGGCGGTCCCCTCGACGTCCCTGACCAGTTCCAGGAATGTCACCGACTGTCCGGACGGCACAGGAACGGTGTCTGCGCCCGCCGCTGTTGCGGCCAGTATCACCGCCATCATCCACCTCATCTTGCACGCCCCTTTCGCACCAGGACCCGCCTGCGTCCGCCGCCTTTCGACAGCACCTCGACCTTGCCCAGGCTCATCAGCGTGCGCCGGTTCTCCTGAAAGGCCTGACCGCGCAGATCGAGGATGATCGAACCACCGGGAACCACGCCGAAACGGAAGAACGGCATGTACATGTCGACCGGAAAGTGAAAGCCGCAGGACAGGAAACTGACCGCCAGATCGACCTTTTCGGTCTCGCCCGGGTCTTCGATCTCGGGGTTCCAGGTTGAAACGCTTTCGGTCGGCACCCCGTTTGCGGTCAGAAATTTATGAGCAATTTCAAGGCTGGTATAGGCTGCAGCCTCTTCATCGAAACCGAAATGCCGGCGTTCGTTTTCCTCGACATCCACCAGCAGCAGGCGACTGGCGTAGCGGCGATAGGCGTAAAGATCAAAGAACGCATAGCCGCATCCGATATCGGCGATGCTTTTGGGCCTGATCGCGTCAAGCACCGGCATCAGGGCCTCGAATTCCTCGCGGATCACGTTGGCCGCGCGTTCGGCCAGCACCCTGCCCTTGTCTTGCACAACCGAATCCAGCCGCGCCGGATCGCCCGCCTCCCAGTTGCGGATCACGGCCGCGGGCTGTCGCACATCGCTCAGCACTTCCGAACGTTGCAGCACGATATTGACCAGATCGTCATGGCTGAGCATCGAGAAATCGAGTTCTGCCGCGTCGGGATCCGGAATGCGGGCGGCCTGCATGGTTCAGATGTCTCCCTCGGGGCGGCGGGCGACACAGTCGATCTCGACCAGCGCGCCAACGGCCAGCGCCGTCACGCCGACCGTGGTGCGGGCCGGCAGACGGTCAGCGGCGAAGTGGCGGACATAGGTGGCGTTGAACGCGGCATAGTCCCGCTCGAATTCCGTCAGGTAGGCGCGGCATTGTACGATATCTGCCAGCCCAAGGCCCAATTCGCCCAGAATCAGCGCCAGATTCCCCATCACCCGTTCGGTTTGTGCAACCACGCCGGCCGGCAACGGCGCATCCGGGGCGTCCGGATCGGTTGGCATTTGCCCGGTCAGGATCACCCAGCCGTCGGATTCCACCGCATGGCTGAACGGCGCGACAGGGCGCGGCCCCCTGGCGAAGAGATGATATTGTGGGGCGGGGCTCATATGCTCACCAGACCACAAGCAGCATGAGCGCGACGATCAGGACGTAACCGGCCAGCAAGCATCCAAGCCCGATGTTAACACGCACCCCGACCTCCTTGTAATACTTGGCAAAAATCGGGCCGACCTCGTCTCTGGCCTCGATCATGAGCGCGTCGCGAATGTAGTTGGCCGTAATATTCGTGCCGCTGAAGAAACAGACAGCGGCGGCCAGCAGCAAAAGCGCCGACGATGACGCCGCAAGTTTCTCGGATGTTTCCGTGCCGGCCAAGGTCTCGATATCCGACATCATGACCAGGATCGGCCCGATGCAGGCAGCAAGCGAAAGGCGCAGCTTTTTCTCCTCGTTTTCCAGAGCTTTTGCTGTCGCCTCTCCGATGTTGTCGCCCATTTCCGCAGTCTCCAGATCCAGCTGTCACGCTTGCTCACAACGGAATATTATCGTGCTTTTTCCATGGGTTCGCCAGCTTCTTGCCCCTAAGGGACGCAAACGCCCGGCAGACCCGTTTGCGGGTGTTGCGCGGCATGATCACCTCGTCGATGAACCCCTTTTCGGCGGCCACGAACGGGTTGGCAAAGCGGGCCTCGTAATCCGCGGTGCGCGCGGCGATCTTGTCCTTGTCGCCCAGTTCCGAGCGATACAGGATTTCCGTCGCGCCCTTGGCGCCCATCACCGCGATCTCCGCCGTTGGCCAGGCATAGTTGAAATCGCCGCGCAGGTGTTTGGACGCCATCACGTCATAGGCGCCACCATAGGCCTTGCGGGTGATCACGGTCACCTTGGGCACCGTCGCCTCGCCGTAGGCGAACAGCAGTTTCGCGCCGTGCTTGATGACACCGCCGAATTCCTGAGACGTCCCCGGCAGGAAACCCGGCACATCGACGAATGTCAGGATTGGAATTTCGAAGGCGTCGCAAAATCGCACGAAGCGCGCGGCCTTGCGCGACGAGTCGATGTCCAGACACCCCGCCAGCACCATCGGCTGGTTGGCGACAACGCCCACCGTCCGGCCTTCGAGCCGGGCAAATCCGGTCAGGATATTCTTGGCGAATTCTTCCTGAATCTCGAAGAAATCGCCCTCGTCGACGACCTTGCGGATCAGTTCGTGCATGTCATAGGGCGTGTTGGCGTTGGTCGGGATCAGGGTATCCAGACTGTCCTCGTTCCGCGCCGGGTCGTCGAAGAACGGGCGCACCGGGGCCTTGTCCCGGTTGTTCAGCGGCAGGAAATCGACCAGGCGGCGAATTTCGGTCAGCGCATCGACATCGTTCTCGAAGGCACCGTCGGCCACGGATGACTTGCGGGTGTGGGTGGTTGCGCCGCCGAGTTCCTCGGCCGTAACCACCTCATTCGTCACGGTTTTCACCACATCCGGGCCGGTGACGAACATGTAGGACGTGTCTTTGACCATGAAGATGAAATCGGTCATCGCCGGGGAATAGACCGCACCGCCCGCGCAGGGGCCCATGATGACACTGATCTGCGGCACCACGCCCGAGGCCATGATATTGCGCTGAAACACTTCGGCGTAGCCCGCCAGCGATGCGACACCTTCCTGAATACGGGCACCGCCGGAATCGTTGATGCCGATCACAGGCGCGCCGTTCTGCATCGCCATGTCCATGATCTTGCATATCTTTTCGGCGTGGGTTTCCGACAGGGATCCGCCAAACACGGTGAAATCCTGGCTGAACACATAGACCATGCGGCCATTGATCGTGCCCCAGCCGGTCACGACGCCATCGCCGGACGGGCGTTCCTGATCCATGTTGAAATCGGTACAGCGATGCGCGACGAACATGTCGAATTCCTCGAAACTGTCCTCGTCCATCAACAACTCGATTCGTTCGCGTGCGGTCAGCTTGCCCTTTGCGTGCTGGCTGTCGATCCGTCGTTGGCCGCCGCCAAGGCGCGCGGTCTCGCGGCGCGATTCCAGTTCCTGCAGGATATCTTTCATGGCCGGCGTCCCTTCGTCTTGTCATTGTCCGTGTTTGCGCCAAACTACGCGCGCGGGCGGGTTGAGGAAAGTGGAATTCCGTAAATTTGCAAACCCTTGGCAAGCAAGCGACTGCAAACTGAATAGTTGGAAACATGCACAGCGATATCGTGATTCAGATGGTCTCTGCCCATGCCGAGGGCGAGGTGGGCAATGTGGTGACCGGCGGGGTCGCACCGCCACCCGGGCAAACCTTGTGGGACATGCGCGACTGGCTGGCCTCGGACGGTGCCTTGCGGGACCTGCTGCTGCATGAACCGCGCGGCGGCGTGTTCAAGCACATCAACCTGCTGGTGCCGCCGAAAGACCCGCGCGCCAAAGCCGGTTTTCTGATCATGGAACCGGTCCACACACCGCCGATGTCGGGCAGCAACGCGATTTGCGTCGCGACGGTCTGCCTTGAAACCGGGCTGGTTCCGATAACCGGACCGGTGACCGAATTCTGTCTGGAGGCCGCCGCCGGGCTGGTGCCGGTGCGCGCGTTCTGCGCGGGCGGAAAGGCGCAAGCCATTGAAATCACGAATGTTCCCAGCTTTGCCGACCGTCTGGATGCCAGGCTGGAAGTCGACGGTCTGGGCACATTGACGGTCGACACCGCCTTTGGCGGCGACAGCTATTGCATCGTGCGCGCCGAGGAACTGGGGCTGGCGCTGACCCCCGACGAGGGCGCGGATCTGGCGCGACTGGGCACCAGGATCACCCGCGCCGCGAATGAGCAGATCGGGTTCAGCCACCCGACGCAGCCCTGGAATTTCGTTTCGTTCTGCCAGTTCGCGGCACCTGTCGACCACGGCGGCCCGGTGCCCGAAGGCAAAAGCGCCGTCGTCATCGACCCCGGCAAGATCGACCGCTCGCCCTGCGGCACCGGCTGTTCGGCAAGGCTGGCGGTGATGCATGCCAAGGGGCAGCTTGGCATCGGCGACCGCTATGTCGGGCGTTCGATCATCGGCGGGCGGTTCGATTGCGCCATCGCCGAGGTGACGGCAATCGGCGACCGGCCGGCGATCATCCCGACCATCCGCGGCCGCGCCTGGATCACCGGCACGCATCAGATTCTGCGCGATCCGACAGACCCCTGGCCGCGCGGTTACAAGGTGGGCGACACCTGGCCTGTCAACTGACGCAATCTGTGCATTGGCGCACATGGACAAGCCCGAAACGTCGGAATAAAGAAAAACCATGTCAGTTGCGCCCAAGGTTCGGTTTCTGGACCGAACCACTCCGCCTCACCTCTTTACACTTGTGCTCATGGCCGGCGTCTCGGCAATGAACATGAGCATTTTTCTGCCGTCGCTGCCCGCGATGACAGTGGAATTCGACACCACCTATGCCGTGATGCAACTGTCGGTGTCGATGTATCTTGCCTTTACCGCGCTGGTGCAGATCTTCGCCGGGCCGCTGGCCGACAGGTTCGGGCGCAGGCCGGTCATGCTTTGGGCGCTGCTCATATTCGTTCTGGCCACGATCGGCTGCCTGTTATCGACGACGATCGAGTTGTTCCTGTTCTTTCGCATGGTTCAAAGCACGGTCGCGGTGGCGATGGTGCTGAGCCGGGCGATCGTCCGCGATATCGTGCCGGAAAAGGAAAGCGCCGCGATGATCGGCTATGTGACCATGGGCATGTCGCTGGTGCCGATGATGGCCCCTGCCGTCGGCGGCTTTCTGCAGGGCGCATTCGGATGGCAGGCAACTTTCATCTTCCTGATCGCTTTCGGACTGGCGCTGGGCGCATTGTGCTGGGCGGATCAGGGTGAAACCAACCGGGATGGCGGGATGAGCTTTGCCGCACAGGTCTCTGAATACCCAGAACTTTTTACGTCCCGTCGGTTCTGGGGATACGCGATGGCGGCGACGTTTTCCACCGGGGCCTTCTTTGCCTTCCTGGGCGGCGCGCCCTACGTGGCGACCCATGTCTTTGAACTGGATCCAACGCGAACCGGATTCCTGTTCGGGGTGCCCCCGGTCGGCTATTTCTTTGGCAACTATCTTTCGGGCCGGTATTCGGTGCGCCTTGGCGTTAACCGGATGATCCTTGCCGGCACGCTGATCCTGGTATTCGGGATGACCGGGTCGCTGATTGTCAGCTATGCGGGCTATGGCAGCGCGATCATGTTCTTTGGCTTCTGCACCTTCGTCGGCCTTGGCAACGGTATGGTACTGCCCAACGCGACGGCGGGGCTTTTGGCCGTGCGCCCGCATCTGGCAGGCACCGCCTCTGGCGTTGGTGGCGCGGTGATGATCGGCGGCGGCGCCGCGCTGTCGCAACTGGCGGGCGTGGCGCTGACGGCAGGCGAAGGCAGCTATCCGCTGCAATGGATCATGTTGGGCAGCGTCCTGATGTCGCTGATCTGCATTCTCTATGTCATGCGGCGCGAAGTCACCATTGCGGACACCTGAAACGCCGCTTTGCAAAATCGCCCCGCCCCATTAGGATAATTGCAAACAAGGGCGGGCAACCCGCAAATGGCTGTTCAGAAACTCTATGCCGGCGTCAAGCTGCGCGAAATCCGGACCGGGCTTGGCCTGACCCAGAAGAGCTTTGCCGAAAAACTTGGTGTCTCGCTGCCATATCTGAACCAGATGGAAAACAACCATCGCCCGGTGTCGGCCGGCGTTGTTCTGGCGCTGGCGCAGGAATTCGGCCTTGACGTGACAGAGCTGAGGGCCGGCGACGCCGAACGCATGGTCATCGACATGCGCGAGGCGCTGGCCGATCCGGTCTTTGCCGAAACCGCTCCGCCGCTGGGCGATCTGCGGCTGGCCGCGTCGAACGCCCCGGCGCTTGCCCGCGCGTTTCTAGGCCTGCACCGCGCCTATCGCCAGACCCATGAACGGCTTGCGTCTCTGGACGAGGCGTTGGGCCGGGAAGACAGCGCCGTGCGCCCGAGCCCCTGGGAAGAGGTGCGCGATTTCTTTCACTATTGCGACAATTACATCGATCCGGTGGATCGCGCGGCAGAGCGGTTCGCGCAAGTCGGCAGCCGGGGTGAATCCGGCAAAGACATGGCTGTATCCTACATGTCTGAATCTGGAATAAGTGTTGTATTCAAAGAGGATACTATACTTCGTTCATTCGACACATCAACATCGACACTGTCCCTGTCATCGCGGGCTTCTGCTGCCAGCCAGCGCTTTCAACTGTTGCATCATATTGCACTGACCGCACAAAATGACCTGCTGGAGGCAACGCTTGACCTGGCCCGGTTTCACAGCGACGAGGCGCGCGCCATTGCCAAGATCGGACTGGCAAATTATTTTGCCGGGGCCGCCCTGCTGCCCTATCGCGCATTCCTTCAGGCCGCGCGGGACGTGCGACATGACCTGGAACGCCTTGCAGACATGTTCGGCGCGTCGATCGAACAGATCGCGCATCGCCTGTCGACCCTGCAACGTCCCGGCGCCAAAGGGGTGCCGTTCTTTTTCGTGCGCGTCGATCAGGCCGGCACGATCACCAAGCGCCATTCGGCGACGCGGCTGCAATTCGCGCGCTTCGGCGGCGCCTGCCCGTTGTGGAATGTTCACCAGGCATTCGAAACGCCGGGACGGTTCCTGCGGCAGCTTGCCGAAACCCCCGACGGGGTGCGTTACCTGTGCCTGGCGCGCGACGTGTCCAAACCCGGCGGCAGTTTCAGGGCCCCGGTGCGCCGCTATGCCATCGGACTGGGCTGTGAGGTGGCCCATGCCGATCAGTTGGCCTATGCGGACGATCTTGATGTTTCCAACCGCGCCGCGTTCGAACCGATCGGCATTTCCTGCCGGATCTGCGAACGGCGCGATTGCCACCAACGTTCCGTCCCACCGCTGGAACGGCATCTGACCGTCGATCACAACCGGCGCGGCGTGCTGCCCTATTCCATTGACTAGCCACGGCACCCCCCTGTGCGAACGCCGAAAATCTGGCTATTCTCATTTCTGAAACAGGAGAGATACCATGACCGGAACCATCAGAACCACCACGGGCCGCGGCCTGTTCGGCAGCATTCTTGACACCATCGGCGACACGCCTGCCGTGCGCATCAACAACATCGCCCCCGATCATGTAAACCTTTACGTGAAGGCCGAATTCTTCAACCCCGGCGCATCGGTCAAGGATCGGCTGGCGGTGAACATCATCGAGGCCGCAGAGCGCGACGGCACGCTGAAACCCGGACAAACCGTGATCGAGGCGACCAGCGGCAATACCGGCATCGGGCTGGCGGTCGTGTGCGCGCAAAAGGGCTATCCGCTGGTGATCACCATGGTCGAGACGTTCTCGGTCGAGCGGCGCAAACTGATGCGGATGCTGGGTGCCAAGGTTGTGCTGACCCCGAAAGAGGAACGCGGCGTCGGCATGGTCAACAAGGCGGTGGAACTGGCCGAGGCGAATGGCTGGTTTCTGGCGCGCCAGTTCGAAACCGCCGCCAATGCCGACATCCATGAATCAACGACCGCGCGCGAAATCGTCAATGATTTCAAGGATCAGGGTCTTGACTATTTCGTCACCGGCTATGGCACCGGCGGCACGGTCACCGGCGTCGGCCGGGTGTTGCGGCGCGAAATGCCGGACACGAAGATCATCCTGTCAGAGCCCGCGAACGCGCAGATTGTCGGGTCCGGCACCGCGCAGCAGCGCAACGCGGATGGTTCGCCCGCGGTCACCCATCCCGCATGGGAGCCGCATCCGATCCAGGGCTGGACGCCCGATTTCATTCCCGCCGTGCTGCAGGAAGGGCTGGACAACAAATATTATGACGAGCTGCGGCCCGTGGCCGGCCCCGACGGCATCAAATGGGCACAGAAGCTGGCGCAGCAAGAGGGCATCCTGACCGGCGTGTCGGGCGGCTCGACATTTGCCGTCGCCATGCAGATCGCCGAACAGGCCGCGCCCGGATCGACGATCCTGTGCATGTTGCCCGACACCGGCGAGCGTTACCTGTCAACGCCGCTGTTCGACTCCATCGACGCCGAGATGAACGAAGAGGAACGCGCCCTGTCCGCATCGACCCCGGGCGCACAGATGTCATAGGCTGCGAATACCGAAAACCGGCTTCGGGGCGCGGACAGGCGCAAAAACCGGAATCGGCAGGGCATCAAAGCCGCTTTCGGGCGGCTGCCCTGCCCCGGCATCAGGCCGCGGACAGAATGCGCCAGATCTCGTCTTTCAGGACGACCCGTTGCTTGCGCATCTCGACCTCGGCCAGTTCCTCCACCGGTTCGACATTGGTTTCCGCCCGGTGAATGGTGCGGTTGATGGCGTGGTAGTCGTCGAACAGCCGGGCAAAATGGGCATCCGCCTGTTTCAGCGCGTGCATCTGCTCGATACGGTCGGGGAATTCCTCTGCCAGTTCATGTGGCGTGTGGGTCATTTCGGGTTCTTTCAGAATGGTTAGCGTTGCGCGCAGCCTATGCCGGGCCGGCACGGGCCACCTTGACCGAAATCAAGTTGGCGCAACGCCAAGGCAATTCGCGCCAAACCCGAATCATCCAACGCTGCCTGAAACCAAGGATTTCAACGCGTTAGATGATACCTTTTGTGTCAGGTCAAACGCGAAACGCTATCGGTGAAACACCTGCACGGAATGTGGCTTAACGCTGAACTACTTTCCAGTCCGGGTGAATCCAGGGTCTGTCATTGGCCGCAGACAGGGGTGCGCGCCCCAGAATATGGTCTGACGCCTTCTCTCCGACCATGATCGAGGGGCCGTTCAGATTGCCATTGGTGATCTGCGGAAAGATCGAACTGTCGGCCACCCGCAAACCGTCGACCCCGATCACCCGGCATTCGGCATCGACCACCGCCATCGGATCGCCGCGCCGGCCCATCCGCGCCGTGCCGCAGGGATGATAGGCGCTTTCGGCATGCTCGCGAACCGCCTGATCCAGTTCGTCGTCGCTTTGCAGATCCGCGCCGGGTTGCAGTTCCGCGCCGGCAAATTCTGCAAAGGCCTCTTGCGCGAAAATCTCTCGGGTCAGGCGGATGCAGGCGCGAAACTCCTGCCAGTCGTCGGGGTGGCTCATATATTTGAACCGGATCAGCGGCGCGTCCGCCGGGTCGGCAGAGCGCAGGCTGACCGCGCCCCGCGATTTTGACCGCATCGGCCCGACATGGGCCTGGAACCCGTGCCCCTCGGGGGCGACCGTCCCGTCATAGCGCACCGCAATCGGCAGGAAATGAAACTGGATATCGGGATAATCCACACCCGCGCGCGACCGGATGAAGCCGCAGCTTTCGAACTGGTTCGATGCGCCCAGCCCGCCGCCGGTGAAAAGCCACTGCGCGCCGACCATGGCTTTTCCAAGAATATTCCAGTAATTATAAAGACTTACAGGCTTTTTTGCCTTCATCTGAACGTACAGCTCCAGATGGTCCTGCAGGTTCGCGCCAACGCCGGGCCGGTCGGCAATCACCGTGATCCCCTGCGCGGCCAGATCGGCCGCAGGCCCGATTCCCGACAACATCAGCAATTTCGGAGAGTTGATCGACGAGGCCGCAAGGATGACCTCGCGGCGCGCACGGATCACCTCGGTGACTCCGCCCCGGCGCACCGAGACCCCGACCGCGCGCCCCTCTTCGATCACCACGCGTTCGGCCAGCGCGCGCACAAGGCTGCAATTGGCGCGCTTCAGCGCCGGTCTCAGATAGGCGTTGGCAGCCGACCAGCGCCGCCCGCGCCAGATCGTGGCGTCCATCGGGCCAAAACCTTCCTGCTGTTCGCCATTGTAATCGGCGGTTGCCGGGTATCCGGCCTGCTGCCCGGCCCTGACGAAGGCCTGCGTCAGCGGGTTGGTCCGCGGTCCCCGGCTGATATGCAGCGGCCCGTCATGGCCGCGCCAGCCATTGTCTCCGGGTCCGTGCCAATGTTCCATCCGCCGAAAATACGGCAGCACGTCGCCATAGCCCCAGCCGGTGGCGCCCATCTCGGCCCAGGTGTCGAAATCGCGCGCATGGCCGCGCACATAGACCATGCCGTTGATGCTGGACGACCCGCCGATCACCTTGCCGCGCGGGCAGGCCAGCCGGCGATTGCCCAGATGCGGCTCTGGTTCGGACCTATAGCCCCAGTCGTAGCGCGCCATGTTCATCGGATAGCTCAGCGCGCCGGGCATCTGGATGAACGGTCCCGCGTCGCTGCCGCCATGTTCGACGACCAGCACGGAAACCCCCGCCTCTGCCAGCCGGCACGCCATCGCGCAGCCCGCCGACCCCGCGCCGACGATAACGAAATCCGCCTCCATTCAGGCGCCATCCGCGATCAGGGGCGTGAAATCCACCATGACGTGCCGGATATAGGCGGGCCGCCCGGAAAGACGCCGGTAATACGCTTCGATATTGGGGCGCGGGCGGCGGGGAACGTCGATGGTGAACCAGCGGAACAGGACATGGCCGATAACGATATCGGCCGCAGTCAGGTCGCTGCCAGTGACGAATTCCCGTCCCGAAAGCTGATCTTCCAGGATGTCGAGGTGCTGTTCGAACGCGGCAATCGCGCGGGCCAGCGCGGCCTCGTCGCGGTCGCTGGCGGCAGTGCGCACCCGTGGCCAGAAAATCGGCACGGTGAAGGCCTGGCTCAGTTCGTTCTTGCCCCATTCGGCCCACATGTCGACGCGCGCGCGCGCGCCCGGATCGGCGGGCCAGAACGCGCCGCCATCGCCATAGCGCGCCGCCAGGTAGCGCAGGATCGCACAGCTTTCCCAGACCACCAGATCGCCGTCGCGCAGCACCGGCACCCGCCCGCGCGGGTTCATCGCCCGGAACTCTGGTGTGTCGGTTCCGCCAAAGATGTGACCATAGTCAAGCCGCTCATGCGCAAGCCCGATCTCGCCCACCGCCCACATCACCAGTTGCACGTTGGACGAGGTCGCCCGTCCGTAAATTGTCAGCATGTCCTGTCTCCGATCCTGCGATTCAGGGCCAGTGTCGCCGCAAGCGCGTCAGCGCGCAGTGCCGCCGGCGCAAAACCTCAACCCGCATCGCGCCCTCCGATCAACAGATCCGCGACCCGCAGAACCCGGTCGCGCGCCGCACCGGGCTGTTCCGGCCCGCGCCCCAGGGCGGCGCGGATGTAATGCCCGTCTATCAGCGCCGCCAGCGTATCCGCCGCCTCCGGCGCCCCGGCCGGCATCAGCGGGCGCAGCGCATGGACCAGGTTGGACCGCAACCGCCGCTGATAGACATCCAGCAGCCGCTGCGCCTCGGGCGACTGATGCGCCTGCACGTAGAAATTCAGCCACGCGCTGACCACCGGGCGGCGAAACTGGCCGTCGTCGAAACTGGCCTGCACGATCGCCTCAAGCCGCGCCCGCGCGGTCTGCGCCTGCGCCAGGGCATCGCGTACGGCAGCGCCGTACAGCGTCAGGATATGCCGCATCGCGGCCAGGAATATCTGGTCCTTCGCGCCGAAATAGTGATGCGCCAGCGCCGGCGACATGCCCGCGCGCGCCGCAATCTGGCCGACCGTGACATCCAGCGAACCGGCCTGCCCGATGCAGTCAATCGTCGCTTCCACCAGCGCCGCACGACGCAGCGGTTCCATCCCAAGTTTCGGCATGATCCAGCCCTCAGCCCCACCAGCGCAGAAGCTGGCGGTTTTTTATTGATCAGTCAATCAAGAAAAACCAACCCGACCCTGAGCAGGAACCGGCAACCGGTTTTCGGATTGCGCTCTAGCGCAGCTTTCGAAACTGCATCGCCGCCCCGCCCGCCACCGGGTCAAGTTGCAAAGAGCGGCCATCGGCCTTCACCACCCGATAGCATTTGGGTTGGCGGTCGCGCAGCGAAGTCTGGAACAGCACCGGCCCTTCGCCGCGCAGACCGTCGCACCGCCGGGCCAGCCGCAGGAACCGGGTCAGGCGAAAGACGCCGTCATAGCGCACATACATTTCCGAACCGCGAATGGTGATCTCGGACTTGGGGTCCTGCACCGACACCCAGTCGCCCTGAAGCGTCCGGCGCAGGTGCATCATCGCATCGTCGTCGCGCCGCGGCCTGACTTCGCGCAGCACCACCGCGGCATGCAGGCGGCTGCGGTCGGCCTCGTCCCCGACAATCGTTACCGGCGCGTTCAGGTCCATGTCTTCCAGCGTGTACATCAGTTCGGTGTCGGTCGGCCCCTTGTAATAGGCGCGCAGCTTGACCCCGTCGGCGTGAAACCCGCAATAGGCGCGCCCGTCTTCCAGCTCGCAGCCCTGGAACAGCGCGTCGACCTCGAAGGGTTTGCCGTGGCGGCCGGCGGGCTGGTTGGTGGTCAGCGCCGCCTCGTCGATCGCGATCACCGGCACCTCGGGCGATTCCGTCATGGTCTGCATCGCCACGTCGGCGCCATCCTCTTCGCCGCCGCCCGGCCCCTTGGCGCCCAGACCGCCCCCCGGCGGTGTGGTTTCGACAAGCGTCAGGGTAAAAGCGGTCGCGGTCTCGCCGGTGTCGATCTCGCGGAATTCGGTCCTGACATAGCCGCGTGCATCACAATCGGTATCGCCGATGATGGTGAATTCGGCCTTCTGCGTACAGAATCCATAGTCCTGCCCGCGAAATCCGCCACCCGCGCTGTCGGCATAGTAATAGTAATAGCGCTTGGTCAGATCACCGCCGACAAGGACCGAGCATTTGCCCGGCTCGATGTTCCACCAGCCTTCCGAGGTCCAGTCGGTGTCGCCCTTGTAGCCGATGGCGACGCTTTGCATCTGTTCCGTGTTGTTGCAGATCTCCAGCCCGGCATCCGCCGATCCGGCCAGCACAAGACCCAGAAGCCCCGCAATTACCCATGCCCGCAACGTTGCAACCCTTTCAATCGCGCCCGGCAGGATCATCGCAGTCCCAGCCGGGAGGGTACAGCGATGGCCAGCCGCCGGCGGGCCATCGGTCCTTGTGTCCGGCCCCGGTCAGCCGCCGCGCGAACCGCCCCGGCGCGGCGGTTTCACCCGTGTCGGCGCCGGCTCGGGTTCCGGTTCGGGTTCAGGTTCCATCGAGGGTTCCGGCTCTGGCTCTGGTTCGGGTTCCATCGCGGGTTCCGGCTCCGGTTCAGACTCCATGATGGCCGCCGGTTCGTCCATGGCCTCGTTCATCCCGTCATCGTCGCCGCGCCGGTCAAAGTCGAAGCCACCGCTTTTGGAGGTCGTGTCGGTTTCCACACCGGTGACGCCGCTGGGTTCAGGCTCGGGCTCGGGTGCGGCTGCGTTTTCCGCCACGATGTGGAAGGTAAACATGCCCTCTTCACCGCCGGTGTCGATCTCGCGGAAATCCTCGCGGTCATAGCCCCGGCTTTCGCAATCGCTGTCGCCGACAATCGTGTATTCGGTCGGCGTCGTGCAGAAGAAATAGCTTTGCCCGGTGAACGGTCCGCCATCGACTTCGCTGCGGTAATAGACATAGCGGCGGTTCTTGCCATCCAGCGCCGGGGTAACGCAGGCCCCCGGATCGGCGACCCACCAGCCTTCGGATGTCCAGCCTTCGGCCCCTTCATAGCCGATCGAGATGCTGTGCGACTGGCTTGTATCGTTGCAGATTTCCAGACCCGCACCGACATCGGCGATATTGTCGATGGCAGTCACCGCGGTCTCGTTCACCGCGCGCTCGTCCGCCGGGTTTGCAGTCTCCGCCCCGGCGTTGCCCGGCGGAATCAGCGTCAGCGTGTAGGTGGTGATGCCCTGTCCGACATTGATTTCACGGAAGGTTTCCTGGTCGTAGCCCCGCGCCTCGCAATCGGTGTCACCGACGATGGTGTAGGCCTCGGGCGTGGTGCAGAACGTGTAGTTCTCGCCATCGAAACTGCCGCCATCGACCTCGGCGCGGTAATAGTAATACTGCTTTTGCAGCGCGCCGGACAGGATGGTCGAGCAATCCTGCGGATCAATGTTCCACCAGCCTTCCGAGGTCCAGCCTTCGGCGCCTTCGTATCCCACCGACACGCTTTGTATGTCCGTCGTGTCGTTGCAGATTTTCAACCCCTCGCCCGGCGGCGGCGTCAGCGACGCGGCCGGCGCAGCGGTGGTCGGCGCGGTGGTGGCGGTCGGTGCCGTCGGCTTGCCTTGCGTGGTCCCCGCCGTGGCGACCAGCGTATAGGTGAACGTCTCGGCATCCGGACCGGTATCGATCTCGCGGAAATCCTCGTTGTCGTAACCGCGCGCTTCGCAATTCTTGTCGCCGACGATGGTATAGGCCTCGGGCGTGGTGCAGAAGGAAAATCCGTTACCGGTGAAATCACCGCCGTCCACCTCGGCGCGGAAATAGTAATACCGCGTCTTCAGCTTGCCCGGCAGCGGCGTGACGCATTTGCCCGGGTCGGCATTCCACCAGCCTTCTGACACGAAGCCGTCTTTCGAATCTTCATAACCAACGGAAATGCTTTGCGTATTTTCCGTTTCGTTGCAGAATTTCAGGCCCAGATCGGCGCTGGATTGCGCTTGATCGGCGAAAGCCTGGGTCAGCCGATAAGTGTAATCCTTGGCCGTCTCGCCGGTGTCGATCTCGATGAAATCCTCGCGCTCGTAACCGCGATCTTCGCAGTTTTCATCGCCGACGATGGTATATTCCCGGGGCGTCGTGCAAAAATAGAAATTGCCGCCGGTGAAATTCCCGCCAGCGACTTCGGCACGCATATAGTAATAGCGCTTCTGAAGATCGCCTCCGACAACGGTGACGCATTCGCCGGGGTCGGTAACCCACCAGCCTTCCGATGTCCATTCGACCTCGCCCTTATAGCCGACCGAAATGCTTTGCACATCCTTGGAATCGTTGCATATTTTTAGGCCAGCCTGGGCGGAACCGGCGAAACAGACTGCGCTGGCCGCCAAAAAGAAACGCATAAAATATACCATGATAACCTCCACTTCTCGGAAATAGTCTATGCGGGCAAAACGGATTCGGTAAAGGGGGCTGGCAACATTGGGGCCGCAATGCAGACCGTTTCGCGCAATACGCGACCGGCGCGTTACAGTTTCGCCTGCATCACCGCCGGCGTCAGCATGCGCCGCTTCAGCACCGCCTCGCGCCAGGTGATGAAGCTGACCGACGCCAGGATCAGCGTGCCGCCAAAGACGACCCAGTGGTCCACCGGTTCAGAGAATACGAACGCCCCCAGCATGACCGCCCACACCAATTGCAGGAACGTGACCGGCTGCGTCACCGAAATCGGCGCCGCCCGCAGCGCCAGCGTCATGGTGAAATGCCCCGCCGTCGCGAATGCCGCAACCAGCAACATCCAGGCCACTTCGGTGCCGCTGGGCGTAACCCAGACCGCCGCCGCAAACGGCGCAAGCCCCAGCGTCACGGTGATCGACAACCACCCCACGACAACCGCCGGGGCCACCCGGTCAGCCATGGTTTTCGCGATCAGGTAGGATCCGGCGAACAGGAACCCGTTCGCCAGCATCGCCAGATGTCCGCTCGACACCTCGCGCACGCCCGGGCGCAGGATCACCAGCGCCCCCAACAGTGCCACCAGCACCGCCAGCATTCGCCGCAGTGCCATGGTTTCCCCCAGAAACACGACCGCGCCGACGGTCACGAAAACCGGGGTCAGATAGCCCATCGACGTGACCTCGGCCAAGGGGATCTGGGTCATTGCGTAAAACCACAGCATGACGCCTATCGAATGCAGCAGGCCACGCAGCCCGAACAGCCTTATCGAACTTGCATCCAGCCCCGCGCGCCACATCGGCCGCAACATCGGCAGCAGGAAAACCAGCCCCAGCGAATAGCGCAGAAACGCCGATTCCGGTGCCGGGATGTTGGATCCGACGTGTTTCACCGTCGCCGTTACCGCCACGAACAGCGCGCCCGTCAGCAGCATCCACAGGATGCCGACTACCGGACGCGCCGAACTGGTTTGAACTTCTGACATTTCGGGTCGAGATAGACGTCAGCCGCCGCCCAAGTGCAACCCATCAGCCGCGCATTTCCGGTCAGTTTTTCCAGTTGGCCACGATGTCAAAGCCTTCCGGCTGTGGCATGGCTTCCATGAAATCCGCGAAATTGGCCCAGATCTTGGTAACCGCTTCCGCGTTCTGTTCCGACTGTTCGCGGCTTTGGTTTACCGACACGACATAGCCCAAACCATCCTCGTTCGCGGCATTGATGAATTGCAACGTACCGGGAAGCCCGAGGATCTGGCTTTTCAGACCTTCCAGAACCTTGACCGCGTCGTCGCGGGTGCCGGGCTTCATCTTGTACTTGGTTATTCGTGCAAACATATTTCAGTCCCCTCTTCGAATTTCATTTCACTATTTTTCACAAGCAGCCCCGAAAACACTGCGGGGATTCGTATTGCTACCACAGGCCCGGGCGCCGGAAGAAATTTATTTGCCGGGGACAAGGACACGCGGCCAGTCTATCCGCCGAAGATCAGTTCGGCGGCAATGGCCCACATGGTGACGCCGACGATGCCTTCCAGCGCCCGCCACGCGGACGGTTTCGCGAACAGCGGGCGCAACAGCCGCGCGCCATAGCCAAGCCCGAAGAAAAAGGCGAAGGACGCGACCACCGCGCCAATCCCGAACACCAGCCGGTGGTCGGCATATTGCGTCGACACCGACCCCAGCAGCAGCACCGTATCCAGATACACATGCGGATTAAGCCAGGTCAGCGCCAGGCAGGTCGCCAGCGCCCGGCCCAGCGATCCCGTGCCCGCCTTTGCCGGTTCCAGCCCTGTCGACGCGCCCGGGGCAGCCGCCAGTCGCAGGGCGGCGCGAAACGACAGCGCGCCATAGATCAGCAGGAACGCCGCGCCGCCCCAGCGCATCAACGGCGCGATCCCCGGCAGCGCCTCGCTGACGGCGGCGAATCCGGCAACGCCGACCGTGATCAGCACCGCATCCGACAGCGCACAGGCCAGGCAGATCGCCAGCACATGCGCGCCAAGCAAACCCTGACGCAACACAAACGCATTCTGCGCCCCGATCGCCAGGATCAGCGACAGTCCCAGCGCGAACCCGCCAAATGCGGCACTCAACATACACCGGGGCCCTTTTTCGTCCGGCTTTCCCGACCGGACCCTATCGTGCGGCCGCACGGAATCCCAGCCGGGGCTAGGCCCGGCCCCCCGCCCTGGTCAGCTTCCGGGTGCGGAGTTTTCGGGCAGGTGATCGTTCAGGCCGGTTGCAAACCGGATGCGATACGGATTGCCGATCCCGGCGGCGCCAAATTCGAACGCGAGGCGGCCCTGATCGGGTATGGGCTGCGTGTCAGCCCCGAACAGATCCGGCGGATCGCGGTCGACAAGCCCAGCCAAACCTGCGATCAGCGCGTAACACTCCAGCCTCAGGACCATGCCCTTGCGCGACTCCCGCTATCTTGTTGTCTTTGGCGCCTGCCTGACCCAGTTCACCGTGATCGGAGTGCTGTTTTCCTACGGCCTGTTCTTCAAGTCCTTCGAGACCGAATTCGGCTGGTCGCGCACGCTGCTGTCCACCGCCTCGTCGCTGGCATTCTTCATGATGGGCACGCTGGCGATGGTTGGCGGGCGGCTGAACGACCGGTTCGGTCCGCGCCGGGTGCTGGGCATCACCGGCGTGCTGTACGGGCTGGGGTTTGCGCTGATCTCGCAGGTGACCGCGCCCTGGCAGCTGTTCGCCATTTTCGCGACCTTCCTGGGCCTCGGCCTGGGCACCCACGACGTGGTGACGCTGGGCACGATCGCGCGATGGTTCGAACGTCGGCGCGGCATGATGAGCGGGGTCATCAAGGTCGGCACGGCGGCGGGGCAGATCGCGATGCCGCCGATCGCGGCATTGCTGATCGTCTGGCTGGGCTGGCAGAACGCGCTGGTGGTGATCGGGCTGACCGCGTCGGTGCTGTTGCTGGTCGCGGCGCTGGCGATGCGCTCGCCACCCGAACCCGCGCCCGGCCAATCCAGCCTGGGGCTGGGCGACAGCTTTGCCACCGTGCGCCGGACCCCTGTGTTCTGGCGGCTTTGCGCCATTCAGTTCCTGTTCTTCCCCTCGATGATGAGCGTCCCGCTGCACCTGCCTGTTCACGGCCAGGATCTGGGCATGACCGGGGCGACGGCGGCGACGCTGCTGTCGATCATGGGTTTTTCCAGCATCGCCGGACGGCTGAGCGTCGGTGCGCTGGTCGACCGGATCGGCGGCAGGAACGCCTTTGTCATCTGCTTTGCATTCCTGATCGCCGCGCTGGCCAGCCTTGCCGTGATCACCAGCCATTGGCTGCTGTTCAGCGTGGTTGCGATCTATGGTTTCGGCCACGGCGGGCTGTTCACCGTGGTTTCGCCCACCGTGGCCGCCTATTTCGGAATGCGCGCGCATGGTGCCATCTTCGGCGCGATCCTGTTCTTCGGCACGCTTGGCGGCACCATCGGCCCGATCCTCGTCGGGATGGCATTCGACAATCTGGGCACCTATCAGCCGGCCTTCATCGGGCTGGCGATTGCCGCAACGCTTGGGCTGGGGCTGGTGTTGTCGCTGCCCGCCCCGCGCCCGGTCGCACAACCCGCCGGATAGGGCGTTTCGACTGCGCGTTGGATTCTGGATCAGGCGTTGTTGTTGCCGCCGAACATCCGTTTGATCCAGCCGAACAGCCAGAAGACCGGAACGATCAGCAGGAACGCGCCCTTCTTCAGGAAGGCCAGAATCACGACCAGCAATCCGGTGGCCGCCGCCTTGCCGTATTTGACACCGACCAGCGTGGCCAGCACGCCGACGGCACCGGCGGCCGCGATCTTGTCACCTGACGTGAACGCCGTATACCGTTCGTCTGATCTGGGCGTGTAGATTGCCAGATTGTCGAGCACGATCCGTTCGATGGCAGCCGGCGACAGGCCGACTTCCATCGGCACCATGACAAATGTGACATAGCCGCGCCGGTCGAACACCGACGCTTTGACATTGGTCGAGACGTCGCCGCCAAAAGAGATATCGGTGGCGTAATACATCACCTTTTTGTCTTTGTTCAGTGTCGGATAAACGCTCCATTTCACGAAACGGACATCCATATTCAGGCGCTCGCCCTGGTCTTTCAGCGCGGCCTTCAGCGATTCCTCGATAACCTCGACTTCGGCATCCAGACTTTCGGGATTCCAGTCGTCGAACTTTACGTAGCCATCAGAGTTCGGCGGCTCGACAATCAGCGTGTCGGTTTCCCGCGTCGATCCAACAATGAAAGCCTCGATGGTGCTGCAATCGGTCCAGCCCCAGTCTTCCTTGACGATCCGGCAATAATCCTCGCGCTTGAAATAGTAGCTATCCTGGAATTGCGGAGAAATTTCGCCTCTGGACAGACTCAACGGTTCGGTAAAAACCAGCGGGTTAAAGTCTCCTCCCTGCGCGTGAACAATTGCCGGGACGCCGGCATAGGGCAGCAGCGCAACCAGCAGGAAAACGAAATTCTCAAAAACAAGTCTTCTCAGTTTGTCCATCACGTCCAACCTTGACTTAACACCTCACGATAGCCGGGCTTTTACGGCCGGGACAAAAAAATCAGAGGATTTTGTTAATTTTGTGTCGGCAGGGTAAACAATCAGCCAGCACCAAAGAAAGCGGCGCCCGATTGCGGGCGCCGTTTCTTTGGTGTCACAGACTTGCCGGAACTACTCGGCGCCCAGTGCTTCCATCACTTCGTCGGACACTTCGAAATTCGCGGTCACCCGCTGGATGTCGTCGTCGTCTTCCAGCACGTCGATCAGGCGCATCAGTTTCTGCGCCCCGTCCAGATCAAGCTCGGTCGTGGTGGTCGGCTTCCAGATCAGCTTGGTCGACTCGCTTTCGCCCAGTTCCGCTTCCAGCACCGAGGCGACCTCATTCAGATCGGTGTCGGCGCAATAGATGACATGCCCCTCGTCAGAGCTTTCGACATCTTCCGCCCCGGCCTCGATCGCGGCCATCATCACCGTGTCGTCATCGCCGACATCGGCGGGATAGGTGATTTCGCCCTTGCGTTCGAACATGAACGACACCGACCCGGTTTCGCCCAGATTGCCGCCGTGCTTGCCGAAGGTCGAGCGCACCGTGCTTGCGGTGCGGTTCAGGTTGTCGGTCATCGCCTCGACAATCACCGCCACGCCGCCCGGGCCATAGCCCTCGTAGCGGATTTCCTCGTATTCGTCGCCATCGCCGGCCTGGCTTTTCTTGATCGCGCGGTCGATCACGTCCTTGGGCACCGATTGCGACTTGGCCTCCTTGACCGCCAGCCGCAGGCGCGGGTTCTTCTCGGGGTCCGGATCGCCCATCTTGGCGGCCACGGTTATCTCTTTGGAAAGCTTAGAGAAAAGCTTTGACCGTATGGCGTCCTGACGCCCCTTACGGTGCTGGATATTGGCCCATTTGGAATGGCCGGCCATGGGAATGTCCTGTCGTTTGGATCTGGTTGCCAGTGCTATAGGTCAGGTCCGGGGGCGGTTTCAAGATCGCCGCTGCTGCCACTGCGCAACCGCCGCCGCATCCGCGCTGCCAAATCGGCCGGATTGCACCGAACCGCCGCGCACGGCACATGCGAAATACCCGGTTTCCACGGCCCGCCTGCACCACTAATGTTGCGCCATGACCAGTGACCAGATCATCCTTTTCGCCCTGTTCGCCGGTGTGTTCGGCATGTTGCTGTGGGGCCGGTTCCGTTATGACCTCGTGGCGTTTTCCGCGCTGATGCTGGGCGTCGTGCTGGGCGTCGTGCCCACGAAAGAGGCGTTTTCCGGCTTTGGCCACCCGGCGACGCTGGTGGTGGCGCTGGTGCTGGTGGTGTCTGCCGGGCTGGTGCGCTCGGGGGCGGTGTTCCTGATCACCCGCACGCTGGTCGACAGCACCCGCAGCCTTGGGACGCATATCGCGATCATGGGCGGCATCGGCGGCATCCTGTCCGCCTTCATGAACAATGTCGCGGCTCTTGCGCTGCTGATGCCCGTCGACATTCAGACCGCGCGCAAGGCGGGCCGCGCGCCGGGGCTCAGCCTGATGCCGCTGTCCTTTGCCACGATCCTTGGCGGCATGGTCACGCTGATCGGCACGCCCCCCAACATCATCATCGCGGCCATCCGCGAGGATTCGCTGGGCGCGCCCTTCAAGATGTTCGATTTCGCCCCTGTGGGCGCCATCGCGGCCATCGCCGGACTGGCTTTTGTGGCGCTGATCGGCTGGCGCCTGATCCCGCAGCCGGACGCGGACAGCGCGACAGAGACCGAAGGCGCGGAATTCGTGGCCGAACTGACCGTGCCCGAGGGGTCCAGGCATGTCGGCAAACGGCTGGAGGATCTTTATGAACTGGCCGAGAAGAACGATGTCGCGATCCTCGGGCTGGCGCGCGACGGCAAGCGGCTGTTCGGCACCCAGCGGCGCGGCGAAATCCGCGCCAATGATGCGCTGGTGATCGAGGCGGACCCCCATGCGCTGGATGAATTCCGCGCCGCGCTTTCGCTCGCCTTCGCCGAACCGGGACGCGAGGCGCATCTCAAGGCCGAAGGCAGCGGGCTGAGCAAGATCGAGGTCGTGGTGCCGGAAGGCGCGCGCATCAACGGCAAGACCTCGTCTTCGGTCGGGCTGGCCTGGCGGCGCAGCGCGGTCCTTCTGGGGATCTCGCGCAAGGGTGCGCGCATTCGTCGCCAGGTGCGCAAGACCGTGGTCAACCCCGGCGATATCCTGTTGCTGCTGGTGCCGCAGGGCAAAGAGACGGACGTGACCGAATGGCTGGGCTGCCTGCCGCTGGCGACACGCGGTCTGACCGTGACGCAGGACCAGAAAGTCTGGTGGGGCATCGGCATGTTCGCCGCCGCCGTCGCCGCCGCGTCGCTGGGGCTGGTCTATCTTCCGGTGGCACTGGGACTGGTCGTGATCGGATTCATTCTGACGAAAATCCTGCCGATCAGCGAGATCTACGACCATATCGAATGGCCCGTCGTGGTGCTGCTGGGTTCGATGATCCCGCTGGGGGCCGCACTGGAGACCTCGGGCGGGACAGAGCTGATTTCCGGCACGCTGGTCGGGCTGACCGGGGGCATGCCGCCCTGGGCGATCCTGACGGTGCTGATGGTGGTGACGATGACGCTGTCGGACGTGCTGAACAACACCGCCACCACCATCGTCGCGGCACCGGTCGGCATCCAGATGGCGCAATCGCTGGGCGTGTCGCCCGATCCGTTCCTGATGGCGGTCGCGGTGGCGGCGTCCTGCGCGTTCCTGACCCCGATCGGGCACAAGAACAACACGCTGATCCTTGGGCCGGGCGGCTATCGTTTTGGCGATTACTGGCGCACCGGCCTGCCGCTGGAAATCATCATCGTCGCAGTCTCGATCCCGGCGATTCTGGTGTTCTGGCCGCTTTAGGTGGCATCGGCATCACCGTGCCTGTCCGGAAATTCCAAACCTGCGGCGGATTTCGCGAATGATGCGGCCCGCAGGGCCCGTGCGGAACCAGCCGGTCAGGCGTCTTGACAGGCCGACCCATCGCCGGAAAACCCCCCGATGTTCTAGGACTCGTCGCCATCCGCCCGCGACAGTTCAAGGTTGCTGTGCCGGCCCAGCCCGTAACGCAATGACAGCGCGATGACACCAAGGCTCAGAACCAGCCAGACCGCGCCCCACAGCATGGTTCCGCCGCCAAGATACTCTGCCAGCATACGCGCATCCGACGGCAGATCGGATCGCGCCAGCGTGTCGCTGAATATGTCGGCGGGCACATAGATCATGCTGGTCAGCCCGATCAGGCGCAGCGCAAGGTCACTGGCCTGATGCGGCAGATACCGCGCAATCGCCAGCATCATCACGCCGGCAACGCCGGTGAAGGCCAACGCGAAAAGATCGCGCATGTAGATCCCCGCGACCGCCAGCAAGGCCAGCCCAAGACCCGCGATGATCGCCCTGTCGAACCGCGTGCGCAGTGCCGCCAGAAACAGCACCACCCCCAGCACCAGCGACCCGATATATCCCGCCGTCAGGATGGCAAAGCGATTGCCGCCACGGGTCCAGGTGACGCCGCCCTCATCGGCATTGACAGAGATGCTGACGACTTCGCCGCCGCTGAGCCATGCCGCCAGCGCATGCGACAGCTCGTGGAAGAAGACGACCAGCACCTTCAGCGGCACGATCACCGGCGTCGGCCACAGCGCGACAACCAGCGCGATCAGCCCCAGAAGCTGCCAATGCCCGCGCAGCCAGGTCACAGCAGCCAGGTCACAGCGGCCAGATGAACGGGATGATCGCGCTGGCCAGCAACCCGATGCTGAGGTTCAGCGGAATCCCGACGCGCAGGAAATCGGTGAACTTGTAGCCGCCCGGACCGTAGACCAGCATGTTGGTCTGATACCCGATCGGCGTGGCAAAGGACGCCGAGGCCGCAACCATCACCGCCACAACCAGCGGGCGCGCATCAATGCCCAACGCGGTCGCCAGCCCGATGGCAATCGGCGTGACCACCACCGCCACCGCGTTGTTCGACACCATTTCGGTCAGCACGCTGGTCAGCAGGTAGATCGCCCAGACGATCAGGAACGGCGGCAGCTTGCCCAGATAGGGTGCGACCGCCTCGACGATCAGACGGACCGCGCCGGATTCCTCTAGCGCCGCACCGATCGCCAGCATCGAAAAGATCAGCGCCAGCAATCGCCCGTCGACAAAGGAAAATGCCTCTTCGGCGTCGATGCAGCGGGTGATCAGCACCAGCGCAACCGCCACCACCGCCAGCAGGAAGATCGGCGCCACGCCCAGCGCCGCCAGCACCACGATCCCCAGCAGCGCGACCAGCGCCATCGGCGCATGACCGCGCCGGAACGCCCGTGCCGAAGGGCGCGAGACATCGACCAGCCGCATGTCCTGCGCCAGCCGCTGGATGTCCTCGATCGCGCCTTCCAGCAGCAGCGTGTCGCCGACCCGCACCACCAGCTCGTCCAGTTGCATGCCGATGTTCTGGTTGCGCCGGTGCACCGCCAGCGGATAGACGCCATAGCGCCGCCGCAGCCGCATTTCGCCCAGCGACCGCCCGACCATCCGGCAACCCGGCGTGATCAGCACCTCGACGGTCTCGGTCTCCACCGCGGACACCTGATCGACCCGGCGCAGGGATTTGTCGCGTTGCAGGCCCAGCAATTCGGTCATCTTGGTGCGCAGCACCACCCGGTCGCCGACTTCCAGCGTCACGCCCTTCAGGTTGCGTCGCAGCGAGGCATCGCCGCGGATCACGTCGACCAGCCGCACGCCCTCGCGCTTGAACAGTTGCACGCCGGTCACGTCGCGCCCGATCAGGTTGCTGTCATGCGGAATCACCGCTTCGGTGAAGAATTTCATGTTCTTGCGGTCGCTCAGAAGCGACGCCATGCTGTCGCGGTCCGGCAGCAGGCGCGGCGCGACAAAGCGCATGTAGAGCATGCCCCACAGCACCAGGATCAGCCCCAGCGGCGTGACCTCGAATATCGAGAACGCCGCCAGCCCCTGGGCCCGCGCCACACCGTCGACCAACAGGTTGGTCGAGGTGCCGATCAGCGTCAGCGTGCCACCAAGGATGGCGGCATAGCTTAGCGGAATCAACAACTTGGAAGCAGACACGTCCAGTTTCCGGGCCAGTTGCACGAACACCGGGATCATCACCACCACAACCGGCGTGTTCGACACCACCGCCGAGGCCAGGACCACGAACGCCATCAACGCCGCCACCGCCAGCGCCGGGCGCGTCGCGGCATGGCTTTCGGCAAAACTGGTGAACCTGTCCAGCGCCCCGGTGCGCACCAGCGCGCCCATCACGATGAACATCGCCGCAATCGTCCAGGGCGCCGGATTCGACAGAACGCTCAGCGCCGCCTCGTACGGCAGCAGCCCCAGCACCAGCATCGTGGCCGCGCCGGCGATCGCCACCACCTCTGTCGGGTAGCGTTCGCGCAGGAACAGCACGAACATCACCGCGACCACGGCCAGGGTCAGCGCAGCTTCGCCGGTTTCAGAGAGTGTGAACAAATTCATGCGTGACCCGCGGTTAAGGTGTCCGTCGTCTATCCTGACGGGCTTCGTGCCCGGCTACAACTGCGAGTCCGGCCTGCGCGCTGCGCGGCTGCACCAGGAACAGGCCGGTGAACATCAGTGCCAGCGCCGCCCAGACCCAGCCGGAATACTGTTCTGCCAGCAACCAGATCGACCACAGGATACCGAAACCCGTCACCAGATAGCTGACCTGTGCGGCAAATACCGCGCCCGCGCGCATCACCAGCCAGACATAGACGGAATAGACCGCGGCATGGATCACCGAACTGGTCACGATCGCCGCGTCCGGCGCGCCATAGGGCGGCCACGGGTTGATCCACTGGCCGCTCAGCACTGCCAGCGGCAGGACGATCAGCACCGCCATCACCGAGGCCCCGCACAGCAACTGGATCGGGTTCAGCCCGGCCATGCCGTATTTCGCCACCACATTGGCTTCGAAGCCGTAAAACGCCGGGGCGACCAGCGCCAGTGGGACGAACATGATCATCGCGCGCTCGGGCAGGCTGGCCTCTGGCCCGATCAGCAGGACAACCCCGGCAAGGCCGCAGACCAGCCCGCCCAGCCGGATCCAGCTGAACCGGTCATTGGCCATCAGCAGCGCAATGGGAAAGGCGAACATCGGCACCGATGACATCAGGATCGCGATCACACCGGCGGGCAGGTAAACCGCAGCCTGGTAAGAGACCGCGTTCGGCAGCACCGTGCCGACCAGCGCCACGAACAGGTACATCCTGACCTGCGCGCGGCCGAACACCAGCCGTTGCCCGCGCAGCGCAAGGATCGACCCCAGCAGCAGGCTGGAAATCACCACTTGCCAGAAGATCAGCCCGAACTGGCGATAGCCCTCGCTGACCGCGATCTTGGCCAGCGGCATCGTCGCCCCCCAGCCCATGCCCATCACCACCAGCAGCGCAATCAGGAACACACGCTCGCCCATTATCGTCGGCCCGCCATCGTCCCCGGTTCGCGCATCCCGTCGGCCCGCACCCGGTTCAAGGCGATGCCGCCTGCAATCGCCCGCCCTCGCGCACCATCGCCACCGATATCGCCTTGCCGGTGCGGTCGTCGGTTTCCACGAACAGCCCCGACAGCGTTGCGGCACCCACCGCCGGGGTGAACCGCCCGCCCGACATGCCGGTGACAAAGCGGCGCATCGGCTCTGCCTTGTCCATGCCGATGACCGAATCGTAGTCGCCGCACATGCCCGCATCGCTGAGATAGCCGGTGCCGCCGGGCAAGATCATCGCATCCGCCGTCGGCACATGGGTATGGGTGCCGACCACGATGCTGGCCCGGCCGTCGCACCAATGGCCCATCGCCATCTTTTCGCTGGTCGCCTCGCAATGCATATCGACCAGAACCGCCGCCGCCTGCCCGCCCAGCGGATGCGCCTTCAGCACCGGTTCGATGGTAGAGAACGGATCGTCATAGGGCCGTTTCATGAACACCTGCCCCAGCACCTGCGCCACCAGTATCTTGCGCCCGCGCGTTGCCTCGAACAGGCGCGCGCCCTGCCCCGGCGCGCCCTTGGCAAAGTTCAGCGGCCGCAATATCCGCGGCTCCTGCGCGATGAAGCCCTGCATGTCGCGCTGATCAAAGGCATGATCGCCCAGCGTCAGGCAATCCGCGCCCGCGTCCAGCAATGCGGTGGCATGCGCCGGCGACAGCCCGGCGCCGTTGGTCGCATTCTCGCCATTCACCACGACGAAATCCAGGCGCCACGCCTCGCGCAGCCCCTTCAGGCGGTCCCGGATCGCATCGCGCCCGGAACGCCCCATTACATCGCCCAGAAACAATATTCTCATGGATCATGCCCTAGGACGCCGCATGGGAAGGAACAAGATTTTTCGAACCTGGTCGGCGATATCCCTGCCCCGAATCCGGCGGTCTCAGTCAAAATGCGTGACCCCGGCCTCGGTCACGATCATGTCCAGCCGCTGATCCGTCGGTTCGATCGGCACCTCGGCCACTTCCTGCGCGCCAAAGGCATAGCCGATCGCAACCGTCGCCCGCGAGGCGCGCAGCCGCTCCAGCGTGCGGTCATAGAAGCCGCCGCCATAGCCCAGCCGGAAGCCGCGCGCATCGAATGCCAGCAGCGGCACGATCAGCACCTCGGGCGTCAGCACCTCGGCCTCTGCCGGAACCCGCGCCCCGAACGGACCAAGGACCATGGCGCAGCCCGGAGTCCACCGGTGAAAGTCCAGCGGCCGCGCCTTGCCCACGATCACCGGAACGCAGACCGGGCCATCCCATCCGGCCATCACCGG
The DNA here is from genome assembly GCA_022340385.1 of Rhodobacter sp. Lineage (GTDB taxonomy): Bacteria > Pseudomonadota > Alphaproteobacteria > Rhodobacterales > Rhodobacteraceae > CALGTJ01. The sequence goes on from JAJDOB010000012.1 coordinate 35,119, forward strand.
CACCGGGTCGATTTCTGTCCGGATCGGCATAAAACCGGACAGCACCCGCCCCGCATAAGGCGCAAGGGCCTCGCGCAGGGCGCCCTGCGCGGCGGCGTCCAGCCCGGTACGGAACGCGGCCTTGCGCGCGGCAAAGGCGGCCTGGCGCGCGGCGTCCTTGTCGTTGAGCGTGCTCATAACAGCACCGCCGCCGCGAGGCCCAGAAACGCGAAGAACCCGACCACGTCGGTCACGGTCGTCACGAACGCGCCAGAGGCCAGCGCCGGGTCGATCTTCATGTGGTCCAGCGCCACCGGAATCACCGTGCCCGCCAGCCCGGCGACCACCATGTTGATCACCATCGCCGCGGCAATGATCCCCCCCAGAACCGGCGACCCGAACCAGATGACCCCGACCACACCCATCACCACCGCGAAGATCGTGCCATTGACCAGCCCGACCAGCACCTCGCGCCGAATCACCCGCCAGACGTTGGACCCGGTCAGATCCTTGGTGGCAATCGCGCGCACCGCCACCGTCAGGCTTTGCGTGCCCGCATTGCCGCCCATCGAGGCGACAATCGGCATCAGCACCGCCAGCGCCACGATCGTCGCGATCGCATCCTCGAACATGGAAATCACCAGCGACGCCAGCACCGCCGTCACCAGATTGACCGCCAGCCAGGGGAACCGGCGCTTGGTGGTGGCGATCACCCGGTCGGCCAGCGAGCTTTCGTCGCTGACCCCGGCCAGACGCAGGATGTCCTCTTCGTGCTCTTCGTCCAGAACCACCATCGCGTCGTCGATGGTGATCACCCCGACAAGCCGCCCGTCGCTGTCGACGACCGGCGCCGAGATCAGGTGATACTGGTTGAACGCATAGGCAACCTCGCCCTCGTCCTCGGTCGCCTCGATGGTGCGGAAACTGTCCTCTGTGATGTCGCGCAGTCGGGTTTCGCGCCGGTGGCCCAGAATCTTGCCCAGCGTCACGTAACCCGTTGGCTTGAAAGCCGGATCGACCAGGATCATGTGATAGAACTCATCCGGCAGATCGTCGTGCCGGCGCATGTAGTCGATCGCCTCGCCCACGGTCCAGTGATCCGGCCCCACCACCAGTTCGCGCTGCATCAGGCGGCCTGCGGAAAACTCCGGAAAGGCCATCGCCTGTTCCACCGCAACCCGGTCGCTTTCCTCCAAAGCGCCCAGAATCGTCTGTTGCTGGCCGACCTCCAGATCCTCGATGATGTCGACGACATCGTCGCTTTCCAACTCGCGCACCGCCTCGCTCAGCACGGACGGGCTCAGCGCCTCGATCACCTCTTCGCGGATGCTTTCGTCGATTTCCGACAGTATCTCGCCGTCGAACTGGTTGCCGTAAAGTTGCAGGATGGTGCGGCGTTCATCCGAATCGACCTGTTCCAGAAGGTCGGCGATGTCGGCGGCGTGCAGCGGCTCCATCAGCTCGGTCAGTCGCCCGGCATCGCCGGCCTCTGCCGCCTCCAGAATCGCGCGCACCGTGCCCTGGTCAAGCTCGTAGCGGTCTTCGTCGATCAGGCTGTCGTCCGCCATGGCCGCCCCCTTTGGCATCTTCAGTGGATTCGTGAAGCACTTTCATCAGAAACCGCGCCACGGCGCAATTTACCGCTGCCGCGTCCCGCGCTACGTTGCGCTGCCACACCCGGAGACGCAATGACCCGCAAGACCCTGATCCTCGGCCAGACGCTTGGCTTTCACGACGATCCGTTCCACGCCGCCATTGACGACGCGGCGCGTTACGACGCGCATGGCGGCGTTCTGGTCGAGAACGGCACGATCACGGCCATCGGCTCTGCCGATACGCTGCGCCGCGACCACCCCGACGCGGCGATCACCGATATGGGCCGCGCGCTGATCACCGCCGGTTTCGTCGATGCCCATGTGCATTACCCGCAGACCGCGATGATCGCCAGCTGGGGCAAGCGCCTGATCGACTGGCTGAACAGTTACACCTTCCCCGAGGAATCGCGCTTTGGCGATGCCGCCTATGCCGCCGGGATCGCCGCGCGGTATTTCGACCTGACACTGGCCAACGGCACCACCACGGCCTGCAGCTACAGCACGATCCATCCCGCCTCGGTCGATGCCTTCTTTGCCGAGGCACAGCGGCGCGGCCTGCGGGCGCTGGCCGGCAAGACCTGCATGGATCGCAACGCGCCCGACACCCTGCGCGACACCGCGCAAAGCGCCTATGACGACAGCAAGGCGCTGCTGAACCGCTGGCACGGGCGCGACCGCCTGTCCTATGTCATCACGCCCCGGTTTTCGCCCACGTCGACCCCCGGCCAACTGGGTGCGCTGGGCGCGCTCTGGGCCGAGTATCCCGATTGCCTGATGCAGACGCATCTGTCCGAACAGACCGATGAAATCGCCTGGGTGAACCAGCTTTACCCCGACGCGCGCGATTATCTCGACACCTACGAATCGCATGGGCTGCTGGGTCCGAACGGGCTGTATGGCCATGCCATCCACCTGACGCCGCGCGAAAAGGACCGGCTGCGCGAGGTCGACGCCAGCCTGATCCACTGCCCGACCTCGAACACCTTCATCGGCTCGGGCCTGTTCGACATGGCCGGGCTGACGGCACGGGGCCAGCGTATCGGGCTGGCCACCGACACCGGCGGCGGCAGTTCGTTCTCGATGCTGCGCACGATGGCCGCCGCCTATGAGATCGGCCAGCTCAACGGCAGCGCGCTGCACCCGGCCCAGCTTTACTGGCTGGCCACCGCCGGGTCGGCACGCGCATTGCGGCTGGATGACAGAATCGGCAACCTGAAAGTCGGCGCCGAGGCCGACCTGATTGCGCTTGACCTCGCCTCGACCCCCGCCATCGCCCAGCGCAGCGCGCGGGCGAATGACATATGGGAATCGCTGTTCCCCACCATCATGATGGGCGACGACCGCGCCATTGCGCAGGTCTGGATCAAGGGCAAACCGCTTTAGCAGCCGCCGGTCGCCCTGTGCGGCCGCGCCAGCACCAGGCCCCAGACGCCGTTGTATTCCGAGACGCCAAACTCGGTGGCGCGCTTGTCCCGCAACAGCTCTGCCCCGATATCATTGTTGACCCAGTCGTTGAACACCTCTTTCAGGCTCCGGGAGGCGACACCCGCCGTGCGGCTGCTGCCATCCACCGCGCGCAGCTGCGCCGCGAAACACGGCCTGTAGCCGGTCCGCCGCACCCGTTCCAGAACGTTGGATCCGTCCGACCCGATCGCTCCAAGCGGGCCATTGTTGTACATATCCTTGGCATGCACCCGCGCCGCCTTCGCCAGCCTGCTTGACGGGGTCAACGGCTCGCGGCCCATTTTCATCCGCACATGATTGATCAGACCGTTCAGGTCCGCATTCATGTCCGCCGCCGCCGGAAACGCCAGGCAGACCAGCAGCGCCACGCCCATCAAAAATCTCATTGTGGAAACCCCTTACCCAATGTCCCGCCACATTAATGCCTTTCGACTTTATTTTGAAACACCGTATATCGTTTTTCGCGTTCGACCGCAGGGAGAGGCAGCGAACAGACGATTCAAGATCAAGTCGAAATGCCATAGACGACCGGGACAGCGGCACAAGCTCTCACGCCGGCCGGCTTTCCGCCCGGCGCAATTGCAATCGCCCAAGCGGCGTTTTCAGCCGCCGTCGACCAGATTGCGCGCCAGCCGGTTCTGCCGGGCCACGGTCGCGTCCAGATCAATCGTCGTCATGCGTCCATCGCGCACAACCTGCCGCCCCTCGACGAACAGATCGCGCACTTTCGTCGGACCCGCCAGCAACAGCGCCGCCGGATCCCAGGACCCCGCGCTGTCAATGCCGGAGACATCCCAGATCGCCAGATCACCCCGGTAACCTATTGAAACCTGGCCACAATCATCACGCCCCAGCACCTCTGCCCCGCCACGCGTGGCGATTTCCAGCGCCTCGCGCGCGCTCATCGCGTCGGCCCCGTTGACCACCCTTTGCAACAGCATCGCCTGGCGCGCCTCAGCCACCAGATTGCCGCTGTCATTGCTGGCAGAACCATCGACGCCCAGGGCGACCCTGACACCGGCATCCCGCATCGCGCGCACCGGCGCGATCCCCGACCCAAGGCGGCAGTTGGAACACGGGCAATGCGCCACCCCGGTTCTGGATTTCGCAAAGAGATCAATCTCTTGCCCGTCCAGCTTGACGCAATGCGCGTGCCAGACATCATCCCCCGTCCAGCCCAGATCCTCGGCGTATTGGCCCGGGCGGCAGCCGAAATTCGCCAGCGAATAGGCGATATCCTCGTCGTTTTCCGCCAGATGGGTGTGCAGCATCACGCCCTTGTCGCGCGCCAGAATCGCGGCGTCGCGCATCAGGTCGCGACTGACCGAGAACGGCGAACACGGGGCCAGACCGACACGCAGCATCGACCCCGGCGCGGGATCGTGGAACGTCTCGATCACCCGCTGGGAATCCTTCAGGATGTCGGCCTCGCGCTCGACCAGGTGATCCGGCGGCAGCCCGCCGTCCGACACCCCGATCGACATGGCGCCGCGCGTCGGGTGGAACCGCAGCCCGATTTCGGCCGCCGCCTCGATCGTGTCATCCAGCCGGGCGCCGTTCGGGAACAGATAAAGATGATCCGATGTCAGGCTGCATCCCGACAATGCCAGTTCCGCCAGCCCGATGCTGGCCGAGACCCGCATCTCTTCGGGGCCGAACCGCGACCAGATCGGATAAAGCGTTGATAACCAGCCGAAAAGCAACGCATCCTGGCCGCCGGGAACGGCCCGTGTCAGCGTCTGGAACAGGTGGTGATGCGTGTTCACCAGCCCCGGCGTCACCACACAGCCGGTGGCCGAAACCACCTCGCCGCCGGTCGTCAGCCCGGTGCCGATCGCGCTGATCACACCATCGCAAAGCAGGATGTCCGCCCCGGCCAGTTCGCGCCGCTGATCGTCCATCGTGACAATCACATCGGCATTTTTGATAAGGATTTCCGTCATTTGGGCCTCGTCGCATTTGATCTGGCCCGCTTCAGTTTCAAATGCGCAGGGCCACCGACGGAAAACGGGCAAAAGACCCGGCAGCCGTGACCAGTCTATCGCGGCGGGCCTGCGGCCTCAAGCGTTCAGAATCGCCATCGCGGCGGCGTGAATTTCGGCATTCGCGGCCGCCAGAACCTGGCCGCCGTCGTGCACCCTGCCGCCCTGCCAGTCGGTCACGACACCGCCCGCGGCCTCGATCACCGCAATCGGCGCCTGAATGTCATAGGATTGCAGCCCGGCCTCGACCACCAGGTCGATCTGTCCCGCCGCGACAAGCGCATAGGCATAGCAATCCATGCCGTACCGGGTCAGCTTGCAGCGTTCGGAAAGCCGGCGGAATGCGGCGCCCTCGGCCGTGGTCCCGACCTCGGGGAAAGTGGTGAACAGCGTCGCCTCGCCCAGATCCCGCGGGGTGCGGGTGCGAAGACCAATCTTGCCCTGCGGTCCGTCAACCGATGCCTCACCCAAGCCACCGATAAACCGTTCTCCGATATAGGGCTGGTCAATCACACCCAGCACCGGGCCGTTCGCGTCACCCACCGCGATCAGCACCCCCCACGTCGGCGTGCCCGAGATAAACCCGCGCGTGCCGTCAACCGGATCAAGCACCCACACAAGCCCGGTCGTACCCCGTTTCACCCCATACTCTTCGCCAAGGATGGCGTCGTCCGGCCGCAACCTGGCCAGAACCTCGCGCATCGCCGCTTCGGCGTTTCGATCAGCCGCCGTCACCGGATCAAAAGCCCCGGCGGCTTTGTTGTCGGTCTGTAAATCGACCACTCGGAACAATGGCAGGATCGCGCAACGTGCTGCGTCTGCCAGCTTGTGCGCCGTCCCAATCAGCACGGCACGCAATTCTTCGTCTATATCAGCCATTCACCCCATCCGCGTCGGTCATACAGTCGGCGCGGTACTGCGTTGGCCCCCGACGGTCAAGTCACCGCCGCCCCCTTCCGGCGCCCTGCACTCAGGCCGCCGCATCCTCGCTGATCGCGCGCGCAAGGTCGAAAAGCCGACGACGCTGAACCTCGGGAATCTGATAATACGAACGCACCAGTTCCAGCGCTTCCTTGTCGGCAAGAATATCGCCGGGGATGCCGTCACGTTGGGTTTCGGTTTCACCCACCGCGTCACTGATACCTTCAAAGAAGAAACTGATCGGAACATTCAGTGCCTCGGCGATGTCCCAAAGCCGCGATGCGCTGACCCGGTTCATGCCCGTTTCGTATTTCTGGATCTGCTGAAACTTGATACCAACCTCACCAGCCAATTGCTGTTGCGTCATGCCGACCATCCACCTGCGATGGCGAACCCGTTTGCCGACATGCACATCCACCGGATGCTTCATTTTGTTTTAACTCCTTACAACTCTGGACGGTACAACCACAAATCATGACGCTCACGTCACGCTCAACCTGTCTTTTTAGGTAGGCTCCTGTAATGCACTGTTTTTAAACAATATGGTCCGAACATTAGGCCAAAAAACATGGCTTCACGTCACATATATGACCTGCAACACCAGGTTGTGCCGCCCAAATCGCACTTGCGTCACGTTAACCATTGCTGACCTTACCTAACGTCATGTTTTCGCGCCTCAGGCGAGTCGAATCGATGCCGGTTTTCGGGTTGCGGTGCGCGGCGCCACTTTCTAAACCGCGCAATGATGCGTGCATTCGAGATATCCGACTATGGCTGCCAGCCGGCCCTGGTGTCCCGTCCGGTTCCGGATCCGGGCCCGGGAGAGCTGCGGGTGCGCATCGCCGCCTGCGGTCTGAATTTTGCCGATCTGCTGATGATCCGGGGCCGCTATCAGGAACGCCCCGCCCCGCCGGTGACGCTGGGCATGGAACTGGCCGGCGTGGTCGAGGCGCTGGGCGCCGGCGTCACGGCCCCCGCCATCGGCACCCGTGTCGCGGTCTATTCCGGGCATGGCGGACTGGCAGAGGCCGGGTGTTTTGCCGCGACCCGCTGCGTGCCGATACCGGATGCAATGCCGTTTGCCGACGCCGCCGGGTTTCTGATTGCCCACGGCACCAGCCATCTGGCCCTGCACCGGCGCGCGGCCCTGCAACCGGGCGAAACGCTGCTGGTGCTGGGGGCTGCGGGCGGTGTCGGGCTGACGGCGGTGGAAATCGGTAAGCTGATGGGGGCCCGGGTCATCGCCAGCGCGCGCGGGCCCGAAAAGCTGAAAGTCGCGCAATCCGCCGGGGCGGATCATCTGATCGACAGCGAAACGGATGATCTGCGCGATGCCGTCAAGGCGCTGGGCGGGGCCGATGTTGTCTATGACCCGGTCGGCGGCGACCAGTTTCGCGCCGCCCTGCGCGCCACCAACCCCGAAGGCCGCATTCTGGCCATCGGCTTTGCCAGCGGCGACATTCCGCAGATCCCGGCCAATCACCTGCTGGTCAAGAACATCTCGGTGATCGGGCTGAACTGGGGCGGCTATCTGCGGTTCAACCCGGCAGCGATGGCCGAAACCTTTGCCGCCCTGTTCGGCTGGTACGCCGCGGGACGGCTGCGCCCGCATATCAGCCATGTCCTGCCGCTCGATCAGGCTGCCGACGGGCTGGCGCTGCTGGAATCGCGTCAGTCGACCGGCAAGGTGATCATCCGAATTTCAGAACCTTAGGCGTCGACAGCACGCCATAGCCCTGGCGGATCATGTCGATCAACTGGCGCTTGGCCGGTGCGCTGCGATCCTCGACCGCGTACAGGTTTATCTGCTGTTCGGCCAGATCCGGCAGCGCGCCGCAATGCTGGATCTGTTCCAGTTGCTGGGGCTCGGTGCCCTCCAGCATGGCACCGACCGCCAGATCGGCGCTGATCGTCGCCTCGATCGCGCGGTCCGACCCCGATTCGATCGCCATCTCCCAGGGGATGCCCGCCTGGTCCAGCGCCCGCAGCGACCCCGTGCGGAACCGGCAATGCTGACAGAACGCGACCCGCAGCGGCCGCTGCCGCCAGGCCTTGCCGCCGGGCGCGCCGTTCCAGCGCAGCGGGATCGTGACCAGCGTTTCGCCCCCCGGTTCGACCGCGTCCTCGGTGGTCAGGATCATGTCGCATTCGCCGCTGGCAAACAGCGCCTTCAACTCGTTGGTATAGGAAGAGATCAACTGCACCTTGACCCGTGGAAATTCACAGTTGAACCGGTTCAGCACCTCGGGGATCGCCGGATAGACGATGTCATTCGGCACCCCCAGCAGGATCGTGCCCTCGAATTCCTGATGCGTCAGGCGCGCCAGGGCCTCGTCGTTCAAATCCAGCATCCGGCGGGCATAGCCCAGCAACTGCTCTCCGGCCGCGGTCAGCGCGATGGTGCGCGCCGAACGGTCCATCAGTTGCAGATTCATCGACTCTTCCAGGCGTTTCAGCTGCATCGAAACCGCCGATTGCGTCAGGTTCAGAAAGCCCGCCGCCCGCGTCACCCCGCCCGCCTGGGCGACGGTCACGAAGGATCGAAGGGCGGTCATGTCAAGATTTCGTGGCATATCACAATCCCTGATGGTTCATACCAAAAACATTCATTTGAAGAATGAAACATGTTTTGGCATACACATCAAGAAATTTGATCAGACGCCTGTCATAGATCACCTCAGGAAAAGGATCACGACCATGACCTATCAGTGCAACACCTACAGCGCCCCCGCACACCGCATTGCCGGCACTGGCTTTTTCGCACGCATCAAGCTGGCCCACGCGGCCTGGCGGCAGCGTATCAACCTGTCGCGGCTGGACGACGCGGCGCTGAAAGACATCGGCGTGACCCGGTTCGAGGCGCAGCAAGAGATCAGCCGCCCGGTCTGGGACGTGCCCAGCCACTGGCTGCGTTGAAACAAAACGTTTTCACGCCCGATCAACCTTGAAATCAGGGCCGTTCCAGCCGATATAAATGGGCGAGGACGGCCCTTTCGCCGTCTAGGGTTTTTTTGGAGGCATGAAATGGCTGAATATCAAACGGCGCGTGGAACGGTTGGTGTCCGCTCAGCCGAAGTAGACGCGGGACTTCGCGCCCACATGAACAAGGTTTACGGCACCATGTCGGTGGGCCTGTTCATCACCGCAGCGGCCAGCTGGGCCATTGCCGGGCTGGCGGTTACGACCGATCCGACCGGTGCGACCGTGGCAATCCGCGAAGGCCAGTACCTGACAGGTCTGGGCGAAGCGCTGTACGGTTCGCCGCTGAAATGGCTGGTGATGTTCGCGCCGCTGATCATGGTCTTCGCCTTTGGCGCCGCCATCAACCGCTTGTCGGCAGCAGGCGCGCAGACGTTCTTTTACGCCTTCGCAACCGTGATGGGCATTTCGATCAGTTCGATCTTCCTGGTCTTCACCGGGCTCTCGATCGTGCAGACTTTCCTGGTCACGGCGATCTCTTTTGCGGGCCTTTCGCTTTGGGGCTACACCACCAAGAAGGATATCAGCGCCTGGGGCAGCTTCCTGATCATGGGTGTGATCGGTCTGATCGTGGCGTCGATCGTCAACATCTTCCTGGGTTCGCCCGCGATCCATTTCGCGATCTCGGTGCTGGGCGTGCTGATCTTTGCCGGGCTGACCGCCTATGACACGCAGAAGATCAAGACCGACTATATCCAGCATGCCCACTCGATGGATTCCGAATGGCTGGGCAAATCGGCGATCATGGGCGCGCTGAACCTCTACCTCGACTTCATCAACCTGTTCATGTTCCTGCTGCAATTCCTGGGCAACCGCGAATAGGCGGGGCGGACAGTCTCAAACGGGCAAGGGCCGGTCGCAATGACCGGCCCTTTCTTGTTTGCCCCCCTGCGGGCCGCCTAAAGCGCAATCCGAAAAGTGGGAACCGGTTTTCGGAATGAATTGCGTGCAAGAACAGAAGGCCAGAGCGGCCCCACCGATTCACATTGAATGAACGCAGCTCTAGCCGAACTTCAGGAAGAACTTGGAATAGGGCCCTTTCAGACCGCCGACAGCGACCTTCAATGCCGCGGCATCCCCCGAGCGGGCCGCCGCCACAAAATGCGCGACAGAGGCCTGAAACGCCGCCGCCAGCCCGGCATACTCTGCCATTCCCTCTGCCCCGGCAGGTGGCGCCTGCAACACATCCCCGGCCAGATAGGACAGCACCGCCGCATGTTCCAGCATCCGCCGGGCAAGACCTGCATCCATCACCGACATATCCATTTCCAGAACATGCTCCATCTCGGCGTGATAGGCGTTCATCCGGTCTGAAAACGTCTCGACCCCGTTGCGGGCATGCAGCGCGCCAAATGCCTCGCGGATCGCCTCCAGCGTCACATGGGCGCGGCCCAGTTCCCCGGCACCCGCCTCGGCCTTGGCCTTGTCCAGATGGCCCTGTACCTCTGCGATCATGGCCGACCACTGCGCGTCATCCTCATATTGCGGTGGCGGGGTCTGGCCATAGTCCGCCGTCAGTGCGGACCAGGCCCCGTCAAACGCCCCCAGTGCTTTGGCCGATTTCGCCCCATCGCCGGAATTCGTGGCAAACAGCGCCATGCGATAGCTGGCATACATGCCGGCAAATTCGCCCTCGAATTCGGCAACCGGGCCCGCAAAGGCCGCCGAGCACTGCAACGAAACAACAAGCGGGATCACCGCGAACCGAAAAGACATATCCTACCTCATTCTGGGTTTCATGCCTCACAGTCATAGGCAGACCCGAAAGGTCCACCATGACCTGAATCAATACATATGAAATTTAGAATACGTTTTTCCGGGTCCGGGAACACCGGGTCTTGCCGATGGCGCCGGGCCGGATGAAGATCGTCGAAATACCGGGCCAAGGTGGCGCCACCAAAGAAAAAGGCCGCCCCTTACGGTGCGGCCCATCGAAACGCTTGGCGTGATCAGGTCTTACTTGATCTTGCCTTCCTTGTATTCGACATGCTTGCGCACCACGGGGTCATATTTCTTGACCACCATCTTTTCGGTCATGGTGCGCGCGTTCTTCTTGGTCACGTAGAAGTGGCCGGTGTCTGCGGTTGAATTCAACCGGATCTTGATCGTGGTTGGCTTCGCCATTTTTTCATGCTCCGTCTTCGGGCGACGAGAGGCCGACCCGCGAAATCCTTGAACTGGCCTTTTACCCGGCCCATCATCCTAGTCAACCAGATTCAGCCTTGGCCCCCGCGAATACCGGGGGCCAGGAATGCCTTACTGGTTCGCGGTGCGTTCCCGCTGCACCGCCTGCACCCGGTCAGGCCAGGTCGACTTGATGAAACCCAGAACGTTCCAGATATCCTGATCGTCCAGTTGATCCGCGAACGCCGGCATCGCGCTTTTGAAGCCGGTGATGTTGTTCATCTCGACATAGGCCTGGCCGCCGAATTTGGTATATACGAACAGAAAGCCGTCGCCGTGGTGCCAGGTGTGCCCGTTGGCGTCATGCGGCGGCGCGGGGCGGGTGCCGTCGGGCAAGGCACCCTGCCAGTCGGGCTGGCCTTCCAGATTGGCCCCGTGACAGGCGGCGCAGGTCTCGGCGTAGATCTGCTGACCCGCATCCACGTCGACCGTTTCGGGCTGCACCATCACATCGCGGGCCTGCGCGATTGTGCCCGTCAGCAGCGCGATGGCCAACGCGGCGCGCAACGGCGCGCGCCTCATTTCGCCACCCGGAAACGGGCGTGGCAGCTTTTACAGGTATCGGCGATGGCGGCAAAGACGGTGTTCACCTTGCGCGCACCGATCTGTTCCACCGTCGCGCCCCTGCCGATGGAACGGCGCACCGTGGCAAACCCGTTGTCGGCTGCCAGCCCCAGACCGGTCGCCAGTTTTTCCAGCCGCGCGGCAGAGGCAGAGAAATCCTGCCAGTTCGCCCAGATTTCGGGCGATGCCTCTGACGGGCCGGAAATCGAATCCTTCGGGAACAGCCTGGTCAGTGACTGGCCAGAGTGCATTTGCAGCGTCATGGCGTGGCTGCGGATGGTTTGCGGATCATAGGCGGTCTTGCGCGCCGAAATCCCTGCCAGCGCCTTGGTCGCCGTCGCAATCGCTTCCATCGCGTCCATGCGTTGCTTGACGACGCCGGCCGCACCGGAATGCGCCAGAACCGCCGTTGCAATCCCGCCCGAGACAGCAATGCCGCCCAGAATTGATATCAGTCTCATGTTGTTATCCTATTTCTGACGTCAGGTCCGCGTGATGCGGTATGCAGCATTCAGATAGCGGCGCGCGGCGGCGGCGGGTCCAGCCCCGGGATGCGAGCGTGAATGGCCAGCACTTCCCGGATGGCCGGGGCGCCTGGCGCGCTGCGCTCCGGATGCACCGGAAAACGGGCCGGGCCGACTGCCATCCCGCAAGTCTCCGGCGAATGGCAGCAGGCCGGTGCATCGCCGTCTTGTGTCGCCGTTTCCGTCGCCGCAAGGATCTGCGCCGGTATCCCTGGATCATCATGCGCCGCGTGTGCCGTGGCCCCTGTCGCCCAGACCAGCGCGACCAGAACCAGTGTCAGGGCACAGAACAGGCCTTTCGTCGCCGCCCGTGCTGGCAGCCAGCCGTCAGATGTGGTCCGGGCAGTCATCGGCGCAACCTGCAGGCCCGTGCCGGATTGGTCAAGGCGGGCGTGCGGCGGCGGCGATCACGATTGCGCGGATGGCCTGTAAGCCGGATTCTGTCCCGGGTTGCCCCTTGGACGGCCATTCATCTGCGGGTCGCGTTGCCACGACCCTTTAGCTGCCAACCCGGACTTCTGGGGCAAAGCGTCCCCGGGGCCGTGGCCCCGCGAAGTCCCTATTTGGCATTGCTCCCGGTGGGGCTTGCCGTGCCGGTCCGGTTGCCCGTCCCGCGGTGGGCTCTTACCCCACCGTTTCACCCTGACCCCGGCCGGAACCGGGGCGGTCTGTTTTCTGTGGCGCTTTCCCTCGGGTTGCCCCGGCCGGGCGTTACCCGGCACCGTTGCCTTGTGGAGTCCGGACTTTCCTCTGCCCGCAGGTCACCCCACAGGCAGCAGCCGTCCAGCCATCCGCGCAGCGTTCCAGTTATGCGCTGGCGCTGGCCCGGTCAACCGGGAAGCGGCGCGCCAGGTTTCCGGCCAGGCGCAGATCATGCCCGTCCAGCGGCCCGCAGGCGCCGGGGCGGAACCGCAGCCGGAAGGCGCGCAGCACCGCGTCGGCGTCCTGGCACGGGTCATAACCGATCGCCGCCGCCAGATCGCCAAACCCGGCCCCGTCCGGCGCGCCCGATAGATCGCGCGTCAGATCGTCCTCTGGCCAGACCGACAGCCCGCGCAACGCCAGCCTGCGCCAGTCGAACCGCGCACCGGGATCGAATTTGCGCGCCGGCGCCATGTCGGAATGCGCGATCACCCGTTCGCGCGGGATCGCCCAGCGCGCCAGAACCCCTGTCAGCAGGTCTTCCAGCGCCGCCATCTGCGGTTCGGGAAACGGCTGGGCGCCGGTATTGTCCAGCTCGATCCCGATCGAGCGCGAGCTGATGTCGTCCACCTCGCCCCAGCGCCCCGCCCCGGCGTGCCAGGC
>JAJDOB010000150.1 GCA_022340385.1 Rhodobacter sp.
CGACAAGCCCCGCGACCTCTGCCAGCAGGCCGGCGTCCTCGACGACCTCCAGCCCCAGCGCGAAGGCCTGATTGTGCGCGTCGGTCCAGATATGATCGGCGCGTTCCTCGGGGCGCAGCAGAACACGGGCGCGTTTCAGTTTCGCCTCGTAGTCGTCGAACGACGTGACCGCAAAGCGCCCTGCCCCCATGAACCGGTGGCCTTCGGTGCTGTCACCCGCCGCGATACCGTCAACCGACATCGGCACCACGGTCGCGCCGCCCTCGTCAACCAGCAGGCACAGGATCGAATGCAGCGGCCGCACCCAGCGCAGGCTGCCCGCGCCCCAGCGCATGGATTTCGGCCAGGGGAAATTGCGAATGACGCCTTCCAAAACCTCAGCGACAATCTCTGCCGCCGGTCGGCCCGGCTTTTCGATCACCGCGAACCAGACCTGGCCCTTCTTGTCATCGCGCGCCTGCAACTGGTCGCGGGTCAGCCCGGTGGAGCGCAGGAAACCGTCAAGCGCCTTTTCCGGGGCGTCGGTGCGCGGGCCCTTGCGCTCTTCCCTGGTGTCGGGCGAGGCGGACAGCAGGCCTTCGACGGTCAGCACCAGACGGCGCGGCGTCGAAAACGCGCCCGCATGGGCATAGGTCAGGCCGGCCTCGACCAATCCGTTGGTGACCAGCTTTTGCAGATCCTGCGCCGCGCGGGTCTGCATGCGGGCGGGGATTTCCTCGGAGAACAGTTCGATCAGCAGATCGGGCATCAGTTTTTGTACTTTTCATTGAGTTGGTGCCAGGCGAATGCGCGGCCATCATCGAAGACCGCCACCACGCGGTCGACCCCGTCATGCACGTTTTCCTGCGCCAGATAGGCGATGGCCTGTTCGTTCTTCAGCGCCTCGCCCACAGTGGCGGCATCGTAGCAGTCGAACCAGCGCGGCGCTGTCAGCGGATCGGGCGAGTCGTAGACCACGAAGCTTTCGGTCAGCATCGCCTGGCTGTGGGTCGTGGTGAAACAGGCGCGAAACCGCAGCGGGCTGCTGTCGGCGTCGATGGCCTGCACGTTTTCGGCCAGGATCGGTTCCAGTTCGCCGGTGGCGACAGAGGTAAGCTGTACCGTGTACCCGCCGTCCGGCACCGTGTCGTAGAACGCATAGACCTGCATGAAATACATGGTGATGCCGGCGATGACTGCGCTGCCCACGATAAGGATCCCTATGAGTTTTCCGTTCATGGTGTCACGACCGGATGCCGAAGGTGATCTTGCGGCCCTTTTGCGAATGCGACACCTGAAAGCCGTGCTGTTTCAGGATTCTGGCGCAGGCGTCGCCGGTTTCGGCGCCCATACGCTCTGGCCCGGTGTCCAGCGCGATCTGGCGGGTACGCTTCAGCACCTGGCCGGCGCCTTCCAGAACCTCGGGTTCCGCGCCTTCGGCGTCGCATTTGATCAGGTCGATGCCGTCCAGCCCATCGGCAAGTTCATCCAGGGGATGCGCTTGCAGGGTGACGGTGGTGAAATTCTGCCGGTCGGTCGGCTTGAAGATCGAACTGTCGGCCTTGGCGGGGGCGCTGTAAAAGGTCAGTTCTTCGCGCAGCTTCCAGACCAGACCCTGCCTGGCGGTGATGGCAGGCGTATCCGCAACGTTGCGCCTCAGGCAGTCGAATACGGTCGGGTCGCCTTCGATGGCCAGCACATTCGCGCCGCGCGCCGCGGCCCCAAGGGAAAACTCGCCCACATTCGCGCCGATATCTATCACGGTGTCGCCGGCCCCCAGCGTCACGGTCGAGTCGATGGCGAAATGCCGGAACAGGCGGGCGACGCGGGCATCCCAGCCAAAACGGTAATGCGACCAGCGTTCGGCGGCGGCGACATGCACCGGGCGCTTGTCAGAGGCGACGACGAAATGCCCGTTCTCGGGGGCAACCGAAACTTTCAGCCAGCGCGGCACGCCAAGCGACGCACCAAGATTGTGCAGCGCCAGATGGGTCCGGCCCAGCGCGTTCAGGTCAAGGTCGCTCATGCAGGGCCCTGCCCGGAATGCACGTTGCTGCCGCCCGCAACGTGCAACGCGAGGCGGCACATCGTGGTTGCGCGCGGGTCCGCCGACACCGGCCTCATGCTGCCCGGCCCCCGGCTTCGGTCTGCACGAAGGCATCGGCGCACATTTTGGCCAGCGCGCGCACCCGCCCGATATAGGCCTGGCGTTCGGTCACCGAAATCACGCCGCGCGCGTCCAGCAGGTTGAACAGATGGCTGGCCTTGATGCACTGGTCATAGGCCGGATGCGCCATGACGATGCGCTTGCCGGTCTTGGGATCGTCCTGCGGTTCGGCAAGGATGCGGGCACATTCGGATTCCGCCTCTTGAAATTGCTTGAGCAGAATCTCTGTATTGGCGACATCGAAATTCCAGCGGCTGTATTCCTCTTCGGTCTGGCGGAAAATATCGCCGTATTTCAACGGGATCGGCGCGTCGGGCGCATTGAACGGCATGTCCATCACGTGATCGACACCTAGGATATACATCGCCAGCCGTTCCAGCCCATAGGTCAGTTCGCCCGATACGGGCGCGCAGTCATGGCCGCCGACCTGTTGGAAATAGGTGAACTGGCTGACTTCCATGCCGTCGCACCAGACCTCCCAGCCCAGCCCCCATGCGCCCAGCGTGGGCGATTCCCAGTCATCCTCGACAAAGCGGATGTCATGGACGCCCATGTCGACGCCGATCGCTTCGAGCGAGCCGAGATACAGCGCCTGCAGATCCGGGGGCGAGGGTTTGATCAGCACCTGAAACTGGTAATAATGCTGCAGCCGGTTCGGATTCTCGCCATAGCGCCCGTCGGTGGGCCGGCGCGAGGGCTGCACATAGGCCGCCGCCCACGGGTTCGACCCGAGCGAGCGCAGTGTGGTGGCCGGGTGGAACGTGCCAGCCCCGACTTCCATGTCATAGGGTTGCAGCAGCGCACAGCCCCTGGCCGCCCAGTAGGTCTGCAAACGCAGGATGATTTCCTGAAACGATTCGGGCGCGCCTGACATGTGCTGTCCTGATGGTGAAAATCGCGTTCTCAATAGGCAACAGCACTGTCAGGGTCAATCACGTCCGGGGCAAGGGATATTGACCTCGCGGCCATTCCGGCATTGAAAGGGTAAGGTTGGGGATTTGCGAACAGGGTCAAGGGTCGAACGGGATGAAACAGTTAATTTCAGCGTTGGTTTTCGGAATGATCGCGATATGGGGACATGTCGCGGCGGCACAGGCGATCTTCGTCCAGATCGAGGCGCAGCCGAACCTGACCGGTGCGCAGAACCGCGCCCGCGCCTATGCCGGGTCACTGCCCGATGTGAACGGTTTCCGTCTGGGCTCTGGCTGGTACGCGGTCGCGCTTGGTCCCTATGACGAATCCGCGGCCTTTGCCCGGATGCAGACCCTGAAGGCCCGGCGCGCGATCCCGCCGGATTCGTTCCTGGTTCGCCAGGAAGAGTATTCCCAGCAGTTCTGGCCGGTCGGTGCCAATGCGCTGGCCGCCCCCCGGATCACCACGCCACGCACGGATTCGCAGACCACCGCGCTGGAACAGCCGGTCATGCCGCTTGTCGCGCCAGAGGAATCCCGCGCCGAGGCGCTGCGCAGTGAACGCAATCTCAGCCGCGAGGAAAAGTTCGACCTGCAGATCGCGATGAAGTGGTTCGGATTCTACGATGGCGCGATCGACGCGGCATTCGGCCCCGGCACCCGCAATTCGATGGCCGCATGGCAACAGGCCAACGGATTCGAACCCACCGGCGTCCTGACCACGAAACAGCGCGCAAAGCTGACCGGCGATTACAGCGCGGTCATTGCCTCGCTTGGCATGGCGCCGCTGCGCGACGATGTCGCCGGGATCGAACTGGAAATGCCGCTGGCGATGGTGGCGTTCGAACGCTACGATCCGCCGTTCGCACATTACCAGGCGATCGACGACAGCGGCGTCACCGTGCTGCTGATCAGCCAGCACGGCGACGAAAACACGCTGCTGGGCCTTTACGACATCATGCAGACGCTGGAAATCGTCCCGCTTGAGGGCGAGCGCACACGGCGCGCCAACCGGTTCACGCTGACCGGACAGAACGCCAGGATCACCAGCTACACCCATGCGGTGCTGGACAATGACGAAATCAAGGGGTTCACGCTGATCTGGCCGACCAATGACGACGCGCGCCGCGAAGTGGCCCTGAACACGATGCGGGACAGTTTTGCGCCGATTGCCGGTGTGGTGCTGCCCGATGCCTATGGCGACGGCGCGCTGGAACAGTCGATTGATCTGGTCAGCGGCTTGCAGATCCGGCGGCCGCAATCCTCGCGTTCGGGCTTTTATGTCGACGCGCGCGGCATGGTCCTGACCACGGCAGAGGCCGTGCAGGGGTGCAGCCGGATCACGCTGGACGAGGTTTACGAGGCGCAGGTCGTGGCCAGCGACAAGACCCTTGGGCTGGCCTTGCTGCAACCAAGCGAACCGCTGGCGCCGATTGAATTCGCCCGGTTCCAGCCCCGCGTCCCGCGCCTGAAATCGGAGATCGCGGTGTCGGGCTATTCGTTCGAGGGCATGCTGGGCGCGCCGACGCTGACCTATGGCACGCTGGCCGACATCAAGGGTTTGCGCGGCGAGAACACGATGAAGCGGTTGGCGCTGGTCGCCACCCCGGGCGACGCCGGCGGGCCGGTGTTCGACGCCTCGGGTTCGGTGCTGGGCATGCTGTTGCCCAGCGAGATCAACAGCGGCAAACGGCTGCCCGACGACGTCAGCTTTGCCACCGACGCACCGGCGATTGCCGAATTCCTGTCCAACAGCGGCTTCAGCCCCGCCGCGTCGGATCGCCTGACCCCGATGGCGGCCGAAGACCTGACCGTGCAGGCGGCCAACCTGACCGTGCTGGTCAGCTGCTGGGAATAGGCACCGGGATCAGGGTTTCGGCGCCATCGCCAGGCCGGGGCCCGGCAATGCGAAAGCGAGGCGATCCGGTGGGTTGGCCCCGGGGTTGAAACCCGCCCTACCCCGTTATTTCGGGCGTCATGTGGATGATTGTCGGCATGTCCGCCGTCAACGCAGCCCCGACGCGCGCCTGCAGATCCGCCAGCGTCGCCGGTTTGGCATAGCCGATCCCGTAGGCCGCAGCCAAGGTGCCGAAGTCCGGGTTCAGCGCCTGCACCGCGACCGGGGCGATCTGCGATCCGGTCATGCAGGCCTCGATCTCTTTCAGCATGCCGTTGTCCCACAGCAGGATCGGCAGGCTCAGCCCGAGTTCGGCCGCGGTGCCAAGCTCTTGCAAGGTGTACTGGAATCCGTAATCCCCGGCGATGGCGACCACCGGCTGCCCGCCGACCCCGACCTTGCCGCCAATCGCCGCCGGTAGCGCATAGCCCAGCGTGCCGAAACCGCAGGGATGATGCCAGAGACCGGGCGCGGGCATGTCCCAGACTTCTTTCGCTACATAGGCGAATTGCGTCATGTCGGAAAACACCATGGTGTCGTCGGGCAGACAGTCGCGCAGCGCATCCGAGATTGCGACGATGCCCGGACGTTCGGCGTTCGATGCCGCCCGCCAACGGCTACGCGCATCCGCGACCTCTTTCGCCCGCCAGCCGGTGTCTGCATGATGGCCTTCGCACATCTCCAGCAGCTTGCGCAGAAATGCGCCCGCGTCGCAGACGATGTTCAACGCGCCGGGGTCCGACATTTCGCCCGGATCCCTGTCGACCCGGATCAGCGGCCCGCTATGACCCAGTTCGGCGCGCCAAAGATCGGTCTCGCTCAGCTCGGTGCCGACCGCGACCACGAGGTCGGCGCTTGCGATTGCGTCGACACTGTCGGGCCGCGCCAGGTAGCTGCCGAAATTCAGCGGATATTCCGGCGCGATGACGCCGCGCCCGGCATAGGTCAGGAATGTCGCCGCGCCCAGTTTCGCGACGACCCTGCGCGCATCGGAGGCAGCGTACCGGCACCCGCCGCCAAAGATGAACAGCGGGCGTCTGGCCGCCATGATGGGGCGCAGCGCCGCCTCTATCGAAATCGTGTCGGGGGCGGTCAGGGACGATTGCGCGGGCGCCGGCGGGGCCGGCTTGCCCAGGACCCCGATCGGGATCTGGATATGCCTGGACCGGCGCCGCGTGGTTTCGAACTCGGTCAGCGCGCGGTCGATCAGCGCATAGGCCGCCTCGGCGGTGCGGGCGGTTTCCGACCAGTCGCAGACGGTGCGTGCCGCCGCTTCCTGGTCGCGCATCTGGTGCAGCTGGCCGCGGGTTGCTGCGGCTTCGTCAAGGCAGCTGGATATCACCAGCAACGGCACCGAATCCGAATAGGCCTGCCCCATCGGCGTCATGATGTTGGTCAGCCCCGGACCTGTGATCACATAGGCGACGCCGGGACGCCCCGTGGCGCGGGCATAGCCGTCGGCCATGAACCCCGCGCCCTGTTCGTGACGCGCCAGAATGTGCCGCAGACCCGATTCTTCCAGCCCGCGATAAAGCTCGATGTTGTGCACGCCCGGAATGCCAAAGACCGTGTCGATCCCGCGCGACGCCAGCATCGCCGAGATCTGTGCGCCAAGAGGCCGACGTGCCATTCACACCCTCCAGAAATTGAATGTCAGGATGGCGAACACCGCCATCAGTTCCAGCCGCCCGGTCAGCATACCGGCCGACAACAGCCATTTCGCGGTGTCCGGCAGACCGGCAAAATTGCCCGACGGCCCGATTTCGGACCCAAGCCCCGGCCCGATGTTGGCCAATGCGGTGGCGGCCCCCGAAACAGAGGTGATCAGGTCCAGCCCGGTCGCCCCCAGCAGCACCGAAAGCACCCCCAGCGACACCACGAAGGCGACGAAGAACACCATGACCGACGCCAGCACGTCCTCGCTCACCGGGCGCCCATCGTAGCGCGGAGTGAAGATTCCGTGCGGCGAGTGGATCTTGCGGATCTGGGCGCGGATCGACGAGAACAGCAACTGGTAGCGAAACACCTTGATCGAGCAGCAGGTCGAGCCGGCGCAGCCGCCGATCAAACCCAGAAAGAAGAACAGAACCACCGGGAACGACCCCCAAAGCTGGTAATCGACGCTGGCAAATCCGGTGCCGGTGATGATCGAGGTAACGTTGAACAGCGCCTCGCGAAACGAGTGTTCGATGTGGTCGCCATTGGCGATGATGCGATAGGCGGTCATCACGACAACCAGCACAGCCACGATCGCCAGAAACGTGCGGATCTGAGTATCGCGCAGGATCGGCTTGGCCGAACCGCCAAGCAATTGCACGAAACGCACGAATGGCAGGCTGGCAAGGACCATGAACACAGAGGCAACATATTCGGCCACGCCCTGAAACGTCCCGAACGAGGCATCGAAGGTGGAAAAACCGCCCGTCGAAACCGTGGTCAGCGCATGATTGGCCGCCTGGAAACTGGGCACCCCGACCGCGAAATACGCCACGTAGCAACCGGCTGTAAGGATCAGGTAGGCCCCCGATATGCGCGCCGCGATCTGGGCGGCACGCGGCAGCACCTTGCCATCGGTCTCGAAGCTTTCGCTGCGGAATATCTGCATGCCGCCGACCCGCAGTTCCGGCAGGAACACCATGGCGACGACGACAATGCCGACGCCGCCGAACCATTGCAGCATCGAACGCCAGAACAGGATTCCGCGCGGCAGGTCTTCCAGCCCCGAGAACACCGTTGACCCGGTGGTGGTCAGGCCCGACATCGCCTCGAAGAACGCGTCGGTGATTGTTGCGTTGGGCGGCCCCAGCACGAAGGGTATCGCCCCGAATACCGGCAGCATCAGCCAGACACCCGTGGTCAGCAGGAAGGTCTGCTGCAGGGTCAGGCTGGGCTTCACGCCATTGGCGCAGGCCAGCGACGTCAGCCCGCCGATCACGCAGGTCAGGATCGCGGATTCAAGAAACACCGACCAGTGGCCGTTGCCGTAATAGAGATCGACCACCATCGGCAGCAGCATCGCCGCCCCGAGGGCAGCGACCAGCAGGCCGATGACATATCCAACAGGGCGCAAATCGAACATGGGGCGCAGGCTTGGCTTTGCCGGGTCAGACTGTCAAGCGGTTGCGCGCCCGCGGCCGCGGTTTCAGCCGACGTGAAACAGCGTATCGAACAGCCGGGGGTCCAGGCTGTCGGCGGCGAATGTGTCGCCTTCGGTCAGGATACTGACCGCGTCGTGGCTGTGCAGGCTTTCCTGATGGCTGGCGACCACGCGGAAATCGCCGATCCGCGCGTCCTGCTGCAACTGCGCGCAGAACAGGCGCGCCGCGTCCTCGACGAAAATCGGGTTGGCGGCATTCAGTTCGGCGAAGGCCTGTTCATCCTCGCGCTTGACCATGACCTGGGTTTCGGTCGGCACGGCGGCGCGGCAGATTTCGATCAGATCCTCGAACCACAGCACCCCGGCGCCTTCCAGAACCTCTGCCGATATCCGCGCGACCGAGCGCTGCGAATGCGGCGTGGCCAGTTGCGCGCGGGTGGTGCGGGCGTGTTCGGCCAGTTCCAGAGAACAGGGGCAGGTCGATGAATAGACATAGTCGAGATGGATTATCTTCTTGCGCGCGCCGTGTTTTTCCACCAGTTCCAGCGCGATATCGTAATACTGATAGCCTTCCAGACCGGACCGCAGCGAGCGCAGCTTGGTCGGAAAGGAAAACCGCATCTGGATGCGGGCATCAAAGCTTTCCAGATCGCTTTTGTAGGCGTCCAGCGCGCGTTCTATCACCTCGAAGCTGAAGGTTTCCTCGGCATGCCGGTAAAAGCTGCGCATGATGCGCGACATGTTGATGCCTTTTTTCTCTGCCTCCAGACTGACGCTGCCGGTGACGCTGGTTTCCAGCGACAGATCGGCACCATTGCGGCTGTGAAACCGGATCGGCAGGCGGAAATTCGAAATGCCGACATGCTGGATCAGGGTTTTCGCGCCCCGGATCAGGCTGGTGGGGCCGTTCTGCAGGTCGGGCATCGTGGCCTTGTAGGCCTCGTCAGCGGTGAAACCGTGCGGATAGTCATTCGACAGCGCCACGACCGCGCCATCCAGCAGCGCGCGCGTGCCGGACCCCAGGGCGGCAAGCTCGCCCGTGCTCGCCTGTGCGGCCCAGGCCCGCAGCACGGCCAGCGCCCGCGCGGCCTCGTCGCGGTCGGGTCCGGTATCGCCAGGGGCGGAATGGATGTTCATCGGGCGGTCTTTCTCAACTCGTCGCTGCTTCGCAGATAGGCGTGATTTGCCGCCAATTCCATCCTTTTCTGACATTTTCAGGTCAGCGTGTCCGGTGGTTTGCGCCGGTCATCGACACCTGATCGACAGCCTCCGCTGCGTCCGGTGCCGGCATTCCTGCGCGATGCAGTCGCTTTTCCATACGGAAATTCAATAACTTGACGCCCCGCCTTTCAACCTCCTGCGATGCGATAACCTGCCAGCCATGGCGCGCGAAGAACGGGCGCGCGGCCAGGCTGGCCTCGGTCGTCAAATGATGCAGGCCAAGGCGGCGCGCACGCGCCTCTACCGCGCGATACAGTTCTGTGCCGATGCCCTGCCGCAGCCGATCCGGCGCCACATAGCTGAAATCGACCAGCCCGTCAGGGCGCAGAGAAATGAACCCCTGAACACCTGACGCATCCTCTGCCAGCAGGGTGATCAGACCCGCAAGGCGCGCGGCCCACGCGGCGGTATCCGGCACCTTTGGCGACCACGCGGCGCGCTGTGCGGCGTTGTAATGCGCGCCCGTGCCGCGATGCACCGCCGCGTGAAACAGCCGCGCCAGCGCCGCCGTATCGCCCGGCACCGCCGCGCGGATGATCAGGCTCACGCCACCTCCAGCGCCTGCATCAGGTCGGCCAGCAGGTCGCCGGCATCTTCCAGACCGACGCTGATGCGGATCAGCCCCGGTGTGATCCCAAGCGAGGCGCGCGTGTCCTCGCTCAGACGCTGATGCGTGGTGGTGGCGGGGTGGGTGACGATGCTTTTGGCATCGCCCAGGTTGTTGGAGATGGTGAAAATCTTCATCGCGTTCAGCACCCGGAACGCCGCCGCCTGCCCGCCCCTGACGTCGATCGACAGCATCGTACCGCCCTCTTCCATCACCTGCCGGGCCAGTTCGAATTGCGGATGGGACGCCAGATGCGGAAAGATCACGTTGGCCAGTTTGGCGTGCCCGTGAAGCGCGGTCGCCAAATGCGTTGCAGAGGCGGTCATCGCCCGCACCCGCAGATCCAGCGTTTCCATGCCTTTCAGCATCACCCAGGCGTTGAACGGCGACATCGCGCCGCCTGTATGCTTCAGGTAGGGTTCAAGCGTCTTGCGGATGAATTCGCGCCTGCCCAGCACCACACCGCCCAGGCACCGCCCCTGCCCGTCGATATGTTTGGTTGTCGAATAGACCACCACATCGGCGCCCAGTTCCAGCGCGCGCGAATAGATCGGCGTGGCAAAGACATTGTCGACCACCACCGTTGCCCCGACCGCATGCGCAAGGTCGGAAACAAGTTTCAGGTCGATCACTTCCAGCGTCGGGTTCGACAGGGATTCCAGGAACACGACCTTCGTGTCTGCCCGGATCGCCGCCTTCCAGCCGTCGGGATCGGTGCCGTCGACAAAAGTGACCTCGACCCCGAACCGCACCAGGATGTCTTCGAGGATGTACAGGCAGGACCCGAACAGCGCCCGCGCGCTGACCACGTGATCGCCCGCTTTCAGGATCGACATCAGCGCGGCATTCACCGCCGCCATGCCCGATGCGGTGGCAAAGGCGTCTTCGGCCCCTTCCAGCCCGGCTATGCGTTCCTCGAACATGCGCACGGTCGGGTTGCCGTAGCGGGCATAGATGAATTCGTCCTCGCCCGCGCTGATGAACCGCGCCTCGGCGGCCTCGGCGGTGTCATAGACGAAGCCCTGGGTAAGAAAGATCGCCTCTGCGACTTCGCCGTATTGGCTGCGGCGGATGCCGTCATGCACCAGTTTGGTGCGGGTGTTCCATTCATTTGCCATTCGCGCGCCTCCTTCTGCGCAAAATAAAACCCCCTCCGCGGGATGAGCGTCGGGGGTTCGAATGACCCTGACCTCTTTAGCGGCATGTTTAACGTGGCCCGCAATCCGGAGAACAAATCGCCACACCCGATTGGATAGGCCGATCGCGGCGTCTGGTCAACACCTATAGATTGTTCCGCGTGCATCCGGCCCGGCCCTGACGATGCCGGTCCGGCGGGCGGCGGGCGCGAGGGTCACCGGCCCAAAGACCGGTTCCCGCACCGTTGACAGAGCCGGGCATTCCCGATGTGCAATGGCGGCGATGTTTCTTCGGCACGCAATCGGTTCCGAAAACCGGTGCCCACTTTTCGGATTGCGCTCAGGTGTCCGGGTCGTCGGGCTCCAGCCCGTGGGTCTGGAACAGCCGCGACTGCGCCATGAAGAACGCGAAAACCCCAAGGGTCAGCCCGAATGTCTTGAAATTGACCCAGGCATCGGTCGAAAAATTGCGCCAGATCACCTCGTTCAGCACCGCAAGCGCGACAAAGAACATCGTCACGCGCCGGGTCAGGATCATCCAGCCTTCGCGCGTCATCGGCAGCACTTCTTCCATCACCAGTTGCAGATAGGATTGCCCGCGCAGCAGGCCAAAGCCCAGGATTCCGGCGAAGACGGTGTAGATCATCGTCGGCTTCATCTTGAAGAACCGCTCGTCATTCAGCCAGACCGTCAGACCGCCGAAAATCACCACCAGAACCAGCGTGACAAGCTGCATCTTGCTGACCTTGCCGGTCAGCCGCCACAGCAGGAAGGTGGTGAAGGCCAGCAGCGGGATGAACGCCGCCGTGACCAGAATGAACCCGGAATATTCGGTGCCGCCGATGTTGAACACCCGGTTGCGCATCACGATGTAGCCCACGAAAAACGCCGCGATCGGCCCCATGTCGAGCGCCAGCTTCACCCCGTGCGAGATTTGTTTTTCAGCCATGGCGGTCGCTCCCTACTTTCCAAATTCAACTATGACCGCCCCGATCGCGATCAAGACCATCAGGCCCATACGCCGCGGCCCGACGGTTTCCTTCAGGAAAATCCAGCCGATCAGCGCGGCGAATACCGTTGATGTCTCGCGCAATACCGCCGCCTCGCCGACCTTGTCCAGACGGGTCGCCATCATTACCGCGCCGAAACTGGCAAAAGCCACCAGCCCGCCGATCACCCCGCGGATCATCAGCGGGCCAAGATCCGGGTGCTCGGTCATTTTGCGCCAGCGGATCAGGGCAAACGGCGGCATGGTCATGCCGTCGAGAAAGAAGAACCAGGCCAGAAAGGTGAACGGGTTGGCGGTGGCGCGGATTCCATAGGCGTCATAGGTGGTGTAGGCCGCCACGAACGCACCGGTAAAGAAGGCCAGGACCAGCGCCACATGCAGCGTGTCGCGCGCCGAGGTCAGATAAAGCAGGTTGTAGATCGCGATCCCGAAGATGCCCGACAGCAGAACCGCGACGCCGAACCATTGGGTCGGCGAAAACACCTCTCCGAATATCCAGTAGGCGCCGATCACGGTGAACAGCGGCCCGGTGCCGCGCACCACCGGGTAGACAACCGTGTAGGCACCTTTCGAATAGGCGAAGGATTGCAACAGCTTGTAGACGACATGTATCAGAACGGCCCCGGCGAAGATCGGCCACATATGCGGCTCTGGCCAGGGCACGACGAACAGCGCCACGGGGGCCGCCATCAGCGAATAACTGAAATCGACCGCGCCGCGTGTCAGCCAGGGATCGTGACGCCCCTTCTGCAGCGCCCCGAAGATGGCGTGCAGAAGGGCCGCCGACAGGGCAAGGATCAACGCCAGCGTGTGACCATCGGGGGTGCCTTCGAGTGAGGCGAGCCATCCGGTCATCCGCTGCGGGTCGCGTGCGCTATCCGTCTGGCCGCAACAGGCAGCGCCGGTCCCGCAGAACCATGACCGGCCGGGATCACGCGTCGAGCCCTGTCAGCGCGGCGGCGAAATCCTCGGGGTCGAAAGGGGCGAGATCGTCGATCTGCTCGCCCACGCCGATGGCATGGATCGGCAGGCCGAATTTGTCGGCCAGCGCCACAAGCACGCCGCCCTTGGCGGTGCCGTCCAGCTTGGTCATCACCAGGCCCGACACATCGGCAAGCTTCTGGAACACGGCAACCTGATTCAGCGCGTTCTGCCCGGTGGTCGCGTCCAGCACCAGCAGGGTGTTGTGCGGCGCGGTCGGATCCTTCTTGCGGATCACGCGGACGATCTTGGCCAGTTCCTCCATCAGGTCGGCGCGGTTCTGCAGGCGGCCCGCGGTGTCGATCATCAAAAGATCGGCGCCCTCGGCCTCGGCCCGGGTCATCGCATCGAACGCCAGACTGGCCGGATCCGACCCTTCGGGCGCGGTCATCACCGGCACACCGGCGCGATCGCCCCAGACCTGAAGCTGTTCGACGGCGGCGGCGCGGAAGGTGTCGCCCGCCGCGATCACCACCTTTTTACCGGCGGCGCGGAACTGGCTGGCAAGCTTGCCGATCGTGGTGGTCTTGCCCGAACCGTTCACCCCGACCACCAGCACGACCTGCGGCGTCTTGGGATAGATCGGCAGTGGTTTGGCCACCGGTTCCATGATCCGGGTGATCTCGTCCGCCAGCAGGCGTTTGATTTCCTGTGCCGACAGCTTCTTGCCAAAGCGCCCCTCGGCCATGTTCGCCGTCACACGCAGCGCCGTGTCGACGCCCATGTCGGCGGTAATCAGCAATTCTTCAAGGCTTTCCAGCATGTCATCGTCCAGCACCCGGCGGGTGACGGTTTTCGCCTCGCCCCGGCCCAGCAGGCGGCCCAGCAGACCGGGGCCCTTGCCGGTTTCCGGCGGGCGCTGCGGTTCCACCGGATCGCGGACGAATGGCATTTCCAGCGGCGGGCTGACCGGACTCTCGGCCGGTTGCGGCGGCAGTTCCGGCATCGGGGCCGGCGGGATCTCGACAGGGGGTTGCGGAATCTCGACCGGCGGCGGCGCTGGCGGTGCAGCCGGTTCGGGTTGCGGAATGGGCGTCGGTTCCGGCTCTGGTTCCGGCAGAGGCTCCGGCCCCGGCTCCGGCAGTGGTTCCGGCTCCGGGACTGGCTCCGGCTCGGGGGCGGGTTCCGGGGCCGGCTGCGGGATCGGCTCCGGTTCGGGCGCGGACGGCTCCGGCGTGACGGGCTCTTCCTCGCCGCCGTCGCTGATGATGGCATCCAGCCCCTCGTCGAGTTTCGACGAGGACCGGAACAACCGTTCTTTGAGTTTGCCGAAAAATGACATCGCGCCCGCCTTTGCCGCCTCTGGCCCGAGGTAATCGGTAACGCGGTGATTTGAAAGGGGTCAGAACGTGGCCAGACCCGACACGATCAGGACCTGCCCCAGGATGTAGAAGATCCAAAGCGCACGGGCCGCGGGCACAAGGCGGCGGTCCGGTGGCGCCAGGCGGAAAAGCCGGATCGACAGGATCATGTCCGACAGGATGAACAGGCCCGCACCGATCACCACCCAGCCGTGGCCCGCAGGCAGGGCCAGCGCCGACAGCCCCATCAGCGTGATCAGTGTCACATAGATCCGCACCGGCCATCGCATCGCGCCGGTGAACGGCGCCAGCCACAGTTCTGACGAAAGCGCAGCCGCCAGCAGAACCACCGACGCCAGCGGCGAAATTGCGAATGCCTGCCACAGCGCGACCCCGCCAAGCGCCTGAAACAGCAGGATAAACATCAGGTGCGCAAGGGCAAAGGCGCTGAGACCGTAAAGAAAGGCCGCCCGGCCGCTGCGCGACAGGGCCAGATCGCCAAGGGCGGAAAACACCAGCGCCAGCGTCAGGAACGGCGGCGCGCCGGCAAGGTGACTGGCCAGCGCGAACAAGGCCAGCGGCAAAGTCTTGACGATGCTGCGAAACAGGCTTTCAGGGCGGGTTGTCAGCACCAGATAGGCCGGTGAAACCCCACAGCCAAGCCAGAATGCAAGCGCCGCAATCGTCATCGTCCTGCCCTTTCCCTTGCCCGCCCACAGCGCGCTGCAGCCGGATCCTTGCCGGAATTGCCGTAGTCCATAGCCCTGTCTGCACCAATCCTGCGCGAATCCGAAAGGAAATCTCGGGATCGGCGGCGCGGGCATTTCCGGCCGGCGGATGTGCAGGAAACCGCCGCCCGACCGCCCGGACAGCTTGACCTGCCGCGCCGGGGCTGGTGCATCCTCGCCCGATCTGGCATTTTCACCGGATGATCCGTTTGAGTTTCGCAATCGCCCTGACGCTGATGCCGCACGCGGCTGCGGCAGAAATGTCTGCGTCGGATTTCGAGGCATATGTCACCGGGCGCACGCTGACCTATGCAGATCGCGGCGTGGTCTATGGGATCGAGGAGTATCTGCCGAACCGCCGGGTGCGATGGGCCTATCTGGGCGACCAGTGCCGCGAAGGCTATTGGTACGAGGCCGGGGAAGAGATCTGTTTCGTCTATGAAAACAACCCCGACGCGCCGCAGTGCTGGCAGTTCTCGCAACGCGACGGACGGCTGAGCGCGATCTTCATGGGGGCCGAAAACGGGCGCGAGTTGTACGAGGCCAAGAACAGCGACGAACCGCTGGTCTGCCTTGGGCCCGACGTCGGGGTGTAGCCCCGCCGCCGGTCTCAGAAAAGCGAGCCCTGTTCGGGCGGTTTTTCCGTGGCCCTGCGGGCAGGCCTCTGGGTCGGTTTCAGGCGCCCGTCGGCAAATTCGATCTCCAGCGAACGGGCGGCTTCTGCGGCTTTCCTGGTGGTGATCACGCCGTCTTCGCCATGCACGACCGCATAGCCGCGCTTCAGCGTCTCGCGGTAGCCCAGCGTCTGGCGCAGGCGTTCCAGCGCCTCCAGCCGGGTGTTCCAGCCCATGACCTGCGCGGTGCCGGCGTGGGCCAGGCGCGTGGCCAGCTGATCGAACGCATCGCGGTGACGCGCGACATCGCGCTGCAGGACCGACACCCGCAAACGGCCCAGCTGGCGTTCCAGCTCGCGCTGGCGGTCGCGCGTGGCGCGCCGCAACCCCGGCGCCAGACGCCCGGCAGCGATGCGCAGCCGGTCGCGCCGGTCGCGCATCGCGCGCGCCAGGGCCGCCGGGCGCAGCAGGCCCGCCGCGTCGGCCAGCCGCAGCCGCTTGCGCTGTGCCGCCGCGATCAGTGCCTTGGGCAGGCGTTCGCCCCAGATATCCAGCCGCTGTGCCGCGCTGGCGACCAGACTGGCGGGTTTCGGCAGGGCCCGCGCCAGATCGGCCAGCCGCTGCCGCCGCACGCCGATCGCCTGCGTCATGCCCCGCGTCAGCCGCGCATCCTGGCCGTCGACCCATGCCAGCAGTTCCAGCCGCACCGGCACCGCCAGTTCCGCCGCCGCGGTGGGGGTCGGCGCGCGCCGGTCGGACACGAAGTCGATCAGCGTCGTGTCGGTCTCGTGCCCGACCGCAGAGATCAGCGGAATGTCAGAGGCGGCGGCGGCGCGCGCGACGATTTCCTCGTTGAAGCCCCAGAGATCCTCGATCGACCCGCCGCCCCGCGCCACGATCAGAAGATCCGGCCGGGGCATCGCGCCGCCCTTTTCGAACCGGTTGAACCCCTCGATCGCGCGCACCACCTCGGCGGCGCATTTTTCGCCCTGCACCGCCACCGGCCAGATCAGCACCTTGCGCGGAAATCGGTCGCGCAAGCGGTGCAGGATGTCGCGGATCACCGCACCCGAGGGCGAGGTGATCACCCCGATGACCTCTGGCAGGTAGGGCAGCGGGCGCTTGCGCTCTGACGCGAACAGCCCCTCGGCCTCCAGTGCCTTCTTGCGTTTTTCCAGCATCGCCATCAAGGCGCCGACACCGGCCGGGCGGATGTCTTCGATGACGATCTGGTATTTCGACTGACCGCCGAACGTGGTCAGCCGGCCGACCGCGATCACCTCCAGCCCTTCTTCGGGCTGGGTTGCCAGACGCGCTGCCACGCCCTTCCAGATCACACCGGAAATGACGTTCCGTTCATCCTTCAAATCCAGATAGACATGTCCCGAACGCGGCAGCGACACGCGCCCGATCTCGCCGCGCACCCGGACTCGGGCGAATTCACCCTCGATCACCCGCTTGATCGCGCCGCTCAGTTCGGAAACGGTGAACTCCGGTGCGTTTCCACCCGATTCCGGGGCGGACTCGTCGCCATCTTCTTCGAACAGGTCTGACATGGCCCCGCCTTGTACTGCGTCGAGGCGCAGCTTAGAACGCGGGCAAACCGAGGGAAAGAGCACGATGAACATCCTGATCCTGGGCGGCGGCGGCCGCGAGCATTCTCTGGCCTGGGCGGTGATGCAGAATCCCAAATGCGACCGCCTGATCGTGGCACCGGGCAATGCCGGGATCGCGGGCATCGCGGAATGCGCCGCGCTCGACATTCTCGACGGCGGCGCGGTGGCGACATTCGCCGAGGAAAACAGCATTGATTTCGTCATCATCGGGCCGGAGGCACCGCTGGCCGCCGGCGTGGCGGATCGCCTGCGCGAATCCGGCATCCTGTGTTTCGGACCCGGCAAGGCGGCGGCGGAACTGGAAGCCTCCAAGCGGTTCACCAAGGAAATCTGCGACGCCTGCGGCGCGCCGACCGCCGCCTGGGCCCGGTTCACCGATGCAGCTGCGGCAAATGCCCATGTGCGCGCGCATTTCCACGCGCAGGCAGCCCGGGGCGAAAGCAAAGGCGGCGATACCGCGCCGATCGTGATAAAGGCGGACGGGCTGGCCGCCGGCAAGGGCGTGATCGTGGCGATGACGCTGGACGAGGCGCTGGCGGCGGTGGACGATATGTTCGGCGGTTGCTTCGGCGCCGCCGGGGCCGAGGTTGTGATCGAAGAATTCATGGACGGCGAAGAGGCGTCGTTCTTCGTGCTGTGCGACGGGACCGACGTTCTGCCGTTCGGCACGGCCCAGGATCACAAGCGCGTCGGCGAAGGCGACACCGGGCCCAATACCGGCGGCATGGGCGCCTATTCGCCCGCGCCGGTGCTGACCGCGGCGCTGGAATCCCGGGCGCTGGAGGAAATCGTCAAACCCTGCGTCGCCGAAATGGCACGCCGCGGAACCCCCTATCAGGGCGTGCTGTATGCGGGTCTGATGATCAAGGACGGCGCGCCCCGGCTGGTGGAATACAACGTGCGCTTTGGCGATCCCGAATGTCAGGTGCTGATGATGCGGCTTGGGGCCCAGGCGCTGGACCTGATGCTGGCCTGCGCCGAGGGGCGGCTGGCCGGTGCCGGGGTGAACTGGGCCGACGATCACGCGATGACGGTGGTGATGGCGGCCAACGGCTATCCGGGCGACTATGCCAGGGGGTCGGTCATCGGCGGGCTGAACGATACCCTGGAAGACAGCTTTCACATGGTGTTTCATGCCGGCACCGCGCTGCGGGGCGGGCAGGTCGTGGCCAATGGCGGGCGGGTTCTGAACGTCACCGCCCGTGGCGGCGATCTGGCCGAGGCGCGCGCGCGCGCCTACGCGCTGGTCGGTGCGATCGACTGGCCGGACGGATTTTACCGGCGCGACATCGGCTGGCGGGCCTTGTAGGCGGGCTTTCGGATCGCCGGCATTTTCCGGCCCGCGCGGTCGCTGCCCGGTTCGAACCGGGCGCGGCACCCCCGCGACAGTTGGCGCAAGAAAGCCCGGATGCCGGGTATTCAGGACATCGGTGCACCGCTGCAAATCACCGGTTTCTCGGTGATTTCGGTGACCTGCTGAATTTCGCCCAGCGACCCGCGCACCAGCAGTTGCGCATCGTGGATGAATGGCACCCAGCAATGCAACTCGTTCGGCTCGTCCTCGTAGCGAAAGCAGACATAAAGCCCGTCGCGTGTGATATCGCCATAGGTGCATCGGCCGTCGTGCTTGGCCCAGACGGAACGGTCGCGCGTCAGGAACTGTTCCGTGCCCACCCATTCGCCCGTGGGGAAGACCGAAAACGTCAGGGTGCGCCCGATCGCCCGGTCCAGAAATTCATCCGGTGTCAGTCTGGTCTGTGCCGCTGCCGGTTGGGTCAGGATCAGCGACAGCAACAGCAACGTCAGTCGCATGACATCGCCCTGGCGAAACCGTCGCGGTCGGTTTGCGTTCCGATCTCGCGGATACCGATAGTGTGCCCGTCGAATTGTGCCGCCACCAGCGCGCGCCAGTCACCGGTTGCCAGGATCATCTCGGGGCTGCCGCCGCAGTCGCGGATTCCGCCCGAGATATGCGCCTCGCCGATGCGGTGATTGGTCAGGCCGTCCCGGGTGGCAACCTCGGTCAGCTTGCCCGGCGTATAGCGCCAGACGCGCAGGATCCGGGCCAGATGCGGGCGGTCGACATAGGCGAGCTCCATCGCGCCGTCGCCGTCGAGATCCGCCGCCCCAAGCGGCGCCAGCCAGCGATAGGGCGTGCCGATGAACGGCGTCGCCGCCATCAGATTGGCGCGCCGGTCGTAGACCGCCAGCCGCGCGCCCCTGGTGGCGTCGCTTTGCACCACGATGATTTCGGGCATTCCGTCGCCGTCCAGATCGGCCAGTCGCGGGGCGATGTCCTCGAACACCTGGCCCGCGGGCAGAACCACGCCGGCCGGACAGGTGATCCGGTCGTCGCCGGGCCGGCGCACATGGATCGTCAGGATCCTGGCGTCGCGGAGCGGGCCCAGAATGCCGTGGCCATAGTCATCGGTTTCCCGGTCATAGCCGGCGTGCAGGATCAGCCGCGCACCGCGCGCGATCCAGTTTTCGTGGCGCGCGCCGGCGGGCCGCGTGTTGAGGAATTCGGCCTCGCTGAACCGGCCCTTCAGGCCCCATCCCGCGGTGACCGCCTCGCAGGCCATCGCCGGCGCCGACACCGCCAGCCCCGCCATCAACGCGCACGCCGCCCGAAGCCCGCGGCGGGCGGCACCGCCCCGGGCACGCAGCATCCGACGCCGCGCCCGGGTGAACATCAGATCTGTTTTTCCGGCATCTGCACCACCAGCCCGTCCAGCGCATCGGTGACTTTCAACTGGCAGGTCAGGCGCGAGCGTTCCGGGTTCGGCTCGTAGGCGAAATCGAGCATATCCTCTTCCATCGCCTCTTTTGCGGGCAGCTTTCCGACCCAGTCGGGGGCGACATAGACATGGCAGGTCGAACAGGCGCAGGCGCCGCCGCAATCGGCCTCGATACCGGGGATGTTGTTGTCGCGCGCGCCTTCCATCACGGTCAGCCCGTTGGCCACGTCGACCACATGTTCGGTTCCATTGTGCTCGATATAAGTGATTTTCGCCATTTCTGTCTCCCGCGTGCCTGCGATATCTTCAACTTCGCGAAATAGGGGTTTCAGGGCGGATTTGCCAGCATCTTTGTCATGCCGCTCTCGGTCTTGTGCTTTCGGGTTCGTGTTCTATATTTGTTCCATGACGCCCATTGCCCCGCATCCTGCCCCTGCCCAGCCCCCTGCCCGGCCCCCTGCCGGGCCCGGCGACTGGCCGCGCCCGCCGGCCTGTCTGCCGCACCACATGCTTGAACTGCCGCCAAATGGCGCGCGCGTCACGGTGGCCGGGCTGGTGCTGGTGCGCCAGCGTCCCGGCACCGCCAAGGGGGTGATCTTCATCACCCTGGAGGATGAGTTCGGCGTGTCCAACATCATCGTCTGGCGCGCGATCTACGAACGGTTCCGGCGCGCGGTGATTGCCGGGCGCCTGCTGCGGGTGACGGGGCGCATTCAGCGCGAGGGCGGCGTGGTGCATGTCATCGCCGAAACGATCGAGGATCTGTCGCCCATGCTTGACAGCCTGTTGCAGCCAGACGGCACCTGACCCGCAGGATGCGCCGCCGGGCTTTCCAGACGGGCCAATTCCGGCTAAGCATTTGTCAGACAGCCCGAAAGAGGCTTCAAAGAGGCACTGCGCAGTGATCAGATCCATCCTTCTTCCGGCCGGGTGCGCCACCCTGCTGTTGTCGGGCTGTGCCGGCAGCGGCCTGCCCGATGTCGCCCGCATGGCAGAGCCCACACAGGTCGAGACCCACGCCAAGCCGCCACCGGGCAGCGACCCCAACGCGTGCTATGGCCATGACGCGACCCCCGCCGTGGTGGAAACCGTGACCCGCCAGATCCTGTTGCAGCCCGCGCAGGTATCGACCGACGGCAGCGTCACCTATCCCGCCGTCTACAAGACCGAGACCCGGCAGGCGATTGTCCGCGAACGCAAGGAGCTTTGGTTCGAAACCCCCTGCGCGCATGAACTGACGCCCGAGTTTCTGTCCACATTGCAGCGCGCCCTGAAAGCGCGCGGGTTCTACGCCGGACCGATCAACGGCGAGTTGACCCCCCGCACCCGCCGCGCGGTGCGGGCCTTTCAAAAGCCACAGGGACTCGATTCCTCGATCCTGTCGAAAGCGGCAGCGCGCCAGCTTGGGCTGGTGTCCTACGGGCCGGTGCCCGAGGGCTGGAAGCGGGTCAGCCGGAACTGATCCGATCCCCCGCGGATGCACGGACCTGGCAGCGCCGTCGCCAGGGGTCGCGTTCCGGCAACCGGAACCTGTATCGCCTCTTGGCCCGCTGTCTTCCCGTGCGATCCGTTCAGGACAACAGCCCGCGCTTGCCGGATCGAACGCTACACCGACACGTTCGAAATAAGCTCTTCGCGGGAAAACGCCCCCCTTTCGCCCGACAGGACCACACGGCCCTGCCGAAGCACCAGAACGCGGTCGGCAAGCTCGTAGGCCACGTCGAAATACTGTTCGACAAGCACGATGATCATGTCCTGCGTATCCCGCAGATGGCGGATCACGTCGCTGATCTGCTGCACGATATTGGGCTGGATGCCCTCGGTCGGCTCGTCCAGCAGCAACAGCCGGGGCCGCGTGATCAGCGCCCGCGCGATGGCAAGCTGCTGTTGCTGGCCGCCCGACAGGTCGCCGCCACGCCGGGACTGCATCTGGCGAAGCACCGGGAACAGCTCGAAAATCTCGTCGGGCACCTGACGGTCCGCCTTGGGCAAGCAGGAAAATCCGGTTTCAAGATTCTCGCGCACGCTGAGAAGCGGAAAGATCTCGCGCCCCTGCGGCACATACCCGACCCCCTGGCGCGCCAGGGCGTGCGCCGGCAGGATCCCAAGCCGGCCGCCATCCAGCGACACGGTTCCCCCGGATCGCGGATGCGCGCCCGAGATCGCGCGCATGAGGCTGGTCTTGCCGACGCCGTTGGTGCCCATCACGCAGGTGATTTCGCCGGGTTTGGCCTGCATCGAGATGCCATGCAGAATCTGGCTGTGGCCATAGTGAAGCGTCAGGTCGTCGATCTTCAGCATGCCCTAGCGCCCCAGATAGACATCGACAACGGCCTGGTTTGCCGTGACGTGATCAAGGCTGCCCTCGGCCAGAACCGAGCCTTCGTGCAGCACCGTCACCTTGCAGTTCAGCCGTCGCACGAATTCCATGTCATGTTCCACCACCACCACGGCGCGCGTGCGGGACGCGTTCACCAGGATATCGGTGGTCTGTTCGCGTTCCTGCGGCGTCATCCCGGCGGCGGGTTCATCGACCAGCAACAGCCGCGGATCCTGCGCCAGCAGCATGCCGATCTCCAGCCATTGCTTCTGGCCGTGCGACAGTTCACCGGATTTGCGGTCCAGGTGGCCGGCAAGGCCGATCTGGTCTGCCTGCGCGCGCACCCGTTCAAGATCGCGACCGGTCGGCCGGTAGAACAGCACGGCCAGCGGGCCGCGCGGGTTCTTCAGCGCCATCAACAGGTTTTCCTGCACGGTCTGATCCTCGAACACGGTCGGTTTCTGAAACTTGCGCCCGATCCCCTCGCGGGCGATCCTTGCCTCTGACATGGCCAGCAGCGACCGGTTCCGCCCGCCCCAGATGATGCGCCCCTCATCCGGTTTGGTCTTGCCGGTGACAATATCCATGAACGTGGTCTTGCCGGCCCCGTTCGGGCCGATAATGGCGCGCAGCTCTGCCTCGGCGATCTGAAAGCTGAGGTTGTTGATCGCCCGGAACCCGTCGAACGAGACCGAAACGCCGGACACTTCCAGCAGCGTGCTCATTCGCTTGCCTCCCGCTCGCGCAGCGAGCCCTGGTCGGGGCCAAGATCGGCGCCGTGCCGGTCCGGGCTTTTGGCGCGCGCCAGCAGATCGAACAGCCCGCCGATGCCTTTCGGGGCGAACAGGGTCACGAACACGAACGACAGCCCCAGCACGATCAGCCACCAGTCGACCCATTTGACGGTGTAGAATCCAAGTGGCACATCGGGGGCCTGCCCGCCGGTGAACCAGCTTGACACCAGGCTGACAAAGGTCGCGCCAATGACCGCGCCGTACAGCCTGCCGCGCCCGCCGATGGCGACCCAGACGGCAAGGTAGATCGACGCGATCGGGGTGATTTCAGCCGGGTTGATGATGCCCGCCTGCGGATAGTACAGCGCCCCGGCAATGCCGGTGATGCAGGCGGTCAGGGTGAAGATCGCCAGTTTGTAGACCTCGACCGAATAGCCAAGAAACCGTACCCGCGCCTCGTTGTCGCGTATGCCGCGCAGGACCGAACCGAATTTGCCCGACACCATCCACGCCGCCAGCAGATAGCCCAGCCCCAGCGCCAGCGCCGAGGCCCACAGGAACCAGACCGACACCAGCGCCTGCGGTGCCTCGACCCCGGGCAGGTTCTGCAGGCCCGACAAACCGTTGTTGCCGCGCAGGCCGTTGTCGTTCTGGAACAGGTACAGCGCCAGCGCCAGCGTCATCGCCTGCGTCAGGATCGACAGGTACACCCCGGTGACGCGGCTGCGGAACGCCAGCCAGCCAAACACCAGCGCCAGAACGCCCGGCACCAGAACCACCAGCGCCAGTTGCAGCACCAGGCTGTCGGCGAAGGCCCAGATCAGCGGGAAGTCGCTGGATCCGACCACGCCGAAGATCTGGTTTCCGATGGCATCGACGATCTCCTGACCGGTTGGCGGGATCGGCGCGTCGGCGACCGAGGCGACCACGATCTCGCGGGTGCGCTCGTACATCAGCCACATGCCGATCATGTAGCCGCCAAGACCGAAGAACGCGAAATGACCCAGACTCAGGATGCCGGTGTAGCCCCAGACCAGATCCATCGCCAGCGCGGCCAGGCACAGGCACAGCGTCTTGCCCAGCGTCTTGACGAACGAGGTAGAGATCAGCCCCGCGCCCATGCCTTCGGACAGCAATGTGACGGCCACCGTGAAGGCGACCAGCAGGCACAGGAAGATCGGCAGTGACGGATTGCGCGCGAAAAGTGACCCCTGCATGACGCTAATCCCCCGCCGCGCGGCCCTTCAGGGCGATGATGCCCCGCGGCCTGAACTGGATGAAAATGATGATGAAGACGATCATGAATGTCTGCGCCGCCAATGTGTTGGACGGGTTGAACCACTCGATCCCCTTCTGCATGAAGCCGATCATGGCCGCGCCCGCCAGCGCGCCCCAGATATTGCCGACACCGCCGACCACGACGGTCATGAAGCTTTGCACGATATAGTCGCTGCCCAGTTCCGAGGTGACCTTGGCGAACAGCCCGATGGCGACCCCGGCGATTCCGGCGATGCCCGATCCCAGGCCGAAGGTCAGCATGTTCACATGGTTCGGGTTGATCCCCATTGACGCCGCCATGCGCGGGTTCTGCGTCACCGCGCGGGTTTCCAGCCCCAGCCTTGTGCGCTTGATAATGTACAGGAAAACCCCCAGGAAGATCAGCGCCAGGGCGAAGATCGCAATCCGGATATAGCTGATCGAGACCACGTCGTTCACCACCAGCGCGCCATCCAGCCACCCGGGCGAGGTCAGCGGCCGGGCCTGGGTGCCGAAGATGTTCTTGGCCAGCTGTTGCAGGGCAATCGAGATGCCGAAGGTCGCCAGCAGGGTTTCCAGCGGGCGGTTGTAAAGCCAGCGGATCACCAGCCGCTCCATCGCGACGCCGGCGGCGAATGTCACGCAAAACGCCAGCGGAATCGCAACCAGGATCGACGCCGTGTGATTGGGCACGATCTGCTGCACGACATAGCCGGTATAGGCGCCCATCATCATGAATTCGCCATGCGCCATGTTGATCACGCCCATGACCCCGAAGGTTATGGCAAGGCCAATGGCCGCAAGGAAATAGATCGAGGCAAGCGACAGCGCGTCCAGCGTCAGATCGAGGGTCTGGTTCAGCGCGACATTGCGGTTGATGGTGGTCAGCGCCGCCGTCGCGGCGGTCGTGACCCGGGCCAGCGGTTCGGCATAGGCCTCGTAGAAGACATGGTCGTCGAGCGCCGCCTGGATGTCGGTCCCGGTCACGGCCTGCGGCACCAGCCCCTGACCGGCAAGGCTGGCATAGGCCGTCTCGCGGTTTGCCTCGGTGTTCAAGCTTGCCACCGGCAGCCCGGCAACCTGATCCCCGACGATATTTTCGGCCAGCGCGCCACGCAGCATGTCCGGCGTCAGCCGCACCGGCGCCCCCTGCGACACCAGCAGGTCATAGGCGTCGCCCCGGGCAATGTCCCGCCCCGGAACCAGCACACGGGCGACATTCTCGTCCGGCGGGATGTCGCCATGCGTGGCCTTCAGCACGGTTGCCACCAGCGGGTTCAACGTGGCGCGCAGGTCGACCCCCAGATCGCCCTGCATGTCGGTGATCGCGGCGATGCGGGCCAAGGGGTCGCGATCATAGGCGATGGTCAGCAGACGCTCGGCGCGCTGCTTTTGCGCTTTCAGGCCGGCGTCGGTCTCGTCCGCGATAGAGGCGCGCAGCGGCGCCAGATGGTCGGGGCCCGGATCGCGCTGGATCGACAGCAGCGCGTCAAGACGTCTGGCGGGATCGGGGTCCAGCAACTGGAACTTGACCAGCGCCGTCGCGATCAGCGCCCGGATACCGGAATTCGGCTTTAGCTGTTTCAGATCGGATTTCGCGAAATCGCCGATGACTTCACCGGTGTCGAAATCGGTCAGACGATAGCCGCCATCGGCCATCTCTGTCCCGATAAAGAACAATCCGTCGGATTCGCGCTGCCACATGTCCTTGTTGGCCCATGTTTCCAGCATCAGCTGCACTTGCGGCAGGTTGCTGTCCAGAATGGCGGCGATCGTCGGCTCGATCGTCCTGCGAGAGCTTTTCTCGATCGCGGCGCGATAGTCCTGAAGGACAGCCTGCAATGCGCCGTCCTGCGCGGTCGCAGCCAGGCAGGAGGCAAGCAACGCCAAAGCGCCAAGCAGAAGACTTTTCATGCGAAAACCCACCCCCGGGGTGAAGGGGGCGTTGCCGCCCCCTTCGGATTTCAGATCAGTAGTTGGAAAGAGTCTGAACGCAGGTCTTGGTCTGGGTGTTGTACATGCCGCAGCCCAGATCCTTCCAATCCGACATCAGCACCGCGGATTCCGGCAGGAAATCGGTCCAGGCATCGCCCGGCACCTCTTCGGTCTGGCTGATGATGTCGAACTGGCCGTCCGCCTGGATCTCGCCGATCAGGACCGGCTTGGCCAGGTGATGGTTGGGCAGCATGACGGCCGTGCCGCCGGTCAGGTTCGGGAATTCCTGTCCGTACATCGCCGCGCGCACCGCATCGACATCGGTGGTTCCGGCGGCGGTTGCCGCGTTCACCCACATGTTGAAGCCGATGTAATGCGCCTCCATCGGATCGTTGGTCACCCGATCCTCGCCCATGCGGGCCTTCCAGGCCGCGACCCATTCGGTGTTGGCATCGCTTTCCGCCGACTGAAAGTAGTTCCACGCGGCCAGGTGACCGACCAGGTTCGACGTGTCGAGACCCGACAGTTCCTCTTCGCCCACCGAGAACGCGACCACCGGGATGTCGTCGGCGCTGATGCCGGCGGCAGCAAGTTCCTTGTAGAACCCGATATTGGCGTCGCCGTTGATGGTGCTGATCACACCGACCTTCTTGCCGTCCTCGCCAAGTGTCACCACATCGGCGACGATCTTGGACCAGTCGGAATGACCGAACGGCGTGTAATTCACGAAGATATCGGTCTCGGGGATACCCTTGGCCTTCAGGTAGGCTTCGAGGATGTTGTTCGTGGTGCGCGGATAGACATAGTCGGTTCCAAGCAGCGCGAATTTCTCGACGCCCAGTTCCTCAAGAAAATAATCCGTCGCCGGAATCGCCTGCTGGTTCGGCGCGGCCCCGGTATAGAACACGTTCTTCGAACTCTCTTCGCCCTCGTATTGCACCGGGTAGAACAGCAGGCCGTTCAGTTCCTCGATCACCGGCAGCACGGATTTGCGGCTGACGCTGGTCCAGTTGCCAAAGATCACATCGACATTGTGAACGGTCAGCAGTTCGCGCGCCTTCTCTGCGAACAGCGGCCAGTCGGATGCCGGGTCGACGACCACCGCCTCCAGCTCGCAACCCAGCAGGCCGCCCTTGGCGTTCTGCTGTTCGATCAGCATCAGCATCGTGTCTTTCAGCGTGGTTTCGGAAATCGCCATCGTTCCCGACAGCGAATGCAGAACGCCAACCTTGATCGGACAGTCGGCGGCGGCCAGCGGCGCCGACATCGCAACCAGCGCGGCCGAACCGGCAAGTGTGGATTTCAGAAAGTTCATAGTCCCTCCAGGCAGAGCCAAAGATCGGAAAGCTTGCGGCGCGCCGCGGAATTCCATACCTCTGCCCTGCAGCTTCGTGTTGCACCCGTGTGGCGGCTGGGCTGAGGCTCAATTCATCCAGTCGTCACACACCCCTCATTTGCGGCAATCCCTCACCACGAGCAGGCAGGACTATCGATTCTGCGTTGCAGCGTGATTTGCAATTGCAGCACAGGGGAATTGACTGCCCCACCCGAAAATTGCCATTTCTTTAAGCACTGACTTCGCTCACGCGTATAATTTAGGCGACTTCTGGTCATGTTTCCGGCGAATTCGATGAATTGCCTGACTCGCCGCCCGGCATGTGCTGAAAGCGGGGGCGAAACCAGAATACGCGGAGGGCGCGATCAACATCCCGACACCAATCCCTGCGCCGGCGGGCGTTCCGTCAGCGCCGCCATTGCAGCCACGCGCGCGCGGGGCCGTCAGCCTGTCGGTCAGATCGGGCGGGCGCGGCACGGTGCTGGCGCGCCTGCGCCAGTCGGGATCGCTGAAAGCACTGTTTCCGCGCCCGTCAGGAACGGGGTTGCAGGCGGTGCTGATCAACACCGGCGGCGGCGTGACCGGCGGAGATCGTTTCCGCGTCGAGGCACATGCCGGGGCCGGCACCGAACTGACATTGACGACGCAGGCCGCCGAACGCGCCTATCGCGCCCAGCCCGGACTGACCGGAAGCATCGCCACCGCGATCACCGTCGATGCGGGCGCCCGGGTGAACTGGCTGCCGCAGGAAACCATCCTTTACGATGGCGCCGCGCTGAACCGGTCGCTGACGGTCGACATGGCAGAGGACGCGGCGCTGCTGCTGGTAGAACCGCTGGTGTTCGGGCGCACTGCAATGGGAGAGAGCCTGCGCGACGCGCAGTTCATCGATCACATCGAAATTCGCGGCCCCGCCGCACCGCTGTATCTCGACCGGCTGCGGCTTGCCGGCGACATCGCCGGGCATCTTGGCCGCCGCGCCGTGGCCGGCTCCGCCAATGCGATGGCGACGCTGGTCTATGTCGCGCCCGATGCCGGGGCCCGGCTTGCCCCGCTGCGCGCGCTGCTACCGGCAACCGCCGGTGCCAGCCTGATCCGCGAGACCCTTCTGTGCATCCGCATCCTTGCGCCCGACAGCTTTGTCCTGCGCCAGTCGCTGATCCCGATCCTGAACCGGCTGACCGGTGATGACCTTCCCCGAACCTGGACGATTTGACCCATGCAACTGACCCCGAGAGAAAAAGACAAACTGCTGATCGCGATGGCCGCGCAGGTGGCGCGCAGACGGCTGGAGCGGGGCGTGAAACTGAACCACCCAGAGGCGATCGCGCTGATCACCGACGCGGTGGTCGAGGGCGCGCGCGACGGCCGCTCGGTGGCCGACATGATGGAGGCCGGCGCCCATGTCATCACCCGCGACCAATGTATGGAAGGCGTGCCCGAGATGATCCACGACGTGCAGGTCGAGGCAACCTTTCCCGACGGCACCAAGCTTGTCACCGTCCACAACCCGATCCGCTGAGGTAACGCCATGATCCCCGGAGAGCTTTTCCCCGCAGACGGCACGCTGACCCTGAACGCGGGCGCGACGGCCATCACGTTGATGGTGGCCAATACCGGCGACCGCCCGGTGCAGGTCGGCTCGCACTATCATTTCGGCGAGGCGAATGAAGCGCTGGAGTTTGACCGCGCGGCCGGACGCGGCATGCGCCTCGACATCGCCGCCGGAACCGCCGTGCGGTTCGAACCGGGCCAGCGCCGCGAGGTGCAGCTGATCCCGATCGGCGGCTTGCGCAAGGTGTTCGGGTTCAATCAAGCCGTGATGGGGGATCTCTGATGCCAGCCACGATCAAACGCGCCGATTATGCCGCCATGTTCGGCCCGACCACGGGCGACAGGGTCCGGCTGGCCGATACCGACCTGATCATCGAAGTTGAAAAAGACCTGACCACCTATGGCGAAGAGGTGAAATTCGGCGGCGGCAAGGTGATCCGCGACGGGATGGGGCAATCCCAGGTCACGCGCGCCGCCGGGGCCGTCGATACCGTCATCACCAACGCGCTGATCGTCGATCACAGCGGCATCTACAAGGCCGATGTCGGCCTGCGCGACGGGCGGATTCACAAGATCGGCAAGGCCGGCAATCCCGACACGCAACCCGGCGTCGATATCATCATCGGCCCCGGAACCGAGGCCATCGCCGGCGAGGGCAAGATCCTGACCGCCGGTGGATTTGACAGCCACATCCACTTTATCTGCCCGCAGCAGATCGAGGACGCGCTGCATTCCGGCGTGACCACGATGCTGGGCGGCGGCACCGGCCCGGCGCATGGCACGCTGGCCACCACCTGCACGCCCGGCCCCTGGCATATCGGGCGGATGTTGCAGGCGATTGACGGCGTGCCGATGAACATCGGGCTGTCGGGCAAGGGCAACGCATCCCGCCCCGAGGCGCTGGTGGAAATGGTCGAAGGCGGGGCCTGTTCCCTGAAACTGCACGAGGATTGGGGCACGACCCCGGGGGCGATCGACTGCTGCCTGTCGGTGGCAGACGACATGGACGTGCAGGTGATGATCCACACCGACACGCTGAATGAATCCGGTTTTGTCGAGAACACGGTGAAGGCGATGAAGGGCCGGACCATTCATGCCTTTCACACCGAGGGCGCGGGCGGCGGCCATGCGCCGGACATCATCAGGATATGCGGCGAGCCGCATGTGTTACCGTCCTCCACCAACCCGACAAGGCCCTTCACGGTCAACACGCTGGAGGAACATCTCGACATGCTGATGGTGTGCCATCACCTCGACAAGTCGATCCCCGAGGACGTGGCATTCGCCGAAAGCCGCATCCGCCGAGAAACGATTGCCGCCGAGGATATCCTCCATGACATGGGCGCGTTCAGCATCATCGCGTCGGACAGCCAGGCGATGGGGCGCGTCGGCGAGGTGCTGATCCGCACATGGCAGACCGCCGACAAGATGCGGAAACAGCGCGGGCGGCTGCCCGAAGAGACCGGCGAGAACGACAATTTCCGCGTCCGCCGCTATATCGCGAAATACACCATCAACCCTGCCATCGCGCATGGGGTTTCGGCGCATATCGGCAGCATTGCCGAAGGCAAGCGCGCCGATCTGGTGCTGTGGAACCCGGCGTTCTTCGGGGTCAAGGCGGAAATGGTGCTGATGGGCGGCATGATTGTCTGCGCGCAGATGGGCGATCCGAATGCGTCGATCCCGACACCGCAGCCGGTCTATTCGCGGCCCATGTTCGGGGCGATGGGGCGGGCGGTGGAACACTCTGCCGTGACATTCGTCTCGGGGGCGGCGCAGGCGGCGGGCATTCGCGACACGCTGGGGCTGGCCAAACAAACGGTGGCCGTCGCCAATACCCGCAAGATCGGCAAGAAAGACCTGATCCTGAACGATGCGCTGCCGCGGATCGAGGTGAACCCGGAGACCTACGAAGTGCGCGCGGATGGTGAATTGCTGACCTGCGCCCCGGCCGAGGTGCTGCCGATGGCGCAGCGTTATTTTCTGTTTTGAAAATGTCAGCCGCCCCGAAACCGTGCATTTCCGCGTTGCAGCATGGGCAA
The DNA here is from genome assembly GCA_022340385.1 of Rhodobacter sp. GTDB lineage: Bacteria > Pseudomonadota > Alphaproteobacteria > Rhodobacterales > Rhodobacteraceae > CALGTJ01. Next base: position 31,181 of record JAJDOB010000150.1, read on the forward strand.
TGCCGCTATGCGGTATTGGCGCTGGACGAAGCCGCGCGCGCCACCGATATTAACAGGCAAGGGAGGAAACCCGAACTGAACACCAGAAAGGTTTCCAATGACGACATCGCATCACACAGCCCCCGCCCCCGCCTATCGGACCGCATCGCGCGACTGGTTCGACCGGTTCTTTGCCGGGATCGGCCAGGGCTTCAACGCCTATCTCGAAAGCCGGTCACGCATGGCGCAATTCGAGCGGCTGAATGCCAAATCCAACGACGAACTGGCCGAAATGGGCCTGAAACGCGAAGATATCGGCCGCCACGTATTCCGCGACCTGTTCTATATCTGATCCGCGACTGCGCCGGGCGATCCGTGCGCTTGCCATCCGGCAGGGTCCGGGTCTGACATGGCGGACATGACCCTGCCAACCTGTCGGAACATCCTGCGCGCCGGTTGCTGGACCGGGGCGCAGGACATTGTCACTTTGACCTATGACGCGCGTTTCCTGCGCCGGAAAGTGCTGTGCACCAGCAGCGGCGAACGCTTTCTGGTCGACCTGGAACACACGACCTCGCTTGAGGACGGCGACGCATTCCGGCTGAGCGACGACCGGCTGATACAGGTGGTTTCGGCCGTCGAGGATCTGCTTGAAATCACCGGTCCCGATCTGACCCGCCTTGCCTGGCATATCGGCAACCGGCACACGCCCTGCCAGATAGAGCCGGGCCGGATCTTGATCCGGCGCGATCATGTGATCCGCGGCATGCTGGAACAGATCGGCGCGACGATGCACGAGATATCCGCGCCGTTTTCGCCCGAAGGCGGCGCCTACGGGCATGGAAGAACCCACGGCCATGACCACTGACCCCGACATCCTGACGCTGGCACAATGGCTGTCGCCGGCCTATCCGCTGGGGGCATTTTCCTATTCGCACGGGCTGGAATGGGCGGTCGCGGCGGGCGATGTCGATGACACCGGCAGCCTTGAACGCTGGCTGGGCGACGTGATGTGTCACGGGTCGGGGCGGTCGGATGCGTTGTTTCTGGCGGCGGCCTATCTGGCAGACACGCCGGGCGATCTGACCCGGATCGACCAGACATGCCGGGCCTTCGCCGCCTCGGCAGAGCGTCTGCGCGAATCCGATCTGCAGGGCGCGGCCTTCTGCGAGATCACGGCACGGGTCTGGGGGTTCGACCTGGCGCGCCTGACCTTTCCGGTCGGTGTGGGGCGCGCCGCGCGGCTGGGCGCATTGCCGCTGGACCTGACATCGCAGATGTATCTTCAGGCCTTCATCACCAATCTGGTGACATGCGCGCAGCGCTTGCTGCCGATCGGCCAGACCGAGGCTCAGGCACTGATCCACGCCCTGTCGGGGGCGGCCCGCGATATCGCCGCGCAAACCCTGACCGGCGATCTCGACATGCTGTCGGGAACGGCCTTTCTGGCCGACATCGCCTCGATGAAACACGAAACCCAGTATTCCAGGACATTCCGCACATGAGCCAATCCAATGGCCCGCTTCGCATCGGCATCGGCGGCCCGGTCGGCGCGGGCAAGACCACGCTGACCGCCGCCCTGTGCGAGGCCTTTCGCGACAGCCATTCTGTCGGGGTGATCACCAACGATATTTATACGCAGGAAGATGCCGAGGCGCTGATGCGGCTTCAGGTGCTGCCGCGCGACCGGATCATCGGGGTAGAGACCGGCGGCTGCCCGCACACGGCGATCCGCGAAGACGCCTCGATCAACCTGGCGGCAGTGGCCGAGATGACGGCCCGCCATCCCGATATCGAAATCGTCCTGATCGAAAGCGGCGGCGACAACCTGTCGGCGACATTCAGCCCCGAACTTGCCGATGTCACGCTATATGTCATCGACGTGGCCGCGGGCGAAGAGATTCCGCGCAAGGGCGGCCCGGCCATCACCCGCTCTGACATACTGGTCATCAACAAGACCGACCTTGCCCCGCATGTCGGTGCCAATCTGGACGTGATGGAACGCGACGCCAGACGGATGCGCGGCGATCTGCCGTTTGTCTTTGCCCAGCTGCGCAACAGGGCCGGCGTGGCAGAGATCGTCCGGCATCTGTCGGCGGTCGGCGGCATCTGACCCGCGCAGAACCAGGCCGCCCCGGCGCGCCTATCCTGAAACGCCGGTGGCGTCTGCCAAAACCCGCCAATGCCACTGTGCGCATGAAAAAACGGGCGCCCGTCCGGGGCGCCCGCTTTCAGATCACTTCGGGGATGGCCTAGCCAATGGTCAGCGCGACAAAGCGCGGCTCGCCCTGACGGCGCACCAGAAGCAGCAGCGATTTGCGCCCGGCTTCCTTGGCCTCTGCGATCCGGTCCTCAAGCTCGCTGACACTGGCGACCTTCTGCTGCCCGGCTTCGGTGATGACATCACCCGCGCGCAGACCTTTTTCAAAGGCCTCGGCAGTCTCGTCGACCTCGCGCACCACCAAGCCAGTCGCGTCGTCGGTCAGGCCCAGCTGTTCGCGCAATTCGGCCGTCATCGCGGTGACGGTCAGCCCCAGAACGTCCTTCTCGACCTTTTCGGGGCCGGTCGCAACGGCAGGAACCGCTTCGCTTTCGGCATCTTCGCGCCGGCCCAGCGTGACCATCAGCGTCTTGGTCTCACCGTCGCGGAACACGGTCACCCGCACCGCCTTGCCAACCCCGGTGGCGCCGACAATGCGCACCAGCTGGCGGGTGTCCACGACATCATGACCATCGAAGCTGAGGATGACATCGCCCGATTCCACGCCGGCCTCGGCGGCAGGGCCTTCGGGCACATCCGTCACCAGCGCCCCGGCGACCTGTTCCAGCCCCAGCGCCTCTGCGACATCGGCACCGACATCCTGAATCCTGACACCCAGCCAGCCGCGGCGGGTCTCGCCGAATTCCTGCAACTGTTCGACCACGGATTTGACCACGGCCGAGGACATCGCAAAGCCGATACCGATCGAACCGCCGTTGGGCGACAGGATCGCGGTGTTCACGCCGATCACCTCGCCGTCCATGTTGAACAGCGGCCCGCCAGAGTTGCCCCGGTTGATCGCGGCGTCGGTCTGGATGTAGTCGTCATAAGTGCCCGACAGCGCCCGGTTGCGGGCCGAAACGATGCCGACCGATACCGAAAAGCCCTGCCCCAGCGGGTTGCCCATCGCCATCACCCAATCGCCGACGCGCGCGATATCGCTGTCGCCGAAATTCACGAAGGGCAGCGGTTTTTCGCTTTCGACTTTCAGCAGCGCGATGTCGGTGTTCTTGTCGGTGCCGATGACCTTGGCCGGCAATTCGTCGCCCGCGAAGAATTCGATCATGATTTCATCCGCGGATTCAATCACATGGTTGTTGGTGACGATATAGCCGTCTTCCGAGATCACAAAGCCGGAACCCAGTGCCGATGACCGGCGCGGACGCCCGGGACCATCCTGATTCCGGTCCATGAAATCGCGGAAGAAATCCTCGAACGGCGATCCGTCGGGAACCACGGGGCGCGGACCGGTGTTGGACGCAACCGTGGTGGAGGTGGTGATATTGACGACCGAGGGGCTGATCTTGTCTGCCAGATCGGCAAAACTTTTCGGCATGCCCTGGGCGGTGACTGCAAAGGCCTGCGCGAGAAGAATCGCCAGCCCCAGCAGAAGAACCCAACCCGCGCGGACAGGGCCGGCGGACGGGCTGGGAAATGTGAGTGCCTGAGATTTCACGGGAGTGTCTCCATTCATTAGATCGGCCCATTGGATGATGCGTCCGCCGGACCTTCGTTCGGGCGACTTGTGCGCTCCATCATTCAGATAGGTGCCCGGATGCACAACTCAAACCCTGATCGCGACTGCTCAACTGCATGTGAGAAACATGTCATCGCCGCAAGTGTCTCATGAGTCCGGATCCTGCGCCAGTCCGATGTTGTTTCCGGGCCCTGTTGCGCACCGGACCGCCGGCGTCGCCCGGACCGGCCTAGACCCCAAGGGATTTGGCCAGCCAGACCAGCAGAACACCGATGCCCAGCGCGCCAAGACCGATCATCCGGCGGGTTTCGATCGGGGCCTTGGCCAGCGTCGCCAGCAGGTCTTCAAGGCGCGAAGGGGCCAGTGCGAACACCAGCCCCTCGACGCATAGCACCAACCCGATGGCCAGCAGGACAACCGACATTACTCGGCCGGCGCGGCCGGACGACCGGTGGCGCTGCCCAGATAGTTGAAGAATTCGCTGTCCGGCGTGATCACCAGCGTCGAATTCGATCCTTGCAGCGCCGTGGTATAGGCCGACAGCGAACGGTAGAATTCAAAGAACTCCTTGTCCTGCCCATAGGCCTTGGCAAAGACGTTGTTACGCTCTGCATCCGCTTCACCACGCGCGATATCGGCCTCGCGCTGGCTATCGGACACCAGTTCCACCACCGTCCGGTCGGCCTGTGCGCGAACCCGCTGGGCGGCTTCCTCGCCGCGCGCGATCTCGTCGGCGGCCTCGCGTTCACGTTCGGCGCGCATCCGCGCGAAGGTGGCGTCGAGGTTCTGGGTCGGCAGGTTGGTCTGCTTCAGCCGCACGTCGATCACGTTCAGCCCCAGCGGGCGGGCACGAATTTCGGCCTGCCGCGTGATTCGCGCCATCAGTTCGGCGCGATCCGACGAAAGGATCGTGTTCGACGTGACCCCTTCCGAACCCAGCACCGCGCGAATCTGCGCGTTCAGGATAGACCCCAGCCGGTCTTCGGCGGCCCGCAGTCCGCCGACGCCGACCGCCTGACGAAACTGCCTGACGTCGGAAATCCGAAAGCGCGCGAAGGCATCGACCACAAGACGACGGTCATCGCTGGGCGTGACCTCGGTCGCCGGCGTGTCCAGCGACAGGATGCGGTCGTCATAGCGCACGACTTCCTGGATCAGCGGTATCTTGAAAGCCAGTCCCGGTTCCTGGCGCACCGACTTGATCTGCCCGAATTGCAGGACCAGCGCCTTTTCGCGTTCGTCGACGATGAAGACAGAGCTGAGCACGGTGACGATGGCCACCACAATCAGCGGCAATATCAATGTTGATCGTTTCATGACTCAGTTCCCCCCGCCGCGGCGCAGTTCATTCAATGGCAGGTAGGGCACGACGCCCTGCCCGGCTCCGCCGATGCCCTCATCGAGGATGATCTTGTCGACATCGCCCAACACCTGTTCCATCGTTTCCAGGTAAAGCCGCTTGCGCGTCACGTCCGGCGCGGCCTTGTATTCGGTCAGCACCGCCAGGAACCGGCTGGCTTCACCCTGGGCCTGGTTGACGACCTGGGCGCGATAGCCTTCGGCCTCTTCCAGAATCCGGGCGGCTTCGCCCCGGGCACCGGCCAGTACCTTGTTGGCATAGGCATCCGCCTCGCGTTCCAGTCGGTCGCGGGTCTGTTCCGCGGCCTGCACGTCGCGGAAGGCGTCGATGACCTCGCGCGGCGGTTCGGCCTTGTCGAGGTTGACCCGCACGATATTGAGGCCCGCGTCATAGCTGTCCAGCGTGCGCTGGATCAGGGTCTGCGCGTTGTCGGCGATCTGTTCGCGATCCCGGTTCAGGATCGGGGCCAGTTCGCTGGCGGCGATGATTTCACGCATTGCCGATTCCGACACGCCGCGAATGGTCGCCTGCGGGTCGCGCAGGTTGAACAGGTATTTCGCCGGATCGTTGATGTTCCACACCACCTGGAAATCCAGATCGACGATATTCTCGTCCGTGGTCAGCATCAGGCCGGTGTCGTTGCCGCGCGCACCTGCGGTGCCGATGTTTTCTGTCTGCTCGCGGGTGACCGGCACGACTTCGGCCTTCACAAACGGCCAGGGCGCAAAGTTCAGCCCCGGATTGCCGGTCGCAGAATAGCTGCCCAGGAACAGTTCGACCGACTGTTCTTCGGGCTTGACCGTGTAGAACGAGGCGAACAGCCACAGCGCCACAAGCCCCAGCACACCAAGGCCCAGCGTCCCGCGCGTGAACCGCGGGCCACCGCCGCCACCGGTGCCGGTGCCGTTGTTTCGGCCACCCCGCCCGCCCATCAGGACGCGCAGTTGTTCCTGGCCCTTGCGGACAATCTCGTCGATCTCTGGGATCTGCGGACCGTCACCAGGGCGGCGTCCGCCACCCTTGTCGCCGTCGTCACTCCCACCACCCCGGTTGCCGCCGCTTCCGCCGCCGCCCCAGGGCCCACCATTGTTATTGGCCATTTGGCTGTCTTTCCCTTTTATCGAATTCGGGTACTGGTCTGCTACCTGTGCTTGTTTTGCCCGGAAATCAAGCCGTGCGCACCGGAGTCTTCATTAGAACGATCTCTTCGGACATCGTCGGATGCACCGCCACGGTGGCGTCGAAATCCTCTTTCGTGGCACCCATCCTGATCGCCACGCCGACCATCTGGATCAATTCGCCCGCCCCGTCCGCAACGATGTGGCACCCCAGAATCTTGCGGCTGGCCGCGCTGACGATCAGCTTGAACAGCACGCGCTCGTTCTTGTCGATAAAGCTGTTCTGCATCGGACGGAAGGCGGCGCTGTAGACCTCGATCTCTTCCAGGTCGCGCGCGGCCTCTTCGGTCAGACCGACCGCGCCGTATTCCGGCTGGGTGAAGATCGCAGAGGCGATGTTGGTGTGATCGACCTTGGTCGGATTGGCGTTGAACACGGTTTCGACAAAGGCCTGGCCCTCGCGGATCGCAACCGGGGTCAGGTTCACGCGATCGGTCACGTCGCCGACCGCATAGATCGAGGGCACCGAGCTTTGGCTGTAGGCATCGACCTCGACCGCGCCGCCGCGCCCCAGCCTGACCCCGGCCTCCTGCAGGCCCAGCCCCGCCGTGTTCGGCACCCGGCCGGTGGCATAGATCACCTTGTCGAAAATCCGTTCGTCGCCATTGCTGGCCGAGACCAGGATGCCGCCGTCGCGCCGCTGCATCTCCATCACGTCGCAGCCAAGATGCAAATTGACCCCCCGGACCTGGATCAGCTCGGCGACATGGCCGCGCGACTCGTCGTCAAAACCGCGCAGGATCTGGGCGCCGCGATAATATTGCGTCGTCTCGACCCCCAGCCCGTTGAAGATGCAGGCGAATTCACAGGCGATATAGCCGCCTCCCACAATCAGGATCGACCTTGGCAGGTCTTCCATCAGGAACACATCGTTCGACGTGCCCGCCAGTTCGATTCCCGGCGTCCGCGCGGGCTTGAACGGGGTGCCGCCGGTGGCGACCAGAATATGCTTGGCAGTGACAGAGCGCCCGTCGGCAAGCGTCACCGTGTGCGGGTCGGCGATCACCGCTCGCTGGTCGAAAATCTGCACGCCGGGCCGCGCCAGATTGCCGCGATAGATGCCTTCCAGACGGTCCAGTTCGGCGCGCAGGTTGGGCCAGAACTTCGACCAGTCGAACCCGCCCGCGGTGACATCCCAGCCATATTCCGCCGCTTCCTGCATCCGCGCCGAGTAGCCCGAGGCAAACACCATCAGCTTCTTGGGAACACAGCCGCGGATCACACAGGTGCCGCCCATCCGGTATTCTTCGGCCAGCGCCACCCTGGCCCCGGTTTCGGCCGCCACGCGCGCTGCGCGGACACCACCAGAACCACCACCGATGACGAAAAGGTCGAAGTCAAAAGTCATTCAGGCGTGCATCCATGTTCATTGCGCAGCCGATATTGCACAGGTGACGGCAAAGGCCAACGCCGAATTGGCCGACGTCCCGAACACGATGCCGGCAACATGCGGAAATTCCTTGTCGAACGCAGCATCCCGGGCGTCGCCCGGCTGCCGGTTCAGCCCCTTGGCGGCTGTCGGGGCGACAAGATCACCCGGGTCACCGCGCCTTACGATCCGTCGCTGAGATCCGAGAACATGTTGTCGTTCTCGACGAACTCGATGCGGTCTTCCTCGTGTGTGCCCGAGTTGATGTCATTGACCTCGACCCGGCCGTCGCCGTGGCCGATCACCACCACATCGCAGATGTCGATGAACAGCCCGTTCTCGACCACGCCGGGGATCTGGTTCATCACCAGCGACACCTGGCGTGGATTGGCGATGCGATGCAGGTGCAGATCGACGATATAGTTGCCCTCGTCGGTCACGAAGGGCGCCTCGCCGTTCAGCCGCAGCGTCACCGTCTGGCCCAGCACGTCAAGCCCGGCCAGCGTTTCCTCGATCAGCGCCTTGGTGGTCTGCCAGCCGAACGGAACCACCTCGACCGGCAACGGGAAGTTGCCCAGCCGTTCCACCTTCTTGCTGGCATCGCTGATCACGATCATCCGGTCCGAGGCGGTGGCCACGATCTTTTCCTGCAACAGCGCACCGCCGCCGCCCTTGATCAGATTCAGGTCGGGGTCGAATTCATCGGCGCCGTCGATCGTCAGATCCAGCCATTTGGCCTCGTCCAGGCTGACCACCTTGATGCCCACCTTGCGTGCCAGATCGGCGGTGCGGGTCGAGGTCGGCACGCCGACCACGCGCAGCCCTTCCTCGCGGATGATCTCGCCCAGGCAGCGCACCATCCATGCCGCGGTCGAGCCGGTGCCAAGCCCGACTTTCATCCCGTCCTCGACGAAATCCACCGCCCGTTTGGCGGCAACGAATTTGGCGGTGTCGATGGGCGACAGCTCTCCGGACATGGCGGCAGACTCCGTGGGTGGCGATGCGTCCGGTTATAGCAACTTGCACGGCAGGTGCGAGAGCGGATTCAGATCATTTCGGGGGCGGCAGCGGCTCGGCGCGGCCAAATACCGCCAGCCGCAGATCCGCCATCGGAAAGGCCGGGCCCGGATCGATCTTGCGCCGGGGCGAGATGTCATCATGCCCCAACACGTCGACGAAGTCGGGATTGACCCTGGAATAGGCGATCAGGATCTTTGCCGCGGCATCGGTCTGCGCCTTGGTGTAGGTGTGCCAGCCGGACTCTTCGGTTTCGTTCTTGTGGGTCGCCACCAGCACCTCGTCGTCGGGAATTTCATGCCCCGACCAGGATTCCCAGTGCTCACCGACACGGCGCAGACGCCCGGCGTTTTCAAACACGATGCCGATGGAATGCCGGTTCAGCCCGTTGATCGCGCCCCAATTGCTGCGGCCCGCATGCCAGCCCGCGTAGTCGAACGGCAGCAACTGGATGACCTTTCCGCTGCGCTCGATGAACAGATGCGCGCTGGCCTTCGCCTCTGGATTTGTCAGCCACAGTTTCGCGCTGTTCCCCAGCGTGGCGGTGAAATTCATGATTGCGTATCTTGCATCGTTGGATGAGGAAAAATTCGGTGTCGGCAGATGCTCGACCTCAAGCTCGGAACCACCCAGCAGCACGCCATCGGAAATGCGCAGCGCATCGCTGGCAGAGGCCCGGGTCAGCGGCGCCGCCGCCTCGAGGCGCGACAACAGGGGGTTGCCCGCAACCGACGCGGCTTCCGAATTGGGCAGATCGGGTGCCTTGCCCTGCTGGGCCAGCGCCCGGATCTTGCCGCCCTCGTCGGGCAGAATCCCCGCCTCGACGAAAAACAGCAGATTTTCCGACGCCACTTCGGCCGGCAGTCCCTTGGTCGCCTGCACGATGATCTCGAATTTCTGCTCGATCTCAAGCCGCTCGCGCTCTGCCCTGGCGTCCAGTTCGCTAAGCTTCAGCTGGCCTTCGACTTCCTTGGTCTTGATTTCCAACTGGCCGTTGACCTCGGTCCGCTTGATCTCGCGCAGCGCGTCATTGTCGGCGTTGGACGCCAGAAATCCGAAGACGCCGCCGATCACCGCGGTCGCGACCGCCGAAAAGACCGCGATCAGCGCGCCGATCAGTGACACCGCTCCGGTCGAAAACCGGCCCCCCTGCGATTTCTCCAGCTCGATCCTTGCCTCTGCAAGCCGCGTCTCGTCGAGGTGTTTCTCGCGCTCGAATTCAAGCCTGTCCTTCTCAATATTCACCATCTGAATTACCTCGTTCAATATGGGACGAGCCTAGCATAGTCTGGCACCGATTGCGAAACCCGATGCAGCAGGAAAGGCCGGGCATGCACCTGCCCCGATTTGTCTATCTGATCGGTGGCTGGCTGGCCGTCGGATTGGGTGTGGTCGGGGTCGTGCTGCCGGTGCTGCCCACCACTCCGTTCATGATTCTGGCCGCGTTCCTGTTCACAAAAGGCTCGCCCCGCGCCCGGGCCTGGCTGCTGAACCATCCGAAATTCGGCCCCCATATCCTGAACTGGGAGAACCAGCGCGCCATCGCACCGCGCGCCAAGCGGCTTGCGGTGGCCACGATGGCGGCGGTCTTCGCGTTGTCGGCGGTGTTCGGACTGGCCTGGTGGGTACTGGCCATTCAGGCGGCCTGCATGGGGCCTGCGGCGCTGTTCATCCTGACCCGGGCGGAACCGCGCGCCCCAGCCGGGCCAGAAAATTCTTGATGACAGCCGGGCATTGTGGGACTTTCCGGCATTTGACGATCCGGGGGGGACGACATGCTGCAATTCGACGAAGCCACCGCCCGCATCCTTGAAGACAGCTATCATGGCAGCGACTTCACGCGGCGGCGGCGCGCCAGTTTCGACATCCTGTCGCCGCGACGCGGCCAGACGGTACTGGATCTTGGCTGCGGCAACGGAATGCTGACGCTTGAACTTGCGCGGGCCGTCGGGCCCGAAGGCCGGGTGATCGGCATCGATTCCAGCCAGTCGATGCTGGACCTTGCCGCGGACCGATGCCGCGACCGCGACAATGTGACATTTCACGAGGCCGGCGCGGATGTCTTGCCGCTGGAAAGCAACAGCATCGACGGCGCCGTCTCGTTGCAGGTCTTTGAATATATCGATGACATGACGCCGTCGCTGCTTGAACTTGCGCGCGTCCTGCGCCCGCACGCCCCGCTGGCGATCGGCGATCTTCATTTCGGCACCTGGGCCTGGCACAGCGATCATCCGGAGCGGATGGCGCGGATGATGCAAAGCTGGAACCGGCATGTCGCAAGCATCAGCACCCCTGCCCGGTTGCCGGCGCTGATGCAGCAGGCAGGCTTTGGCAATATCGGCTGCCGGGCCTCGGCGTATTGCGATATCACCCTGCGGCCGGATGGACTGCCGCAGCTGATGATTCACGTGATGCGGAACTATGCGATCCAGAAGGGCCATCTGCCAGAGGCAGACGTCCTTGAATGGCAAGCGGAACAGTTCGAGCTGTCCCGCTCAGGCCGTTTCTTTTTCAGCCTGACGCATTTTGTCGTTCACGGGATCAGGATTTGATTTCGGATCCCGAAGGCGCATGCGCGTCGCGGCTGTCATCCGGGGCCTGATCGCGGTCGAACATGCCATAGTCGCGCAGCACATGCGCCACCTTCAGCCGGTAGTCCTTGAATATCCCATGCCGCCCTTTCGATTGCGCCGCGCGATGGCCCGACAGTTTGCGCCATTGCTCGACCGCTTCCTCGTCGCGGAAATATGACAGCGACAGCATCTTGCCCGGGTTGGTCAGGCTTTCGAACCGCTCGACAGATATGAACCCGTCGATCTGCCTGACCAGCGGGCGCATGTCCGCGGCGACGTCCAGATAGTCCTGCCGGCGCCCCTCGGCGGGTTCGACTTCAAAGATGATGGCGATCATGGGCAGTGTCCTTAGGCAAAGATCAGGCGCGATTGCGAACTCCGAGATTTTGCCGCAAAGCGTCGCAATTGTGGCCTGACAAACCGGATTTCGATGTCACAAGTCAACATATCTCAGAGAAGAGCGCAAAATGTTCGTTTCCGTCTTCGACATGTTCAAACCGGGCGTCGGGCCCTCGTCCTCGCATACGATGGGGCCGATGGTGGCGGCGGCGCGGTTTCTGGATGCGCTGCGCGCCTCGCCGTTCACCGTGCACGGGGTGAAGGCGACGCTTTACGGATCGCTGGCCTTTACCGGCGTCGGCCACGCCACCGACCGCGCGACCATTCTGGGCCTCGCCGGGTTTCGCCCGGACTCCTACGATCACATCGCGGCCGGGACGGTTCTGGCGGACATCGCCGCGACCCAGACCGTCAGGCCCGACGGCCTGCCCGCCCTGCATTTCGACCCGCAGACCGATCTGGAATTCAACTATGACGGCCCCCTGCCCGGCCATGCCAATGGCATGATCCTTGCCGCGACCGACGCACAGGGCGACATCATCCTGCAAGAGACCTATTATTCGATCGGCGGCGGCTTTGTCCTGACCGAGGCCGAACTGGCGGCGGGCAAGGACGCCGACGATGGCCCGCCGGTGCCCTATCCGTTCAAATCCGCCGCGGAAATGCTGGAAATGTGCGCCGCCTCCGGCCAAAGCGTCGCGGGGCTGAAGCGCGCGAACGAGCTGAGCCGGATCGGCCCCGCCAAGCTTGACAGCAGGCTGGAACGGATCTGGCAGGTCATGCGCGACTGCATGGATCGCGGGCTTGGCACCGGCGGCATCCTGCCCGGCGGGCTGAAGGTGAAACGCCGCGCCAAACCCATTCACGACGCGCTGCTGGCGGAACGCGGGATGAACCTGACCGCGCCGCACACCATCAACGACTGGATGAGCGCATACGCAATGGCCGTGAACGAGGAAAACGCGGCGGGCGGTCAGGTCGTCACCGCGCCCACCAATGGCGCGGCCGGCGTGGTGCCCGCCGTCATCCGCTACTGGCTGGATCATGTGCCGGGCGCCGTGCCGTCGCGCGTCGGGGAATTCCTGCTGACCGCCGCCGCCATCGGCGGGCTGGTCAAGCACAACGCCAGTATATCCGGCGCCGAATGCGGTTGTCAGGCCGAGGTCGGCAGCGCCGCCGCGATGGCCGCCGCCGGGCTGTGCGCGGTTCTGGGCGGCACGCCCGAACAGGTCGAGAATGCCGCCGAGATCGCGCTGGAACATCATCTGGGCATGACCTGCGACCCGGTGCGCGGACTGGTCCAGGTGCCCTGCATCGAACGCAACGGGCTGGGCGCGATCAAGGCCGTGTCCGCGGCCTCGCTTGCGCTGCGCGGCGACGGCACGCATCTGGTGCCGCTGGATTCCTGCATCGAGACCATGCGCCAGACCGGCGCCGACATGAGCGAGAAATACAAGGAAACCTCGCTGGGCGGTCTGGCGGTGAACGTGCCCAACTGCTGACCCGTCGCGCGGCGGGCGTTTCACGACCCACCCACCCGCCACGTCTGCATGAAACCGCAACAGGTCTTAAGACAAGCGTTTCGCGTTTGACTTGACACAAAAGGCATCATCCAACGCGTCGAAACCTCTGATTTCAGGCCGCGTCAGATGAATCCGGTTCAACGCGAATTGCCTTAGCTCGTCATCTCGATCTTGGCGCGGCTCGGCTGCGGCTCGGATACTTTCTGCATCGTGTTGATCGAGATATGCGGCCATTGCACCTTGCCCGGGTTGCCGTCGCCCTTGTCGAAGAAATCCAGCAGGATCGACTGGGCGTATTGCAGGAACAGCAGCGGATGACCGTGCGCGTCCATTTCCTCCATCTCCATGATCCAGAAGGTCGAATTCATCGAGGCGGCGTTGGCCTGGCGGACGACAAAGGGAATGTTGCCGATCCCGGCGTGATCCAGCGTCGAATCGACGTGCAGCGTCGTCGTGCGCCTGACTGTCCCGGGCACCGCGCCGCGCAGCAGCGCGGTCGCATCGTCGGGGCGGAACCCCGGAAAGCCCGGCGCGCTCACCACCCCCTTGAAGGGCGCGTCGATGAAATGCTTGTAGGGCGCCAGATAGGGGTTGCCCAGATCCCGGGTGACCCCCAGTGGCAGACCGTCGATCTTGGCGATATCGGGGGCGCCATCGGCTATCGCGGCCTTGCCCAGCGCCAGCACGGAATCGCCATGCGGAACC
>JAJDOB010000196.1 GCA_022340385.1 Rhodobacter sp.
GGCGTGAATTGGAGATCGTGCAATGCGCCCCCGACGCCGTGGTCATCAGTATCGAGGCGCTGTCGAAATCACCCGCCGCGCCAATCGCCGGATCGACCAGAACACTGGCGGCGGCCTGCACGGTTTCCACTTCTTCACCCAGCATCCAGCGCGCAACGTCGAAATCATGGATCGTCATGTCGCGGAAGATACCGCCAGAGCGTTCGATGTAGGCAATAGGCGGCGGCGACGGATCGCGCGACGTCAGCGAGACCATTTCGACCTTGCCGATGCGCCCGGCATCTATGGCGTCCCGCAGCACGTTGAAATCCGGCTCGAACCGGCGCTGAAAGCCGATCATCAGGAACGCGTCTGCGTCCTTGACCACCTGCAGGCAGGCACGCACCCGGTCGATTTCCAGATCCACCGGTTTCTCGCAGAAGATCGCCTTTCCGGCGCGCGCGAAGTGTTCGATCAGATCGGCATGGGTATCGGTCGGGGTGCAGATCAGCACCGCGTCAACGTCATCCGACACGGCAATCGCATCAATCGAGCGAATGTCGCAACCGTGGCGCGCGCGCAGAGACTGTGCGGCCTCGGCCACCGGGTCGGCGATGGCGACCAGTTCGGCCCCGGCCACCCCGGCCAGCGCATCTGCATGGACCTGCCCGATGCGGCCCGCGCCAAGAACGGCAAAGCGCATCCCGCGCCTCCTTTTCAGCTTTCGTTCGTATCGGGATAGGCCCCGACGACCTGTTGATCGAAATCCATCAGTGATCCGGTGACCACACCCGAGGCAGGCCCCAGCAGAAACGCCACCTGTGCCGCGACATGTTCGGGTTTGACCAGCATCCCGAACGGCATGTTCGCCTCTGCATCCGCCAGCCAGCCGTCGGGCCGGTCATGCGATTCCTTCTGCCGCAAATCCTCTCCCGGAGTGTCCATCCAGCCGACGTTGATGCCGTTGACGCGAATGCGATGCCGCGCCAACGCGGCGGCAGCGTTCTTGGTGATGCCGCCGAGCGCCGCCTTGGAGGCGACGTAGGGCGCAAGAAACGGCAGGCCGCCGTAGATCACGATGCTAAGGATATTGACCGCCGAACCGGCATGACCGGCGTCGATGCAATGATTGGCAAAGCCCTGCAACGCAAAGAACGGCGCCTTTGCGTTGGTGTCCATGATCACGTCCCAGTGTTCGGGCGTGGTGTCCAGAATGCTGCCGCGTTCGGTGTTGGCCGCACAATTGACAAGGGCATTGACTGGCCCGATCAGATCGACCGCTTGGCCGATCATCGCCTGCACCTGAGCGATATCACCAAGCTCGACTGCCAGGCTGTGCGCGTCCGCCCCCAGCGCGCGCAATACGGCCACTGCGGCGGCGCCCTTTTCGGCATTGCGCGAGGTGATCACCAGCCGCCGGCACCCTTCGGCAATCAGGCGCTTCGCAATTGCCAGCCCCAGCCCCTGAGAGCCTCCGGTGATCAGCGCGCCGGTCGCTTCATGCGTATCCATCTCAGGCGGCGCCTTCGAATTCGGCGCCGGTCTTTGCCCCGGTGATATAGGCCACCACGTCCTGCCCGTCGGTTTCTTCCTTTTTCAGGTTGGCCACGATCCGGCCCCGGCGGAACACGATGATCCGGTCGACCAGATCCATCACCTGCCGCATGTTGTGGCTGATCAGGATCAGCGGTTCGCCATCTTCCTTGAGCGTGCGGATGATGTTTTCCACCTGCGCGGTTTCCTGCACGCCCAATGCCGCCGTCGGCTCGTCCATGATCGTCAGCTTGGAATGAAAGGTCGCTGTGCGCGCGATGGCCACGCATTGCCGCTGGCCGCCCGACATGTTGCGGATGCTGTTGCGGATGTTGGGGATCTTGACGGCGGTCTTTTCCAGCCCCGCCATCGTTGCCTCGCGCATCGCCTTGTAGTCCAGCCTGCGGAACGGTCCGAGCCAGTTCCACTTGGTGATCTCGCGCCCCAGAAACAGGTTGTCGGGCACGTCAAGGTCGTCGGCCAGCGCCAGCGTCTGGAACACCGTTTCGATCCCGGCCTCGCGTGCGTCCAGCGGCCCGGCAAAATGCACCTCCTTGCCATAAAGCCAGACCTTGCCGCGCGTTCGCTGTTCGACGCCGGTGATCTGGCGCACGAAGGTCGACTTGCCGGCACCGTTGTCGCCCATGATCGCCACATGCTCGCCCGCGCGCAGTTCGAAATCTGCCCCTTCCAGCGCGTGGACCCCGCCGTAATGCTTGGTCAGATCCTGGGTTTTCAGAACGATATCATTCATTGTCTTGTTCCCCTACGCTTTGGCCGCACTGCGTTGCTGGCGCCATTGGTCCAGCACAACGGCCGCGACGATGATCGCGCCCTTGACCATTTCCTGATAGAACGCATCGAGCTTGAGGTAGGTGAAGCCGGAAATGATAACCCCGAATATCAGCGCGCCCAGAACTGTGCCGATGATCGAGCCGCGCCCGCCGGTCAGCGACACGCCGCCGATGACGGCCATGGCGATGGCATCAAGTTCATAGACGAAACCCATTCCCGCCTGCGCCGTCACGTTGCGAGAGGTCAGCAGGATCGCGGCGAAACCGGCAAGCGTTCCGGCAATGGCATAGACCAGCACTTTCTGCCCGGAAACGTTGATACCCGACATGCGGGCGGCATCCTCGTTGCTGCCGATCGCGTAGGTGTGCTTGCCGTAGACCGTGTATTTCATCACGAAATGGAACAGCACCGCCAGCAGCAGAAAATAGATCGCCGGGTTCTGGCCGTCGAACAGCTGGGTCATGGTCCAGCTGTCAGAGAACAGGCCGAAGGTCAGACTGTCGACGATATTGCCGTTCGAGATATCTGCATATTCCTCGGTCGGGAAAGAGATCGGGTTGCCGCGCGACCACCACTTGGCCACGCCGCGCAGCGACACCATCATGCCCAGCGTCGCGATAAAGGGCGGAATCCGGGTATAGGCGATCAACAATCCGTTGACCGCCCCGGCTATCAACCCGCACCCCAATCCGATGAGCAGCGGGACAATAATCGGAAGATCCATCGCCCAGTTCCCGAAGATCGCCTTGGGGTTTGGGTTGCCGTTCACCAGTTCGGTCTGCGCGAAACTCATGGCGATCATCGCCGCGGCGCCGACGACCGAGCCTGACGACAGGTCGATTCCGCCGGTGATGATGACCTGCGTCACCCCCAGCGCGATGATACCGATGATCGAGACCTGAAGGATGATGATCTTGATACGCGCCATGTTCAGGATCGTGTCGTCCCGGCGCGTGTTGAAGTCGAAGAGCATGCTTTGGCCCTTCATATAGGGAAGCAACTGCCCAAGCGCCTCGAAGATCAGGATGATCAGGATCAGTGCAACGAAGATGTTCATCTCGTTCGGCCAGACGCGTTTGGATTTGTGGAATGTCAGGCCGCCAGTGCCATGGCTGGTGTCCGCCATTTTGCCTCTCCCGCTTTGGCCGGAAGTCCGGCCATTTTCAGATGCGCGGGGCGGCACCATTGTGCCGCCCTGCTTGACCTGGATATGTCAGATCAGTTCTTCGACAGGAAATTGTCGATATTGTCCGGCGTCACCAGCAGGAACGGGATGTAGACCTTGCTGTCCACGGTCTCGCCATTGGCCAGTGCGATGGCCGTATCCACCGACCCTGCACCCTGACCGAAAGCATCCTGGAATACGGTCACGTCAAGCTCTCCGGCCTGCATCGAGACCAGCGCGTCCTGCGTGGCGTCCACGCCGCCGACCTCGACATCGCCCATGTCGATGCCCGCCGCTTTCAGCGCCTGGATCGCGCCAATCGCCATTTCGTCGTTGTTGGCGATGACGAAATCGAACTGTTCACCGCTCGACAGCCAGTTGGTCATCAGGCTTTGCGCCTCGTCCCGGCTCCAGTTTGCGGTCTGCTCGTCGATCAGCGTCATGAAGTTGCACATGTCGATGCCGATCACGTCATGGACGTCCTTGGACCTCTGCACCGCTGCCTGGTTGGACAACTGGCCGTTCATCAGATAGCCGGTCGCGCCGCCACTTTTTCCGGCCGCGCGCAGGTTCTTGCAGATCTGGAAGGCTTCCAGCGTGCCGGATTCGATCTCGTTAGAGGCGACGAAGGCGTGGTTGTCGGGCATCGAGTCGACGTTATCGGGCTGGCGGTTGACATAGACCAGCGGAATGTCACCGGCAGCGGCGGTAACCGCCGCACCGGCCGAGGTGTCGACGATGTTGACGATGATCGCATCGACGCCCGAAGCGACAAAGTTCTTTACCTGGTCAATCTGCTTGCCGATGTCGTTGGCGGCGTCTTCGACCTGCAATTCGACACCGTCCAGCATGCCGGCATGATCGGTCATGCCGTTGCGCATCACGGTCAGAAAGTTGTCGTCGAACGCGGCAATCGAGGCCCCGATGGACTGGGCCATGGCCGAGCCGCTCATCAGGGCCACAAGGCCCGCGCTGATCAAAAGTTTTTTCATTTGGTTCTCTCCCTAGCTTTGGCGTCCGGCACGCCGTCAGTTCAAACCGGAATGCCCCGGAACGGGGCGGTCAATCATCTCTCTCACATCTCAAGTGGCAAGCTCTGCCAGACGAGACGAGATGAAATCGAATGAGCCGGCCAAGGCCGCGGCCGGGTCTGCAAGTGCGTGGACGGAAGGTGCAAATGGCTCGAACGATATCGGGCCCGTATAGCCGGCCCGGCGCAGATCCTCGATCTGGGCGAGGTTGCCCAAACGGTCATCGCGGTCGACCAGCACCCGGTGTTCGTCGCGCATTTCGTTTATGGAAAGCGACGGGTCGGTGACGCCCGAGATATGCACAATGCCGGTATGGTGGGCAAAGATCGGCCCGCCGTCGGCCAGTGTGTGGTGAAACGTGTCATGTACCAGCTTGAACCGGTCGGCAGCGCCCAAACCTTCGATCGCCTCGACCGCTTCGGCCTTGTGGCGCAGCGCGCAGATTTCGAACCCCAGCGGTTCGACCAGTCCGATCAGCCCATGCGCCGCCAGCATCGGGTTCAGTTCACGCAGGGCCACCCGCAGATTCGCCTGCCGTTCGCCATTGCCACACCCAAGGCCGTCGTTTCGCGGGATCAGGCTGACCGCCTCGGCGCCACAGGCGACTGCGATCTGCATCAGCGTCTCGGCTTCTTGCCGCTTGGCATCCGACCAGTCGTTGAAGGCCTTGACCTCGGCCAGTGCCAGCACCCGCAAACCGGCGGCATCGGCGGCCCCGGCCACGTCGCGGGGATCGTCACCGTCAAACAGCATGCCGGGCAGGTCATTTCGAAATTCCACCCCGATGCAGCCCAGATTGCCCGCCAGCGTCAGGAACGCATCCCAGCGCAAACCGGGTACAGCCATGTGGTTCAGTGCCTTTGGCAGCATGTTCTTTCTGTACCCCCCAGAGCACTGCGACTGCCTTGAGCCCGACAAAAGCCCGGTGCAATTCCGATCACTGGTGTTTTTTCTGGTGGTCGGCCCGCGAAACGTGGTCGATAGAATGCCGTAGCGTCAATAGTCGGGCGTTGATAAGCTTGCAAATATGAAAGAACTGCCATCAGTCGAATGATGGCTTCCTATCATCTCATACGGATTCCGGAACATAGATCACCGGATCCAGAAACTTCTGGCTGGGCACGACCGCATCGGGGCCGATCCGGGTGGTTATCATGAGATTGATCAGGTCAGCGCACATCTGTCGCAATGGCGTCGCGATCACCATCGTCAGATATCCGTCACTAAGTGCGCTGCACGATTCGGGCGTCAGTTCATTGACCACCAGCGCCACCTGCCCGGGCTGACGCACTTCGCGCACGGCCTGAATCGCGCCCTCCATGCCGCCGCCCGCCAGGTACAGTCCGACAACATCCGGATGCCGCGCCAGAAGATCCAGCGTGGCCTCGTAGGTCAATTGCCGTGTTTCCAGGTTGACCAGCGTGTCCAGTATCTGGAACTGGGGCTTGGCCTCTCGGAAATAGCTGCGAAAACCGGTTTCCCGCAGCTCGTGCCCGTGCCAGCGGTGTCCGCCGACAAAGATCGCGATCTTGCCGCTTTTGCGCGCTGCGGTGGCCAGCATCCAGGCCGCAATTCGCCCGATTTTCATATTGTTCATCCCGATGTAACTGGTCCGCTCGCCCTGCGCGAAATCGCTGAGTATGGCACAGGTCGGGATGCCGCCTTGCCGCAGGTCAATTACCGCCTCGGTCACCTGGTGGTGATTTACCGCGACTGCCGCCAACACATCAATCCGGCCCTTCATTCCGGCCATGATCTCTGCGATTCCGGACGGCGATTGTGAACTGGAAAATTCGATCACGGCCCGTCCGCGAATGCCCGGCGCGGCCCGCACAGCCTGGTCAATTTCGGCGGCGAGCGTCTGGTAGAAGGCCTGCTTTTCTTTTTGAAGAACGAATCCCATGCGCAGTTCCGGCAGATCGGCGCGCAGGCGCTGCTCGATCAGATTGGTGGCATGATAGCCGATGCGGTGCGCGGCCTCGCTGACCTTGCGCGCAGTTTCGTCGCGCACCTTGAGACGCCCGTTCAGAACCCGGTCGACGGTGGCGACGCTTACCCCGGCCTCTTGCGCAATGTCCTGAATCGTGGGGCGTCGTGCCATGTGTTACCGCATGAATGATGGAATTACGTCAATTGTGTCTCTCATAGTTTGATGGCTCCTGATCGAAAAGCAATCCCCCTTACTATGTTTGCGCGTTTATTGGGTTAGTCTTCCGCCAATTCCGCAATTTGGGGGCATTCCATGCGAGTCCGAGATTACAGCCTGCTAGGCCCTGACGCCAAACGCGCCGTTGAAACCGGGCTTGCCTCGGCCCAGTGGTATCATTCCGATATCCCGCGCAATGATATGAAATCGCTGATGAAACGCAGCGATCAACCGGCAATCCGCGACACGGTCATATTGTATGGGTGCATGATCGTCTTTGCCGGCCTCGGCATCGCGCTATGGCCTAGCTGGTGGTCGGCGCCGTTCTGGCTGGCCTACGGCGTGCTTTACACCTCGGCATCCGATTCGCGCTGGCACGAATGCGGCCACGGCACCGCATTCAAGACGCCCTGGATGAACAATGCCGTCTACAACATTGCCAGTTTCATGATCATGCGGAACCCGATCACCTGGCGGTGGAGCCATGCCCGCCACCACACCGACACGATCATAACCGGGCGCGACCCCGAGGTCGCCGCGATGCGGCCGCCGCGTGCGTTCAAGATGCTGCTGAATGTCTTCGGCCTGCCGGACATGTATTATGGCCTGGGCCGGATGCTGCTGAACGCAAGCGGCCGCCTGGACCCGGAAGAGGCGACATTCGTGCCGGATTCCGAAGCCCCGAAACTGATCCTGACCGCGCGCATCTGGGTGCTGATTTATGCGGCGACGATTGCGCTGGCAGTTGCCACATGGTCAATTCTGCCGCTGATGGTGATCGGCCTGCCGCGTCTCTACGGGGCCTGGCATTTCATCATGACCGGCTATTTGCAGCACGCCGGGCTGGCCGATGATGTGCTGGACCACCGGCTCAACAGCCGCACCGTCAGGATGAACCCGGTCAGCCGGTTCATCTACTGGAACATGAATTATCATGTCGAACATCACATGTTCCCGATGGTGCCCTATCATCGGCTGCCAGACCTGCACGAACGGATTAAACACGACCTGCCGGCGCCGAACACGTCAATCCCGCAGGCCTACCGCGAAGTCTGGCCGTTTCTGAAGCGGCAATTCCGGGGCGAAGACGTCTATCTGCGCCGCGCCCTGCCGGACTCAGCCCGCCCCTACCGCGAGGATTTGCATGCCGGGGCGCTTGGGCAGGCGGCGGAATAGACCGCTTTGCATTCATCTTTACGCCTGTCGGCCTAGCGATCCGGCCTCATCGGAACATCGGCGGGCGGGCGTCAACCCAGGCGCCTTGCGCCTGCGCGGACTGAACCGCCGCGTAGACCGCCGCCATCGACCGGACACCATCGCGCGCGGTTGGCAATCCATCGCGTGCGTCGCCCGCGATGGCCGCGGCCAGATCAACATAGATATTGGCCACCGCCAGGGGAAAGCCC
>JAJDOB010000217.1 GCA_022340385.1 Rhodobacter sp.
CTTCCAGGGAGCGGGTGAATCGGATTTCGCGGGTCATACCCTATCGCGGCGGCTGTGGAAAGACTGTATGCGGAAGTATACCAAGCCGGATCGCGCCCGAGTGGAATCTTGTGGGTGTGACGCCAGAAAATCAGTGCCGAACGGCGCGTAAACTTTGGTTTATCGCGTGCTTCTACACAATCGAACCAATTGCCGCGGCCCGGCGGCCAGCCCAGTTCTTGGGTCCAGGCGTCACTTGCGCCGCGCGGCACCCGTTGCCAGCCCAGACCCGGATCAAGGCCATGAAACCTGTCCAAGAAACTGCCGACCTTCCGGTCTGGGATCGTCTGGTGCGCCTGTTTCACTGGTCGCTTGTGGTGCTGGTCGCCCTGGCCCTGATCACCGGGTTCCTGGGGGGCGCCGAAAGCGTGACTTTGCATCTTGTGGCAGGAACGGGAATTGCCGCCCTGCTGATCGTGCGGCTGGTCTGGGGATTCCTTGGCACCGGATTTGCACGGTTTTCCGATTTCCTGGTCGGCCCGCGCGCGGTGATGCGGCATGTCCGGGCGCTGGTGGCAGGCCACCCGGAGCGTCATCTGGGGCATAATCCGCTCGGCGGGTGGATGATCGTGGCGCTGATCGGATGCGGTGCGGTTCTGGTGGCAAGCGGCGCGATGGTTCTGGGCGGTGTGTTGAAGGCCGGACCGCTGAACCAGCTGACCTATGACACCGGAACGACCGGGCGCGCGTTTCACAAGATCATCGCCTTTGTCCTGCTGGGTCTGGTGGTCCTGCATGTCGCGGGTGCGATTTTCGAAAGTTGGCGCAGCCAGGAGAATCTGGTCAGGGCCATGATCACCGGGCGCAAGCAAAGGCGCAACGCGCAACAGCCGGCAGCCCTGGTTGCGGCCAGACCGTGGCCGGCGGCCGCAGCGGTCACCCTGTTGCTTGCCGGTGCCGGGGCCGCGACGGTGGCGCTGGCATCACGCCCGGTGCCGCTTGCGCCCGCGACAGTGGCCGGAACCGCCTATGCCGCCCAATGCAGCGAGTGCCATATCGCGTTCAACCCGTCGCTGCTGCCGCGCGCCAGCTGGACAAGGATCATGGCCACGCTGGACAGCCATTTCGGCGAGGATGCGACCATCGGGCAGGATCAGGTCGCGGTCGTGACCGCCTGGCTGTCGGATCACAGCGCCGAAACCGCCGACACCAAGCCGGCGCATGTGTTTCGCCGGGTCGATCCGGCAAACCCGACCCGGATCACGGCGACGCCGTTCTGGATACGCACCCACCGGGACATTCCGGCATCGGTGTTCGCCGCCGCGCCGGTCTTTGCCCGGACCAACTGCGCGGCCTGCCATTCGGACGCCGGGCAGGGCTGGTTCTATCCGGGCAATGTCGATCTTGCCGAATAATCAAGGCCAAAGGAGTATCCGCCATGAAACGAAAACCGATCCTTCCCCTGGTTCTGGGCCTGATATGCACAGGCACGCTGGCCGCCTGGGCCGCCAGCGGTCCGCGCCAGGAAATTCTGTCGCATTACGCCAATCAGGCCGGAGTCGCCTTGTCCGCTGAACGCGGGCGGGCATTCTTTCTGGCCAGCCAGACCGGGGGCAATCCCGATACGCCCTCCTGTTCCAGCTGCCACACTGCAAATCCGAAGAATGCCGGCCGCACCCGCGTTGGCAAGGTGATCGAGCCGATGGCGGTTTCAAGAACGCCTGCCCGGTTCACCGATGCCGCCAAGGTCGAGAAATGGTTCGGCCGCAACTGCAACACGGTGCTGGGGCGGGAATGCAGTTCGCAGGAAAAGGGCGACATCCTTGCCTATTTTTCCAGTCTCTGACGCAACCCCAACCGCAAGGAAGACAGACATGATCCGATTTCCCAAGGCTGCAACGGCCGCCGCCGGCTGCCTGATGCTTGCCATCGCATTGCCGGCCGCCGGTCAACAAACGGCGGCGGAACTGGCCACTCAGGAATGTTCGGCCTGCCACGTGCTGTACCCGCCCAGCTTTCTGCCGCCGCAATCCTGGCAACGCATTACCAGCACACTGGACCAGCATTTCGGCGAGGATGCCAGCCTGCCCGAGGACCAGGCCGCGAAGATCCGCGACTATCTGGTGGCCCATGCCTCGAGCCGATTCCCTACGATGAGCGTGGATCAGGCGCCGCTGCGGATCAGCGAATTGTCATGGTTCAAGGGAGAGCATCGCCGCCTGTTCGAACGCGCCAGGAACGATCCCGCCATCGGCAGCATTTCCAACTGCGGCGGCTGTCACCGGATGGACGGATACTACGAGAAATAGAAACCGCCCGGCAAAGTCAGCGCGTGGTTTCCGTCAGGCGGCGGCGCACGTATTCATCTACGTTGCCGATCATGTGCTCCATGTGCGGGTCTTCAAAGAAATGCCCCGCGCCCTCGATTTCCTGATGGGTGATGGTGATCCCCTTCTGCTCGTGCAGCTTGTCGACCAGGATATGCGTATCCTTGGGCGGGGCGACGCGGTCTGACGTGCCGTTGATCACCAGACCCGAGGCCGGACAGGGGGCAAGGAAACTGAAGTCATACATGTTGGCAGGCGGCGAAACACTGATGAAGCCGGTGATTTCAGGCCGGCGCATCAGCAACTGCATGCCGATCCAGGCGCCGAAACTGAATCCGGCGACCCAGCAATGTTTGGAATTCTGGTTCATCGACTGCAGATAGTCGAGCGCGCTGGCGGCGTCGCTAAGCTCGCCGATGCCCTGATCGTATTCGCCCTGACTGCGCCCGACGCCACGGAAGTTGAACCGCAGCACGGTAAAGCCCATGTTGTAGAAAGCGTAGTGCAGGTTGTAGACGACGCGATTGTTCATCGTGCCGCCGAACTGGGGATGCGGATGCAGCACGATGGCGATCGGTGCGTCCTTGGTTTTTTGCGGGTGATAGCGGCCTTCAAGCCGGCCCTCGGGACCAGGAAAGATTACTTCGGGCATTGTCGTCTCGTCTGCTTGGTTCAGGGCCGCTCGACAAATCTTGACGAATTTTGTCGGGCACCTTAGAACTGTTCTAAAGAGCGGTTGATTGGCCGCCGCGGGTTGCGTTGGAGTTAATGATCCAAAGGCCTCGCGTCAATGACAAGACCGTTGTTAGCCAGAGGAAGCCGTAACCGGATGAAACTCAGCACCAAAGGACGATATGCGATGGTGGCGCTGGCGGATCTGGCGACGCAACCGGGCGAGACCCTGTTGTCGCTGGGAGAGATTTCCAGACGGCAGGACATTTCGCTGCCCTACCTGGAACAGCTGTTCGTCAAGCTGCGCCGTGCCGGGCTGGTTGAATCGGTGCGCGGACCGGGCGGCGGCTATCGGCTGGCGCGGCCTGCATCAGAGATCCGCGTGTCCGACATTCTGGGCGCCGTGGACGAGACGGTCAGCGCCATGCACACCGGCGCCGGGGCGTCGGGCGGCCTGTCGGGCAGCCGGGCGCAGTCGATGACCAACCGGTTGTGGGAAAGCCTGTCGGCGCATGTCTACGTGTTCCTGCATCAGACCCGGCTGTCGGATGTGGTGCAGAACGAACTGGCGCCGTGCCCGGCGGTGCCGACGTTGTTTTCGGTGGTGGACGAATGATCGCGGTGTCGCGGATTTGCGCCGCGCCTCGTGCTCCCCGGGATATTTGTGACCCGAAGAATCAGGGAACCCGCAAGTGAAGGATCGCGTGTATCTGGACTGGAATGCGACAGCGCCGCTGCGCCCCGAAGCGCGCGCGGCGATGATCGCGGCGATGGATCTGGCGGGCAACCCGTCGTCGGTGCATGCCGAGGGCCGAGCGGCGAAGGCGATTGTCGAGCGCGCGCGCGCTCAGGTGGCGGCGGCGTTGGGGGCAGAGGGGGCGGATATCGTGTTCACCTCTGGTGCGACAGAGGCGGCGGCGCTGGCGTTGGCGGGGCGCGGGCTGAGATCCGGCGCTGTCGAACATGACGCGGTCATCGCCAATGTGACGCCGGATTTGCCGGTTGACCGGTCGGGGCGCGTCGCGATTTCCGATCCCGGCACTTGCGTGCTGCAACTGGCGAATTCCGAAACCGGTGTGGTGCAGGATCTCCCCGCGGGTCTGGCGCTGTGCGACGCGACGCAAGCCTGGGGAAAGCTGCCGGTTGCCTTCAACTGGGCGGGTGCGCAGATGGCGCTGGCCTCGGCGCACAAGCTTGGCGGCCCCAAGGGTGTCGGTGCGCTGATCCTGCGTCGGGGCACCGATATTGCCGCGCAGATCAAAGGCGGCGGGCAGGAAATGGGGCGACGGGCCGGCACCGAGAACGTTATCGGCATCGCCGGATTCGGCGCGGCGGCGGCAGCGGCGGCGCGGGATCTGGCGGATGGTGTCTGGGCCCGGGTCGAGACTCTTAGAAACATTCTAGAAAATGGGCTTGCGGCTGCCTCAGATCAGACTATTTTTGTCGGAAAAGAAGCGCCGCGTTTGCCGAACACGTCCTGCATTGCCACGCCCGGCTGGAAGGGCGAAACACAGGTGATGGCGATGGACCTGGCGGGATTTGCGATCAGCGCGGGGTCGGCCTGTTCCAGCGGCAAGGTGCGCGAAAGCCGCGTGTTGCGCGCGATGGGATATGACGCGGTCACGGCAGGCTCGGCCATTCGGGTCTCGCTGGGGCCGGCCACGACGGAAGAAGACATCGGGCGTTTCATCGACGCCTGGACCGATGCGCAGCGCAAGTTCCGCGCGCGCGCGGCCTGAAAGGAAAGAAACATGGCTGCTTTGGACGAGACTCAGGTCAAGGAAGGCGTCGATCAGGATACCGTCGATGCCGTGGCCTCGATGGCCGGAAAGTACAAATACGGCTGGGCAACCGAGATCGAGATGGACTACGCGCCCAAAGGCGTGAACGAAGACATCGTGCGGCTGATTTCCGGCAAGAACGGCGAGCCGGAATGGATGACCGAATGGCGGCTGGGTGCCTTCGCCCGCTGGAAGGAAATGACCGAACCGACCTGGGCGATGGTCAATTATCCGAAGATCGACTACCAGGATCAGTATTACTATGCCTCGCCGAAATCGATGGCCGACAAGCCCAAAAGCCTGGACGATGTCGATCCCAAGCTGTTGGAAACCTACAAGAAACTTGGGATTCCGCTGAAAGAGCAGATGATCCTTGCCGGGGTCGAGGGCGCAGAGAGCGCGCCGGCCGAAGGCCGCAAGGTGGCCGTCGATGCGGTGTTCGACAGCGTGTCGGTCGGAACCACGTTTCAGGCGGAACTGGCCAAGGCGGGCGTCATCTTCTGCTCGATTTCAGAGGCGATCCGCGAACACCCCGAACTGGTGCGGAAATACCTGGGCTCGGTGGTGCCGGTGACCGACAATTTCTTTGCGACGCTGAATTCGGCCGTGTTCAGCGACGGCTCGTTCGTCTATGTGCCGCCGGGCGTGCGCTGCCCGATGGAGCTGAGCACCTATTTCCGCATCAACGCCGAGAATACCGGCCAGTTCGAACGCACCCTGATCATTGCCGACAAGGGCAGCTACGTGTCCTACCTCGAGGGCTGCACCGCTCCCCAGCGCGACATCAACCAGTTGCACGCCGCAGTGGTCGAACTGGTGGCGCTGGAAGATGCCGAGATCAAGTATTCCACGGTGCAGAACTGGTATCCCGGCGACGAGAACGGCAAGGGCGGCATCTACAACTTCGTGACCAAGCGCGCCGATTGCCGGGGCGACCGGTCCAAGGTCATGTGGACGCAGGTCGAAACCGGATCTGCGGTGACATGGAAATACCCGTCCTGCATCCTGCGCGGCGATGACAGCCAGGGCGAGTTCTACTCGATCGCCATCACCAACAACATGCAGCAGGCCGATACCGGCACCAAGATGATCCATCTGGGCAAGCGCACGAAATCGCGCATCGTGTCCAAGGGGATCAGCGCGGGGCGGGCGCAGAATACCTATCGCGGGCAGGTGACGATGCACCCGCGCGCCAAGGATTCGCGCAATTACACGCAATGCGACAGCCTGCTGATCGGCGGCAATTGCGGCGCGCATACGGTGCCCTATATCGAGGTGCGCAACAATTCGAGCCGTGTCGAGCATGAGGCGACGACATCGAAAGTCGATGACGATCAGCTGTTCTATTGCCGCAGCCGCGGCATGGACGAGGAAGAAGCCGTAGCGCTGGTCGTGAACGGGTTCTGCAAGGAGGTGTTGCAGGCGCTGCCGATGGAATTCGCCATGGAAGCGCAACAGCTTGTGGCGATCTCGCTTGAGGGATCGGTGGGGTGAACGCGCCTGTCAGGCATATCACAGGATGGTCCGAGTTGGGGCGCGTCGGTTCCCCGGCGGCCCGGAATTTCGAGCGGGAGCCTGGATGCGGTGAAGCATCCGGTCAGTTCGACCTGGCCGCCTTGCGGTCTTGTCGGGTTTGGCCAAGAAAATGACCCGCCGCAAGACACGCCGCTGCTGAGATGAGCCAGCTTGTTTCCGAAAAGTCCCCGGCGCAGCCGCCGGTGATGACTTTCCCGCCGGCAGAGTCCGCATGGCTGTGCGAGCTGTATGCGCGCGCCGATGTCATCCTTGAATACGGCAGTGGCGGGTCGACGGTATTTGCCGGCGGTCTGGCCGGGAAAACAGTGTATTCGGTGGAAAGCGATCCTGACTGGGCGGCGGATCTGGCTGACTGGTTTCATCAAAATCCACCCCGCGCCGACCTTCGCCTGCACCCGGTCGATATCGGGAAAACCGGCAAATGGGGTGCGCCGCAAAGCAACGCGGGTTGGCGGCGCTATCACCGATACCCGCTGTCAGTCTGGGATCTGCCCGGGTTCCGGCACCCGGATCTGGTGCTGGTCGATGGTCGCTTTCGCGCCGCGTGCCTGCTGGCGACCCTGTTCCGGATCGAACGCCCGGTCACGCTGTTGTTTGACGACTACGTCGGTCGCCCGGTCTACGCCACGGCGGTCGAACGCTATGCGGAGCCGACCGAAATCCGGGGCCGCATGGCGCGGTTCGACCTTGAGCCCACGGCGTTCCCGGTCGCGGACATGAGCCATATCTGGGAAGTTTTCACCCGGCAGAACTGAACTGCCGGATGCGATGAAAGAGGAATAAAATGCTGGAAATCAATAACCTGCACGTCAAACTTGAAGAAGAAGACAAGGTGATCCTGAAAGGTGTCACCCTGTCGGTCGGCGCAGGCGAGGTGCACGCGATCATGGGGCCGAATGGCTCTGGCAAATCGACGCTGTCCTATGTGTTGTCAGGACGGGACGGATATGAGGTGACCGAGGGCACGGCATCGCTGCTGGGCGAGAATATCCTGGAGATGGAGCCGGAAGAGCGCGCCGCGGCGGGGCTTTTCCTGGCGTTCCAGTATCCGGTCGAGATTCCGGGCGTCGGCAACATGACCTTTCTGCGCACCGCGCTGAACGCACAGCGCAAGGCGCGCGGCGAGGACGAGATGAGTGCCGCCGATTTCCTGAAGCTGATCCGCGCCAAGGCCAAGGACCTGAAGATCGACGCCGACATGCTGAAGCGCCCGGTGAACATGGGCTTTTCGGGCGGCGAGAAAAAGCGCAACGAAATCCTGCAGATGGCGATGCTTGAGCCGAAAATGTGCATCCTGGACGAGACCGATTCCGGCCTTGACGTGGATGCGATGAAACTTGTCGCTGACGGCGTGAACGCCCTGCGCTCGGAAGGGCGGTCGTTTCTGGTGATCACGCATTACCAGCGTCTGCTGGATCATATCGTGCCGGATGTCGTGCATATCATGGCCGATGGCCGGATCGTGAAGACCGGCGGCGCCGATCTTGCGCTGGAAGTCGAAAAGAACGGCTATACCGATCTGCTGAACGAGGTGGCGTAGATGGCCGTGCCAAAAATCAAGACTGACGCGGCAGAGGCGCGGATTGCCGCGTTGCAGGTGCCGGAGGGCGGCGGCTGGATCACCGCGGCGCGCGGCGATGCCCTGTCTAGGTTGCGGGCGATAGGTTTGCCGGGGCGGCGTGACGAATACTGGAAATACACCCAGCCCGACAGCCTGATCGCGCCCGAAGCCATCCGGGCTGCGGTTTTCGAGAATGACGAAGGCCCGATGTTCGCCGATATCGACCGGCTGAAAGTCGTCTTTGTCGACGGGGTGTTCGACGCGGATGCCTCTGACGACCTGGCCCAGGCAGGACTGGAGATCGAACGACTGGAAACCGCCGGGCAGGCGGATATCCACTGGGCGAAGGATTTGTACGGCGTGCTTGAATCGCACGGCCAGACGCCGGTGCAGCGCCCGCTTGCCGCGCTGAACACAGGCTTTGCCCGCGATGGCGTCATCATCCGCGCGACCGGCAAGGCCGTAAAGCCGGTAAATCTGGTTTATCTTCATGAATCAGATAGTTCCGACGCGATCCTGCATCACTGCATCAAGTTGGAAAAAGGCGCGGATCTGACAATACTTGAAAACGGCCCGGCCGCCGCACGCTTTAACAAGGTGATGGAGGTCGATATCGCCGAAGGTGCCGCTTTCCACCATGTCCGCACGCAGGGCCGCGATCACGAGCGTCGCGCGGTCACGCATGTCTTTGCCCGCCTCGGCGCCGAGAGCACGTTCAAGAGTTTTACCGTGACCGTCAACGGCATGTTGACGCGCAATGAATGCGTGATCGAACTGACCGGCGACGACGCGATTGCGCATGTCGCGGGAGCCGTGGTCGGCGATGGCGATTTCCTGCATGACGACACGGTATTCATCACACATGACGCGCAGCGCTGCGAAAGCCGCCAGGTGTTCAAGAAAGTGCTGCGCAATGGCGCGACCGGTGTGTTTCAGGGCAAGATCCTGGTCAAGAAGGACGCGCAGAAAACCGATGGCTACCAGATCAGCCAGGCGCTTTTGCTGGATGAGGACGCCCAGTTCTATGCCAAGCCGGAACTGGAAATCTATGCCGATGACGTGATTTGCAGCCACGGTTCGACCAGCGGTGCGATTGATGACGAGGCGCTGTTCTACCTGCGTTCACGCGGGATCCCGGAATCAGAGGCGCAGGATCTGCTGGTACTGGCGTTTCTGGCCGAAGCCATTGAAGAGATCGAGGATTCGGCCATCGCCAATGACATTCTGGCCCGTCTCGAAGGCTGGCTTGGCCGGCGCCGGCGCTAGATGGCACTCAGCAGCGATATCGTTGCGACCTACCGGTCGCCGCGCAGGGTGATGCGCCGTCTGCTGGCCATGGGCCAGCGCGAGGACCGCGCGTTGATGTACCTGTTCGCGGCCTGCACGCTGATCTTCGTATCGCGCTGGCCGGGGCTGAAACGGCAGGCATTTCTGGATGACACGGTGCCGTTTGACGCGCTGATCGGTGGCGCGCTGCTGGG
>JAJDOB010000030.1 GCA_022340385.1 Rhodobacter sp.
GATCACCTGTGGCGCCCCAAGGCTCCGCCGCTGGCGCGCAATCGCACGGTCGGGATTCTTGGGCTGGGCGAACTTGGCAGCGCCTGCGCGCGCGCATTGACGGCGCTGAATTTCAACGTCATCGGGTATTCGCGCACCCCAAAGGCCATTCCCGGCGTCATGTGCCAGTCGGGGCCGGAAGGTTTGCAGGCCACGCTGGCAGTGGCCGAAATCCTGGTGCTGCTGTTGCCGCTGACGGAATCGACCACGAATCTGCTGAACGCCGAAACGCTGGCCCGGATGCCGCGCGGCGCTGTGATCATCAACCCCGGGCGCGGCCCGCTGATCGACGATGACGCCTTGCTGGGCGCGCTTGATGACGGTCAGATCGGCCATGCCACGCTGGATGTGTTTCACCATGAACCCCTGCCGCAGGACCATCCGTTCTGGGCGCATCCGGATGTCACCGTCACGCCGCATATCGCCAGCGAGACCCGGACCGAAACCGCAACGCAGGTCGTCGTCGAGAATATCCGCCGGTCCGAAGCCGGGCAGCCGCTGTTGCACCTGGTGGACCGCACCGCGGGCTACTGACAGCGATCAACCGACCGCTTTCGCGTCTTGCCGCGGCTCAGGGCAAATCCCACAGCCGCCCCGGCCCCAGCCGTTCACCCAGCCCGGCCAGTCGCGCCATGTGCCAGCCAAGCGCCTGATTCGAACTGATGATCGCGATGCCCAGTTCCGCCTCCAGCGCGTCGATGATCCCGAAAGTGCGCAGATTGGTGCAGCTGAGGAACACCGCCTCGACGCCCCGCTGCGCTGCGGCGCGCGCCGCGTCGGCAATGGATCGCGGGTCGATCCGGGCGACCTTTGCCTCTTCGGCCTCTTCAAAGGATACCGAGGCGGCAACCTGATATCCGGTAGCGTCCAGAACCGCCCGCATCGGTGCGGTGACGCTTTCGATATAGGGCGTGACCAGCCCGATCCGCCCGACACCCAGCGCTGAAAGGCCGGCAAGAACCGCGCTCAGCGGGTTGGTCACGGCCTTGGCATCCGCCGCACCGCGGACCAGATCGCCGACCCGTTCGGGGCCGATGATCGTTGCGCCCGAAGTGCAGGCATAGCCCACCGCGTGATAATCCAGCGAAGGCGGCAGCAACGACGCCGCGCGCGGCAGTTCCTGTTCCATCATCGCCAGCGAATCCGGCGTGACATCGGCCCCGCTGGGCACCCGGCTGACATACAGCGCCACGTCTTCTGCATTGAAAACATGGCGGAATTCCTGCTCGATAGTCTCATCCGTCTGCAGCGCGATCAACCCCAGAGTGGCGCGGCTGCCGATGCGGTCACTCAACGAATACGGTTGGGTCATGGCTTACTCCAATACCGGCAATTCGGCCGGGGCGCGCGCGCTCAGCAATTCGGCGCCGCCGTTGCGGATTACGATGTTTTCCTCGTGCACCATGATCCGCCCGGGGGCGATTTCAAGACCCGGCTCCAGCGTCATTACCATGCCTTCCCGCATCACCGTATGATCGGTCGGGATGATCGAGGGCCATTCGGTCAGGCTCAGCCCCAGCCCGTGGCCCAGCCGCCCGGCGTCGCCATCCTGCCCGATCACCCGGTGCATTGCGTGAAACAGATCGGCCGCCGTGGCGCCGGGGCGCGCGGCGGCAAGCCCGGCCTCGGTTGCGGCATACAGTGTCTCATACGCGCGGCGGCTGGCATCGCCGGCATCGCCAACCGCCCAGTTGCGATCAAAATCGCAGAAATACCCCGCCTTCACCGCGCCTGTATCCAGCATCAGCACATCGCCCGGCGACAAGGGCCGCGCATCGGCGGGCGAGATCACGTCGCCATATCCGCCCGGCCCGGCGCCACCCGCCAGATAGGGCACCCAGTCGGCGCCCTCCTGCAGCAGCAACCGCTGGAATTCACGGAACACATGATCCAGCGCAACGCCGGGGGGCGCGATTTCGGGAACCCGGGCAAAGGCCCGGTCCGCCACAGCGCAAATCGTGCGGATGCGGTCAACTTCAGCGGGCGATTTCACCTCGCGGACCCGGCGCAGGATATCGGTCGAATCGACGAATTCGCGCGGTGCGAGGCTGGACTGCAGGCGAAGAAAGTCAGCCAGCGGCATGCGCAGATGCGTTTCGTGCCCAATCGGCAGGCCGATCCGGCCCGCGGGCGCCACCAGCCCGGCCAGCGTGTCGCCCAGCAGGGACACCCCGTCGTCGATAAGGTCGGGTGCTGTCCAGGTGCGGATGTCGCCGATCCAGGTCTTGCCCATCAGATCGGCCCCGATCGTGGGGATAACGGCGACGGGCGCGCCCCCGGCGGGCACCACGACAAACCAGGGCCGCGCCGGGCTTTCCCAGAAACGCGTCAGGAAACCGGTGACGTAAAAGACATCCGGCGGCGTGGTCAGCAACAGCGCGTCGATGCCGGCCGCCGCCATTCCTCCCTGCAATCCGGCGACACGGGCGCGGAATTCGTCGGGGGCAAAGCCCTTCATGCGGTTTCGCCGGTTTCGGAAATGATCGCCAGCACCCGCGCGTCTGGGCTCATCCCAAGACCCGGCGCGAACAGCCCGGCGACGCCGGCGGCACCCGACGGCGTGGTCGAAATCCCGATGCCGGCAAGCTGCGACACTGCCTCATGTGCGGCCGCCTCGCCGATCGCCAGGAAGGCGTCGGCGTCGCGTGCCAGCCCGGCCAGCGCGATCAATGACGGCTCCTTGCAATCCAGCCGCCCCATGTCGCTGACCGGCCCCTTTGTCGTCACGACGCGGCCCGCACGCACGCTTTCGAACAGCGCCGGGGCGGCCTCGGGTTCGACCACCACGATCCGGGGCGCATCGCCCCATATCCGGCGCGCGTATCCCGCCACGGCGGCCGCCAGCCCGCCGACTCCGGCCTGCAAAAAGATATGGCTGGGCGGTTCGGGCATCTGACGCCCGGCCTCTGCCGCCATCTGCAGATACCCCTCCATCACCCGGAACGGCAGGTCGGTATAGCCGGGCCAGGAACTGTCCGACAGCAGGGTCCAGCCGTTGGCATCGGCAAGGCGCATCGCCTCTGCCATGCTGTCCTCGTAGATCGCTCCCGCGCGCACCACCTCCGCCCCCTTGCCGCGCAGACGGTCGGCAAAACTTTCCGGCACGCTTTCGGCCAGCACGATCACCGCGCGGGCACCGAACATGCGCGCGCCAACGGCCACGGAAAGCCCGTGATTTCCCGCACTTGCCGCGATGAAGCAGCGCCCGTTCAGCGCGATTGCCGCATCGCCGCCCGCCGCATCCGCCTGGCGCGCAATCGCATAGGCCGCCCCCAGCGCCTTGAAACTGCCCAGCCCCATGCGCCCGGTCTCGTCCTTGAGATGCAGATGCGCGACGCCGGCCTGCGCCGCCAGACCGGGCGCGTCCAGAAGCGGCGTTTCCGCCGCCGCCGGGCAACGCGCCAGCAAGGCCGCGACCGCGCCGGCATCGGTCGCGGGCAGGACCGGTTCGGCGTCCCACAGGTCAGGCAGGCCCACGCCCCGGTGCGGATTGATCAGCAGCGCCATTGTATCCTCCGAATTTCACCTTGCTTTGCCATGTTCGCCGGCAGAATGCACCTGGCAAGCCCCGATAATCGTTTGCACGTGCGCGGCATCTGTGATGCAGATCAGGTCATGCACCGGATACAGGAGATGTGCATGGGTTATCGCATTGACGGGCTTCAATATGCCAACTGGTCGGAAAAAATCTTTCGCCAGATGCGCACGGGCGGCGTTGATGCGGTGCATGTCACCATCGCCTACCACGAGACGTTTCGCGAAACCGTGTTGAACTTCGAACGCTGGAACCGCTGGTTCGAACATTATCCCGACCTGATCTGCAAGGGGCGGTGGGCGGGCGATATTCGCGCAGCGAAGGAGTCCGGCCGAACCGCCATCTTTTTCGGCTTTCAGAACCCCTCTCCCATCGAGGACGACATCGGGCTGGTCGAAATCCTGCATGATCTGGGTGCGCGTTTCATGCAATTGAGCTATAACAACCAGTCCCTGCTGGCGACCGGCTGCTACGAGACCGAAGACCCCGGCATCACCCGGATGGGCCGGCAGGTGATCAAAGAGATGAACCGTGTCGGGCTGGTGGTCGATATGAGCCATTCGGCGGATCGCTCGACCATCGAAGCGGCGGACATATCGGAACGCCCGATCACGATCACCCATGCCAACCCCCATGAATGGTCGCCCGCCCTGCGCAACAAGAAAGAAGACGTGATCCGCGCCGTAACGCAGAATGGCGGAATGCTGGGGTTCTCGGTCTATCCGCATCATCTCAAGGACAAATCCGCCTGCACCTTGCAAAGCTTCTGCGAGATGATCGCGAGAACGGCGGAAAAATTCGGGGCCGAACACCTCGGGATCGGGACCGATCTGTGTCAGGACCAGCCGGATTCGATTGTTGAATGGATGCGGGTCGGGCGCTGGAGCAAAGAGATCGACTATGGCGAAGGCTCGGCCGCCGCACCCGGGTTTCCGCCAATGCCGGCTTGGTTCGAGGATAATCGCGACTTCGGCAACATCGAGACCGGATTGCAGCAGGTCGGCTTCTCTGACGCAGAGGTTGCCGGCATCATGGGCGACAACTGGTACAGGTTTTTCGAGGCGAATTTCACGCCGCAGGACGGGTCATGAAAACCGCGCACAGTCCATCCGCAGACCGCGCGGTTGAACTGCGCCCTGCGTCCGTGGTGATGCGGCTGGCGCGCATGGGATCGTTCCATCAAAGCCGGCTGTCCTTCATGCGGATCTTGTTGCGGCGGCTGGCCGACGAAGGCTGGCGGATCGAGCAGAGGATGTTCGAAATTGACAAGTCGGCTGTCGGTCGGGCCGTCTATGCGGCGCATGGACCGGACCGCAGTTATTCGCTGGTCGCCTTCGCCCATGACTTGCCACCCGAAAAGCGCAGTGACCGCGTGATAGCAGAGGCTTGGGACGCGACCTTCACGCTGTTTGACGGCATTCCAACCGAGGATGATCTGGCCCGGCTTGCACAAAACGTACCGTTGCAGGAAGCCGGGCGCATTTCCAGGAAAGAGTTGTCTTTGTCCAGGGCGAACCGGTCTGTACGCCTGTTTGAACATGTCGTCGAACGCCTCTCGAAGGGGCAGCAGCCGGACGCCGAGCTGGTCGCCTCGGTCGGCTATCTGATGCGCACGACTGCCGTCTATGGCTCTGGCAAGTTCGGTGCGGCGGATCGCGCGGTGATCGCCGGTCGCCCCGAAGCGGCAGCACCGTTCCAGATTGAAATGTTGTCCGTCTACCTGACGCGCTGTTTCGTTCTCGACCTTGTCGAACACCTCGCCCGAATGCGCGCGCCCGACACGGCGGTCGTGATCGAACCGGGCCTGCGCCGCCAGTTCGGAATCGGCAATTCGACCGGGCTGGGAATGGCGCCGTTCCTGATCAACCACCCGATGCTGCTGAACAACTGGATCGCGGCGCGCGAAACCGCGCTGGCGCGGGTGCGCAGCGTGGTGCGGGCCACACCGGACGAGATTGCGACCTTCCGCGACCGGTTGCAGCGCGCGATCTGGAACGCCGCGCTCTGGCGGTCGGATCACCCGTTGCAGATCGCGAAACTCGCCGCGTTGCGCGGCGATCTTTCGAAACTGCAGGACCGGGCCGCGGCGACCGATCTGGCGGCGGAAAACGCCTGGAACGCGCTTTACGAATGGTCCGAAACCGCGCTGTCGCCCGAGGGGCAGGAACAACTGGTTTCGCTGTTGCTGGAACCCTACGGCGATCTGGTCGACGGGCTGTCCGATTGCCTGAGCGCCGACGAAAGCCAGGGCGCGCGGATCGACGGCGCGATGACGCTGGGCGCGCTGCGCGATCTTCTGGCCAAGGTCTATGACTGGGCGCTGGACATCGACTGGACCGACCGCTCGGCACAGGCGCGCGCCTGGTATGTCTCTGCCGAAAAGCTGGAACCGCGTCTGGGTGAGCGGTTCGACGAACCGATAGCCGAGTATGAACAACCGCTTGCCCCGGGGCGTGATGCGGCGGCCCTGGCATCGGACCTGCAGGATGAATCGCCCCTGACCCGGGTCGCCGCATTCCTGCTGGACCATCCGCAACACCGCCATACCGTGCGCCGGCTGCAATTGCTGGACCGCTGCCCATACGGCGAAATCCGCGACAACACCATCAGCGCCAGCCTGCTGCCGATCGACATGCTGCGTTGCAAATTGTCTTTCTTCGGGGCCGGGCATTTCGATCCGCGCTCTGACCGCTGGGTGCGCATCAACATGTTTCGCGGCGCGCCGTTCCCCGGCGATCTGAACGCAGACACCGCCGATGACTGGGGCTATCCGCGCGCGGCCCCGCCATGAGCTATTCCTTGGGCGAGATCGAGGCGCTGTGCCGCAAGGCCGCCGTTGGTGCCGGACTGGGCTGGGGGCTGGCGGACGACGCCGCAACCGCGGTGCGCTGGCTTGAATCCTATGGCCTGCCGGGCGCAATCACGCTGGCGGCGCATCTGGACGCCGATGATATGGCGGCCGGGCCAGAGATTGCCGGCGCGGTCTGGTCGGGCGGAACCGCCATGCTGTGCCCGATCCGGGCCGGTGCCGCATTCTGCGATCACGCATACCTGCTGGCCACGACGCCCGAGATTCGCCTTCAGCGGCTGCGGTATCCGCTGCTGTTCCTGCCCTTCGCGCATCACGCAGCCCGATTGAACGGCGCGTCCCTGCGTATTCACAGCGATCAAGGACAGGCGCTGGTCTGCGAAAACGGGCCACGGGTCGATGCCGATCTTGCCCGCGCGACAACCGCGAATGTCATTTGCACGGTGTGCACCGACTCGATCAGCCCGGTTGCCCGGTCCGGCCGTGCCGATCCGCCCCGGGGCATCTACGACCGTCTTGGCGCCCTTGCCCAACGCACCTATGCGCCCGCGACCGAGGTCAGCCGCATCGGCGGTGCCGGTGCCGGGCTGACCGACAACGACTAAGGACATGACATGACGACAGAGATTCTGACCCTGCGCGAAATCGAAGATCTGGCCTTTCGCGCGCTGGTCGCGGCAGGCACGTCAGAGGCCAATGCCCGGCCCCTTGCCGTGGCCACCGCGCAGACCGAGGCCGACGGGGTCGCCAGTCATGGTCTGGCCTATATCCCGATCTATGCCGAGCATGTCGGTTGCGGCAAGGTCGATGGGCGGGCCGTGCCCGATTTCGATCTGGCGCGGCCCGGAATGCTGGTGGCCGATGCCGGAACCGGCTTTCCGCATGCCTCGATTGATGAGGGGTTTCAAAGACTTATCCCGATTGCGCGGCAACATGGCATCGCCGCGCTGGCGATTCGGAATTCGTACAATTGCGGCGTTCTGGGCCTGCACACCCGGCGGCTGGCCGAGGCCGGATTGATGGGTATCGGGTTCACGAACGCACCCGCGTCCATCGCGCCTTCGGGCGGGCACAAACCGGTTGTCGGCACCAACCCGATCTCTGTTGCCGCGCCCGACGGCAACGGTGGCGTGGCGATACTGATTGATCAGTCAGCCAGCGTGATCGCCAAGTCGGAGATCATGAAACACAGCCGCGAGGGCCGCGAAATACCGCTGGGCTGGGGGCTGGACGCAGACGGCGAACCAACCCGCGACCCGGATGCGGCACTGGCCGGGTCGATGGCCCCGGCGGGCGGGTACAAGGGCGTCGGGCTGTCGCTGATCGTCGAAATGATGGCGGCAGCGATGACCGGCGCAACGCTTGGCAAGGACGCAAGCCCGTTTTCGGGCACCAAGGGCGGGCCCCCCAGGACCGGCCAGTTCTTCATCGCGATTGATCCGGCGGCCAGTTCCGGCGGCGATTATGCAGCCCGGATCAACGCGCTGACCGAAGCGATCCACGATCAGCCCGGCGCACGATTGCCCGGCGACGGGCGTGGCGCGGCGCGTGCAAGGGCGCAAACCCAGGGCGTCGCGGTCAATGCGGCGACACTGGCCAAAGTGCGCGCGCTGCTGGATTGAGGCGGTCTGGGCGGCGCACACCTGCATCCCGGTGGATTGCGAGCATCCGGGTATCGGGTTCGAACGATGCCCTTCGGACCAGCCGGATCGCGATTCATTCCGGATAACGCGGCCCCCGGATCCCGGGTCGCGGGGCAGATGCGACCGGCCCGGTCCGCATACCGGGCCGGGCCGGATCAGAAGTTCAGCGACAGATCGCGGGGCGAGGCGTCGCAGGCCGCGATGAACAACGCCTGATCGCGGCTCAGCTTTGGCTGCTGCCGCGCGCCGATGCTGTCCGAAATCCCGGCGACATAGGCCGTGACCCCGGCTTTCAGATCACCCTCTGCCGCACGACGCCATCCGGTCTGCTCGTTGAACGCGGCGACGGCCTTGGCATAGTCCTCGGCAGCCTTTTCACGGTCTTCCTTGCCATCGCGCAGGCTGCGTTCCGCCTTGGTCAGGGCGGACCGGACTTCGTCAGAGCCTTCGACATCGCCAAATGCCTTGGACAGCGCATCGACCGCGTCTTCGGCGGCCTGACGTTCACCCGTCGCGATGATGTCACCCAGGGCGGCAAGGTCATCCTCAAGCGCGAAGAAACCGGCATTCGCGTTGATCACGGTCAGGAAATCCGAGGCGGATTCGTATGACCCGTCTGCCAGCCGGCGATAGGTGTTGCGCGCCTTGTTTTCGGCATTCACCAACGCGTTGAACGCCTTGTATGTACTTTCCCAACTGTCGGGAATGGTGGCGGCAATGCCGTCATGCTCGGCGTGCAATTCATCAATTCGCAACTGAAGCTCGGCACGGCGACCCGCGGATTCCTCGGAATTCAGGAAATTCATCTGCTTGCGCAGCTTTTCCGCTTCTTCCGCGCGTTTGCGGGCCTGTTTCTGGATTTCGCGCACCAGTTGCAGTTGCGGGCGATACTCGGCCGTGGCCGCCTTCACCGCATCATTCGCAACGAACGCCTCTTTCAGCGCGGCGATAGCGCTGTCGGCGTCATCGAACGCATTGCCCAGATCCTTGCCAACGCTTTTTGGCAGGCCCGACAGGTCCAGCGCCCGCGCCGTGGCGATGACCGCGGTGACGCTGGCGCTGTCACCGGTCAGTTGCTGGTTGACGTAATCCTCAAGGCACAGCTGCAGCTTTGGATTTCGCGGCGGTGGCGCGGTTTCACCCAGCAGGCTGACGCGGTTGGGCAGATAGTTCACAAGCTGCGGATACCAGCCGACAATGCCCAGCGCCAACAGTTGCAGGCAGATGAACGCGATCACGCCCTTGTAGATCTGGACGGTCTTGACGACCGCCGGGGCCACCCCGCGCAGGTAGAACAGCGCAAAACCGAAGGGCGGCGTCAGGAACGAGGTCTGGATATTCAGCCCGATCATTACGCCCAGCCAGACGGCGGTGATATTGGCGCTTGGATCGGCCAGCAGGATCGGCGCCACGATCGGCACCACCACCACCGCGATTTCGATGAAATCGAGGAAGAAGCCCAGCACGAATATCACCGCCATGACGATGATGAACTGGGTCCAGAACCCGCCGGGCAGCGAGTTCAGGAAATCGCGCACCAACTCCTCGCCGCCAAAGGCGCGGAAGGCTGCCGTCAGCATTGCCGCACCCAGCAGGATGATGAACACCAGCGAGGTGGTTTTCGCGGTTTCGATCATCACCTCGTGCAGGGTGTTGTCAATCTTCAGCACCCGGATGCCCGACCAGACCAGCGAAACAAGGACCAGCAGAACCGCGAACACGCCAAGCCAAATGCCGGTCATGTCGCCGCCGGTGACGACGATAGACTTGACGTTCATGTTGAAATTGCCCAGCGCGATACCGATCAGGGTCAGGCCGAGAATGCCCAGAATCGCCGGGTAGTAGGTGCCACGCTCGGAATCCGATAACCGGTAGCCGGCCATGATCATCGCACCCGCCGCGCCGATGGCTCCGGCCTGGTTGACCGTGGCGATGCCCGAAATGATAGAGCCCAGCACAAGGAAGATCAGCGCCAGCGGCGGCACCAGTGTCAGCACCACATTGCCCCAGAACTGGGAATCCCAGTTGCCCTCGTAATGCACGGCAGGCGCGGATTTCGGGCGCAGCATGGCGAAGATCAGGATATAGGTCATGTAGATCAGGACCAGCACAATGCCGGGCACGAAGGCGCCCAGAAACATCTCGCCCGCGCTGGTTGATGCGACATCGAACACCGATGGCATCGAAAGCTCGCCCGTGGCTTCCTTGTGCAGCGCCTTGCGCAGCGAACTGGCCTGATCAGAGGCGCTGGCCAATTGGTCGGCAAGAATGATCAGAACGATCGAGGGCGGAATGATCTGTCCCAAAGTGCCGGACGCGGCAATGGTGCCGGTGGCAAGCGATTGTGAATAATTGTTGCGCAGCATGGCGGGCAGGCTGATCAGGCCCATCGCCACGACGGTTGCACCGACGATACCCGTGGTGGCAGCCAGCAAGGCACCCACAAAGACGACCGAAATGCCAAGCCCGCCGGGAACCGGCCCGAACAGGCGGGCCATCGTCACCAGCAGATCCTCGGCGATCTTCGAGCGTTGCAGCATGATGCCCATGAAGATGAACAGCGGAATCGCGATCAGCGTATCCCGCTCGACCTCCCAATAGACGCCGCGCAGGTTGGTGACACCCGCGGTCAGCCATTGCGATGGCCCGCCGGAATGGAAATAGGCATCCACCGAGCCCGTGAAGATATAGCCGGAGCCCGCGGCCAGCGCGATCGCGATGATCGCGGAACCCGGCAGCGCAAAGGCCACCGGAAAGCCCGAACCAAGCGACGTGGCCATGATGATGACGAGGACCGCAAGAAAGAATAATTCCATCGTTCAGACCCTCAATGTGTCGCGGCCGCATGATCGCGGCGTCCGGGTTCGCCGCGATTGTCGGCGACGGCATCGAACAGATAACTTATGAACTGGATCAGCATGGTGATCGCGAAAATCGCCAGAAATGCCGCCATCTGGTATTTGATGAACATGCCGGCGGTGCCGGTCTGGCTGATCTCGAAGTTGGACACCGGCGAATTGACGATGGCCTGCTTGCTGCCCAGCCCGATCAGGATGATCACCCAGCAGGTGGTCATGCCAAGCAGGATCGACCCGACGGCATTGACCCGGCCCCGCCTGCGGGGATTGAACCCGGCATACAGCACGTCGACGCGCACATGGCCTTCTTCCAGCAACGTATAGGCGGACGAGAACAGGAACAGCGCCGCGTACCAGTAGCGCACCAGATCCCCCATGAGCGCCTGTTCATAGCTGAACACGAAACGCGAGATCACGATCAGCAGTTCGGCCACCACGATCATCAGCGCCAGCCAGATGAACCCCAGCGACCGGGTGAACAGCGCCACCACGAACCCCAGGACCGCCAGTGGGAAATG
>JAJDOB010000243.1 GCA_022340385.1 Rhodobacter sp.
GGGAGGAGGTAGACGTCGCCGCGCAGTACACAGAGCACCCAGGGAGGAGGAGAGGGCGTCTGATCCTGTCTTGTCAGTTGCCGTAGGCGGCAGAGCGCGCCACGTCGGCGATGTTGGCCCGTCCGATGCCCAGATCGTCCAGCTCGCGGTTGGTCAGCTTGCTGAGTTCGGCGTAGGTACGGTTGAAATCGCGGCGCTTTTCGTTATTGATGCGCGCCCGGTGAACGGAGGCCCGGATGCGGGCGATGATGCCGGTTTCGAAACCGTGCAGTGCGGTGGTAGAAGCCATGTTATGCACCTTTCTGTTTCTTGGTTGCTGCGCGTTGACGGTATGTCTGCGCTGTTGCCACCAACATAACTTTATGCTGCGGGTGCACAATAGATGGCTGCGAATTGCTGCTATGCAGCATCTGCATATGTTTCGTAAGGTAAAGCAAAGCGCGTTTTGACCGATTTTTGGGCATCCTGTCGCGCGGTACTTGCTTCTTGCCCAAAAGGTTGCACCTATTGCCTGTCTTTCAGGCGGGAAAAAAAGTCATGACGCTCGAAATCGAAAAAATTCGTCAAGTATTGTCGCGGCTTAACCT
The DNA here is from genome assembly GCA_022340385.1 of Rhodobacter sp. GTDB lineage: Bacteria > Pseudomonadota > Alphaproteobacteria > Rhodobacterales > Rhodobacteraceae > CALGTJ01. The sequence goes on from JAJDOB010000243.1 coordinate 588, forward strand.
GCCGGATGGTGGCGATCTTGTCACACGCGATATGGTGCGCGCGCTGACCATAGACGGTGGTGCCGTGCGATTCGTCATCGAAGCGGACAGCGCGGACGCCGCCCGGTTGCTGGAAAACCTGCGCGCCGAGGCCGAAAAAGCCGTCGCGGCGCTGCCCGGCGTGACCAGCGTTTCGGCCGTGTTGACCGCGCATGGCCCCGCTGCACCGCAGCAAAAATCCCCGCCGCCCGATCTGAAGATCGGCCGCCACCCGACACCGCAGGCCGGCCCCGAAAAGGTCAGCGGGGTCGACCGTATCCTTGCGATCGCCTCGGGCAAGGGCGGCGTCGGCAAATCCACGGTGGCGTCCAACCTGGCGGTCGCACTGGCCCGGCAGGGCCGGCGTGTCGGGTTGCTGGACGCCGATATCTACGGACCGTCGCAGCCGCGCATGATGGGCGTCAGCCAGCGCCCGGCCTCGCCCGACGGCAAGAAGATCATCCCCCTGCAGGCGCATGGCGTCACCATGATGTCGATCGGGCTGATGGTGGACCCGGCCAAGGCGGTGGTCTGGCGCGGCCCGATGCTGATGGGTGCGTTGCAGCAGATGTTGGGGCAGGTGGAATGGGGCAGGCTGGACGTGCTGATCATCGACCTGCCGCCGGGCACGGGGGATGTGCAGCTGACGCTGTGCCAGAAGACCAGACTGACCGGTGCGCTGGTGGTGTCGACCCCGCAGGACGTGGCATTGCTGGATGCGCGCAAGGCCATCGACATGTTCAACACGCTGAAAACCCCGGTGCTGGGGCTGATCGAGAACATGTCCACTTATATATGTCCGCAATGCGGGCACGAGGCGCATATCTTCGGTCATGGCGGCGTGCGCGCCGAAGCCGAGGCGATCGGAGTGCCGTTCCTGGGCGAGTTGCCGCTGAATCTGGAAGTGCGCATCGCCGGCGACAGCGGCACGCCGATTGCGGCGGGCGAGGGGCCGGTGGCGGATGCCTACGCCGCACTGGCGGCGCGGCTGGTGGCCGGGGACATGGCCTGAACCACCGCGACCTGTGGTTTGCGGGACATATCTCAAGGTGTCCAGGGCACGCCGTGGGAAATCATGGAATGAATTGATCCCCGCCGCGCCAGATTTCGAATCATTTGTCCGGATTCGGCCGAATCCCGCGATTCCGGGCGCGAGTCGCGCCGGATTCGCGGGTTGAAATCGGCCGATTTTGCCACCGCCACGCAAAATTTAGAAAAAAAACCGGGAAATTATGGCACTTTATTTCTCTGCGTGAAGTGCCACTACATATAGTAGCGGTTTTTTGCTCGTCTACCACTTGATGCGAAAATTGCGCCTTCCGGGCCGGGCGAGCATTGCTCGTCAAGTGCCTGATTTGGGCGTTTCGGCAGTATTTCCCAGCATTTACTGTTGATTTCCATGATTTCCCATGGCATCCCTGTAACCACGATGAAGACGGGAACATAAAGAGGCGCTCAAGACCTCAACCTCCCAAAAAAAGTCAGGTTTCGTACAGGCACCCGCTTTCATCGAACAAAGAGATCCGGCGCGCGAGCGAGCAGACATCCCCCCAGGTGGCGCGTGCAGTCGGACACCCCAGAAATGGGACGAGGGCGGCGGATTGATCAGTGGCAGCAGATCAATCCGCCGTTTCCATTTCCGGACGGGGAAGCCGGAACCGGGATCACAAGCCCGGAAGCAAGGGGCGTAACGAGAGGGGCCGCGAGGACATTGGCGCGCAGGTTCAGAGGCGAATTCCATCAAAAGATGGATGGCAAGGGCAGGGTGTCTATCCCGGCCCAGTTTCGCCGTGTGCTTGAGGCGGGCGATCCCGGCTGGTCCGACGGCAAGACCCCCGAATTCGTGATTGTCTATGGCGATCACCGCCGCAATTACCTTGAATGCTATACAATGGAAGCGATCAGCGAGGTCGATGACCAGATCGCCGACCTGCCGCGTGGCAGCGTCGAACGGCGCATGCTGGAACGGCTGTTTTCCGGCCAGTCGCAACTGACAAGCGTCGACGATACCGGCCGCATCGTGATGCCGGCAAAGCTGCGCAACAAGATCGGGCTGGACGCAGAGACCTTCTTTATCGCCACCGGCGACACGTTCCAGATCTGGAACCCGGCAACATACGACGCCGAGGAACTGTCCAAGACAGAGGCCTGGCTGGAAGATTTCCCCGACGATTTCGACCCGCTGACGCTTCTCGACAAAACGCGCGAGGGCTAGGGGAATGGCTGCGACGGCCATCGCCCCCGCCCCGCATGTCCCTGTCCTGTTGCGCCCGCTGCTGGCAGCGATTGCCCCGGTGCGGGGCGTCTGGCTGGACGGCACCTTTGGCGCGGGCGGCTATGCGCGCGGGTTGCTGGAAGCCGGGGCCGACACGGTGATCGGCGTGGATCGCGACCCAAGCGTTTTCGCGATGGCGCAATCCTGGGCCGGGCAATATGGCGACCGGCTGCGGCTGGTCGAGGGCAGATTCAGCGACCTGGACCGGCATGCCGGTGCAACGCTTGACGGGGTGGTCCTGGATATCGGGGTCTCTTCGATGCAGCTGGATCAGGCCGCGCGCGGCTTTTCCTTCATGGCCGACGGCCCGCTGGACATGCGGATGGGCGGCGACGGGCCGGATGCGGCCGATATCGTGAACGAGGCCGACGAGGCGGTGCTGGCCGACATCCTGTATCACTATGGCGAGGAACGCGCCGCGCGCCGGATCGCGCGCGCCATCACCCGCGAACGGGCCAAGGCGCCGATTGAAACCACCCACGCGCTGGCGCGGATTGTCGAGGGCTGCCTGCCACGCCCGAAACCCGGCCAGACCCACCCCGCGACCCGCAGCTTTCAGGCGATCCGCATCGCGGTGAACGACGAATTCGGGCAACTGGCGGACGGGCTGGAGGCCGCCGAACGCGCGCTTGGACCGGGCGGGCAGCTTGCGGTCGTGACCTTTCATTCCATCGAGGACCGGATGGTGAAACGGTTCTTCCAGCAGCGCAGCAGCGGCGGCGGGCAGGGCAGCCGCCATGCCCCCGCGCCGGAAGAACTGACGCCGCGCTTCACGCTGAAGACGCGCCGCGCGATCGGCCCGGACGAACAGGAACTGGCCGAGAACCCGCGCTCGCGCTCTGCCAAGCTGCGCATCGGGGTGCGCACGGACGCCCCGGCAGGCCGTGCGGATCGCGCCGCGATGGGGATGCCGGTCTTGCCAAACAGAGGAACAAAGCGTTGAGATCGCTGATTTATATTTTTTCCGCGCTGGCGGTCATGGGGCTGGCCTTCTGGGCCTATAGCGAGAATTACAAGACCCAGGCGGCGCTAAACAAGGTGGACAGCTTGCAGCGCGAGATCGGCGCATTGCTGGAAACCCGCGCCGTGCTGCGCGCCGAATGGGCCTATCTGAACCGCCCGGACCGGCTGCGCGAACTGGCCGAGATCAACTTTGAGTCGCTGGGGCTGACACCGCTGCGCCCCGAACAGTTCGGCCGCATCGACCAGATCGCCTATCCGGCGCTGCAAATCGACGATGCGGTGGAAGTGGTCGGTGTCTTGCCGGGCGCCGACATCGACACTGGCACTGGCGCCGAAATCGAAAGCCAGGAGGACAGCCAGCCATGACCCGCACCCCCCTGCGCCCGCTGGCGCGTATCCTGTCGGCCCGCCAGAAAGGCGAGAATCCCGACGCGATCGAGCGCGAAAACATCCGCCTGCGCCACGAAGGCATGCGCGACCGTGCCCGCCAGCGCGCCGAAGGGCGGCTGCTGGTGCTGGCGCTGTTCTTCTTTTGCGCCTTCTGCGTCGTCGGCGGGCGCATGGGGCTGATGGCGGCGTCGGACCCGTCGGAGCCGCGCGCCGCGGCCTCGACCTCGCGCATCGTGGCGCAGCGCGCCGATATCGTCGACCGGCGCGGCCGCATTCTGGCCACCAACCTTCAGACCAGCTCGCTTTACGCGCAGCCACCGATCATGATCGACCCGCAGAACGCGGCGGCGAAACTGGTGGCGATCTTTCCCGATCTGGACGAGCAGCGCCTGCTGAAAGACTTCACCGGCAAGCGCAAGTTCTTGTGGATCAAAAAGAAAATCTCTCCGGAACAGCAGCAGGCGGTGCATGACATCGGCGAGCCGGGCCTGTTGTTCGGCCCGCGCGAGATGCGGCTTTACCCCAATGGCAAGCTGGCTGCGCATATTCTGGGCGGCTACGGATTTGGCCGCGAGGGGGTGTATGCCGCCGAGGTCATCGGCACCGCCGGCATCGAAAAGGCCTTTGACACCTACCTGCGCGATCCCGCCGAAGAGGGCCGCCCGCTGGAACTGTCCATCGACCTGACGGTGCAGGCGGCGGTCGAACGCGTGCTTTACGGCGGAATGCGGCTGATGAACGCCAAGGGCGCTGCCGCGGTGCTGATGGATGCCAATACCGGCGAAATCGTCGCAATGGCCAGCCTGCCGGATTTCGATCCCAACGACCGGCCGGTCCCGTTGACCACAGGCGACCAGGCCGACAGCCCGCTGTTCAACCGCGCGGTGCAGGGGGTGTACGAGCTTGGCTCTACCTTCAAGATCTTCGCCGCCGCGCAGGCGATGGAACTGGGGCTGGTCAACCCCCAGTCCATGGTCGATGCCAACGCGCCGATGACCTGGGGCAAATACAAGATCCACGAATTCCGCGGCCACAATTACGGGCCGCTTCTGTCGGTGACGGATGTGATCGTCAAATCCTCGAATGTCGGCACCGCGACCATGGCGATGATGATCGGCCAGAAACGGCAGCGCGAATTCTTCACCAAGCTCGGCTTTTTCGACGCGACCCCGGTCGAGCTGTTCGAGGCGCCCGGCGCGCGACCGCTGATCCCCAAGCGCTGGTCTGAAATCGTCACGATTACAACATCTTACGGGCACGGCATGTCGGCCAGCCCGCTGCATCTGGCAACCGCCTATGCCAGCATCCTGAATGGCGGCACCAGGGTCACGCCGACGCTGCTGAAACGCCGCGCGCCCGTCATCGGAGAGCGCGTCGTCAGCGCCGATGTCTCGGCGGCGGCGCGGCTGATGCTGCGCCAGGTCGTCACCCGCGGCACCGCCAGCTTTGGCGAGGTTCCCGGCTACGCGGTTGCGGGCAAGACCGGAACCGCCGACAAGCCGCGCCCGCGCGGGGGCTATTACAACGACCGGGTGATCACGACCTTCGCCTCGGTTTTCCCCGCGCATGATCCGAAATACGTGCTGGTGGTGTCGCTGGACGAACCGACCGAAACCTCTGGTCCGCGTCCGCGCCGCACCGCCGGGTGGACGGCGGTGCCGGTGGCCGCCGAGGTGATCCGGCGCACCGCTCCGTTGCTGGGCCTGCGTCCAGAGATTGAACCCGGCGCGGTGAATCGGCTAACACTGACCTCGAACTAATCGCGCGCGCCTCGGACAAAGCCGCGCCACAAGAACAGCAAGAGCGGTTTTCGGATGGGCGATCGGGTGAAATCTCTGGCAGATCTCGGGCTGACGGCGCAGGGCGGGCGCGAGGCGCGGATAACCGGGCTGAGCGTGGACAGCCGCGAGGTGCAGCCGGGCGCGCTGTTCGCGGCGCTGCCGGGCAGCCGCGTGCATGGCGGTGAATATATCCAGTTCGCACTGCGCATGGGCGCCGCCGCGATTCTGACCGACCGGGAGGGCGCGCATATCGCCCGGGCGGAACTGGCGGCCCATGACGCGGCGCTGATCGTCACCGAGGATCCGCGCCAGGCGCTGGCCTTTGCCGCGGCGCTTTGGTTCGGCGTACAGCCCGAAACCATCGTCGCCGTCACCGGCACCAACGGAAAGACATCTGTCGCCACCTTCACCCGGCAAATCTGGTCCCTGCTGGGCCTGCCTTCGGTCAATCTGGGCACCACCGGGGTCGAGGGCGCCTGGGAAATGCCGCTGGCGCATACCACGCCGGAACCGATCACCCTGCACCGGGTTCTGGCGCAGATCGCGGGGGCGGGCATCGACCATGTGGCGATGGAAGCGTCCAGTCACGGGTTGGCGCAGCGGCGGCTGGACGGGGTTCGCGTGGCGGCGGCGGCCTTTACCAACCTCAGCCAGGATCATCTGGACTACCACACTGATTTCAATGAGTATTTCGCTGCCAAAACCGGGTTGTTCACACGGGTTCTGGCCGATGATGGTGCGGCGGTAATCAACCTTGACGATCCGCGCGGTCCCGAGATGGCCGATATCGTGCTGGATCGCGGGCAGGATCTGCTGACTGTCGGTCAGCGGCCAGAGGCGAACCTGCGGATCCGCGCGCAACGCTATGACGCAACCGGCCAGGAATTGCGCTTTGACTGGAACGGGCGGCCGCGCCAGGTACGGCTGAACCTGATCGGCGGGTTTCAGGCCGAAAACGTGTTGACCGCCGCCGGGCTGGTCATCGCCTCGGGCTGCGATCCGACGCGCACGTTCGATGTGCTGCATGAACTGGTCGGCGTGCGGGGCCGGATGCAGCTGGCGGCGACGCGCGAAAACGGCAGTTCGGTATTTGTCGATTATTCACACACGCCCGAGGCGCTGAAAACCGCGCTGAAGGCGTTGCGCCCGCATGTGCTGGGCCGGCTGGTCGTGGTGTTCGGGGCCGGCGGCGACCGCGACCCCTACAAGCGCCCGATGATGGGGGCCGCGGCCAAGACCTATGCCGACGTGGTGTTTGTCACCGATGACAATCCGCGCAGCGAGGAACCGGGCGATATCCGCGCCGCGATCATGGCGGCCTGCCCGGAGGCGACCGAGGTCGGCGACCGGGCCGAGGCGATCCTGCGCGGCGTCGACGCGCTGCAACCCGGCGACGCGCTGCTGGTGGCGGGCAAGGGCCACGAGACCGGCCAGGTGGTGGGCGACGACGTGTTTCCGTTTGACGATGTCGAGCAGGCCAGCGTCGCCGTCGCAGCCCTTGACGGGCGGCTGGTATGAGCCTTTGGACCGCCGCAGAGGCCGCCGCCGCAACCGGTGGGCGCGCCACGGCGGACTGGGCGGCAAGCGGTGTTTCGATCGACACGCGGTCGCTGTGTCCGGGCGATCTGTTCGTCGCGCTGAAGGACATCCGCGATGGCCATGATTTCGTGACCCAGGCGCTGAAGAACGGCGCGGCGGCGGCGCTGGTCAGCCGGGTGCCCGAAAACGTCGCCAAGGATGCGCCGCTGCTGATCGTCGACGATGTGCTGGCCGGGCTTGAACGGCTGGGGCGGGCGGGGCGCGCGCGCTCCGGCGCGCGGGTGATCGGCATCACCGGATCCGTCGGCAAGACCTCGACCAAGGAAATGCTGCGCGCCGTGCTGGCGCGGCAGGGCCGGGTGCACGCCGCCGAAAAGAGTTTCAACAACCACTGGGGGGTGCCGCTGACCCTGGCGCGACTGCCGCGCGACGCCGAATTCGCCGTGATCGAGATCGGCATGAACCATCCCGGAGAGATCGCGCCGCTGGCGCGACTGGCCCGGCCGCATGTGGTGATGATCACCACGGTTGCGGCGGCGCATCTGGAGGCATTCGAGAACCTGGAGGGTATCGCGCGCGAAAAAGCGTCGATCTGCGACGGGCTGAAACCGGGCGGCCACGCGGTGTTGAACGGCGATCTGGCGACCAGCCCGATCCTGATCGCGGCTGCGCGCGCCGCCGCGGCGCATGTCACCACCTTCGGAGAGAGCGATGCGGTCAGCCATCGCCTGACCGGCCTGCAGCTTGGCCGCAACAGGACCGTGGCGCGGGCCGATATCGACGGCACCGGGCTGGTGTTCAAACTCGGCTCTCCGGGGCGGCATTTCGCGCTTAACGCCGTGGGCGTGCTGGGCGTGGTTGCCGCGCTTGACGGCGATCTGGCGCTGGCGGCGCAGGATCTGAGGCTGTGGCAGCCCCCGGCCGGGCGCGGCACCATCGAGACACTGACGTTCGACCGCTTCGACGACCGCCTGACCTTCGATCTGATCGACGACGCCTATAATGCCAACCCGACCTCGATGGCCGCCAGCCTGGAAGTGCTGGCCGCCACCGCCCCGCGCGATGATGTCGGGCGGATCGCGCGGGGCCGCCGGATTGCGGTGCTGGGCGACATGCTGGAACTGGGACCGGACGAGACCGGGCTGCACGCCGGGCTGGCAGGGCTTGCCAGCCTGAAAGCCCTCGATCTGGTCCACACGGTCGGCCCCCGGATGCAGGCGCTGCATGATGCCCTGCCCGAGGATCAGCGCGGGATCTGGGTGGAAACCGCGCCCGAAATGGTCAAACGCGCGCATACGCTGGTCGACGCCGGCGATGTTGTGCTGGTCAAGGGCTCGCTTGGCAGCAAGGTCAGCACGGTTGTTGACGCCATCCGCAAATTGGGCCATCCGCTGCCAACGCAAAGCGAGGATCAGGCGTAATGTTGTACTGGTTGACCCAATTTTCCGACGGCGGCGACATCTTCAACCTGTTTCGCTACATCACCTTCCGCGCCGGGGGGGCGTTCTTCACTGCGCTGATCTTCGGCTTCATCTTCGGTCGCCCGCTGATCAACCTGCTGAAACGCCGGCAGGGCAACGGCCAGCCGATCCGCGACGACGGCCCCGAAAGCCACCTGATCACCAAGCAGGGCACGCCGACGATGGGCGGGGTGCTGATCCTGGGCGCGCTGGTGGTGTCCAGCCTGCTGTGGGTGCGGCTCGACAATACCTTTGTCTGGATGATCCTGTTCGTGACCGTGAGCTTCGGCCTGGTCGGCTTTGCCGATGACTATGCGAAAGTGTCCAGAAACAATACCAAGGGCGTGTCGGGCAAGCTGCGCCTGCTGATCGGGTTCGTGATCGCCGCGATCGCGGGCTACTGGGCGATGTCTTCGCACGCCGCCATCGACATCAGCCTGTCAGAGCGTATCGTGGATTACAGCCCGCTTTCGGGGCGGCTGGCATTCCCGGTCTTCAAGGATACATTGCTGAACCTTGGCATCATGTTCGTGCCCTTCGCCATGATCGTCATCGTCGGCGCCGCCAACGCGGTCAACCTGACCGACGGCCTGGACGGGCTGGCGATCATGCCGGTGATGATTGCCGCCGGAACGCTGGGCGTGATCGCCTATGCGGTGGGCCGGGTCGACTTTACCGACTATCTGGATGTGCATTACGTACCCGGCACCGGCGAGATTCTGGTGTTCTGCGCCGGGCTGATCGGTGGCGGGCTGGGGTTCCTGTGGTACAACGCGCCGCCCGCGGCCGTGTTCATGGGCGACACCGGGTCGCTGGCGCTGGGCGGCGCGCTGGGCGGCATCGCCGTGGCCACCAAGCACGAGCTGGTTCTGGCCATCGTCGGCGGGCTGTTCGTGGTCGAGGCGCTGTCGGTCATCATCCAGGTGCTTTATTTCAAACGCACCGGGCGGCGGGTGTTCCTGATGGCCCCGATCCACCATCATTTCGAGAAAAAGGGATGGTCCGAACCGCAGATCGTGATCCGGTTCTGGATCATCAGCCTGATCCTCGCCCTGATCGGGCTGGCGACGCTGAAGGTGCGCTAGTCACGCAATCCGAAAAGTGGGAACCGGTTTTCGGAATGAATTGCGCGCAAGAACAGAAGGCCAGAGCGGCCCCACCGATTCACATTGAAAGGACGCCGCTTTAGGCGCGGGACCCCGGCCCGGAATCATGGCCGCAAGGCCGCCGGGTCTGCGCCTGCCCGTCCCCCGGGCAGGCACTGACCCGGGGGGAAACAGGTCGTGCGGGCACCGCAATCGGGTTGAACGGGGCAGATCAGTGGATGGTTCATTGCCATCTTCGCGGAATACGCTGTGGCACTCGGCAGGGCGCGGCGACAGCCAGGCGCGCAGCCACTTCCCAACTGCCCGCCGATCCGCTACGCCCAGACGCATGAGGATACGCATCACATGATCCCGGTTCAGGGTTACACCGGCCAGCGCGTTGCCGTGCTGGGCCTTGGCCGGTCCGGCCTGGCCGCTGCCCGCGCGTTGCGGGCGGGCGGGGCGATCCCGCTGGTCTGGGACGACAGCGCCGAGGCGCGCGACGCGGCGGCGGCGGCGGGGTTCGACCCGCATGACCTGACCCGCCGGAATGCGTTCGAGGATGTCGCCGCGCTGATCGTCTCGCCCGGTATCCCGCATCTGTACCCGCAGCCGAACCCGATCATCGCTGCCGCGCAGATCGCGGGCGTGCCGGTCGACAATGACATCGGCCTGTTCTTCGGCAGCCTTGCGACAGAGGACTGGGATACTCTCGACCAGACGCCGCAGGTGATCGCCGTTACCGGCAGCAACGGCAAATCCACCACCTCGGCGCTGATCCACCATATCCTGCAGCACGCGCAGCGGCCCACGCAGCTGGCCGGCAACATCGGCGTCGGCGTGCTGGACATCGACCCGGCGATTTCGGGCGAGGTCATCGTGCTGGAACTGTCCAGCTACCAGACCGACCTGGCCCGCGCGCTGACGCCCGACATCGCGGTGTTCACCAACCTCAGCCCCGATCACCTGGACCGTCACGGCGGGCTTGGCGGCTATTTTGCCGCCAAACGCCGGCTGTTCGCCGAGGGCGGCCCGGATCGCGCGGTGATCGGCGTGGACGAGCCAGAGGGGCGCTATCTGGCCGGGCAACTGGCGCAGGGGCCCGCCGACGACCGGGTGATCCGGGTGTCCAGCGGCAGCAAGCTGGACGGTCCCGGCTGGTCGGTCTTTGCGCGCAAGGGGTTCCTGAGCGAGATGCGCAAGGCGCGCCAGATCGCCTCGATCGACCTGCGTGCGATCCGCGGGCTGCCCGGCGCGCATAACCACCAGAACGCCTGTGCCGCCTATGCCGCGACCCGCGCGCTGGGGCTGGCACCGAAGGTAATTGAACAGGCGTTTCATTCTTTCGCCGGTCTGCCGCACCGCAGCCAGATCGTCGGCGAAATCCAGGGCGTGACCTATGTCAACGACAGCAAGGCCACCAATGTCGACAGCGCCGCGCAGGCGCTTCAGGCGTTCGGCAACATCCGCTGGATTGCCGGCGGGCTGGGCAAGGACGGCGGCATTGCGGCGCTGGCACCGCATCTGGGCGGCGTGATCAAGGCCTACCTGATCGGCCATTCGGCGCGCGATTTCGCGCTGCAACTGGGTGGCACGCCCTACGAGATTTGCGAAACCATGGACCGGGCAGTGGCGCAGGCCGCCACCGATGCCCGGCCCGGCGACACCGTCCTGCTGGCCCCGGCGGCGGCCAGTTTCGACCAATACCCGAATTTCGAGAAACGCGGCGAGGATTTCATGGCCCGGGTCGCGGCGCTGGCGGGCTGACGCCGCGAAGGCCCGGCCCGACCGGTCGATGTGCGATTCCGCGCCCCCGGACCGGGCCGCGTGGTGATCGAATTGCCGGGCTTTGATTGCGATCCGGCCGGGTGCGAACGCCCGGACCGCGACAGGCCGGATACCGTTGCATTTTCGGCCCGATTTCGCCCGCAGCAACTATTTGTACTTCATCGCAAAAAACATCTTGCGTGAATCGCAAACCGGTCTTAGATGCCCGGCAAGACGCCAACGCACGCGCCTCTGGCCAACACGTGTTTACGTAGCGACGGTAACGTCTCCCTTGGAACTGAGCGGTCTCGGGCAGGTTTTCCTGCACAATGGCCGGGTCTACTGGAGATGACCATGAACGCTTATGTAACCGACACCGTCGGTGCGACCCCTGTTGCACCCGCAAACCTGCCCGTTTCCCGCGTCGAGGCGTTCATAGCCGCCCACAGTTTCGACCGCCCCACGCTGGTGCTTGACACCGATCTGGTGGCGCGCCAGTTCCGCGCGCTGAAGGCCGGCCTGGGCCGGGCGCATCTGCATTATGCGGTCAAGGCAAACCCGGCGCCGCAGATCATCGAGACCCTGATCGCACAGGGCAGCCATTTCGACGCGGCCTCGCGCGGCGAGATCGAGCTTTGCCTGTCGCTGGGCGCGCGTCCCGCGGCGATTTCCTTTGGCAACACCGTCAAACGCGCCAGCGACATCGCCTATGCCCATGCCAGCGGCATCACGCTGTTTGCCGCCGATGCCGAGGAAGAGCTGGAAAAGATCGCCCGGCACGCCCCCGGCGCGCAGGTCTACATCCGGCTGATCGTCGACGCGTCCGAGGCCGACTGGCCACTGAGCCGAAAGTTCGGCTGCGCGCGTGACAAGGCGCTGAGCCTGTTGAGCCATGCAACCGCGCTGGGCCTGCACGCGGTCGGGTTTTCGTTCCATGTCGGGTCGCAAACCCGCAAGGCAGAGATGTGGACCACGACGCTGGATCAGGTCTCGACGATTTGGCACATGGCGCAGGCGGCAGGCCACAAGCTGGACCTGCTGAACATCGGCGGCGGTTTCCCTGCTTTCTACGGCGAGGAAATCCAGCACCCGACCGCCTATGCCGCACGCGTGATCGAGCTTGTCACCGAGCGTTTTGGCAACGTGCCGCGCCTGATGGCCGAGCCGGGCCGCGGGCTGGTTGCCGAGGCCGGCATGATCGCCGCCGAAGTGCTGCTGGTGTCACGGAAATCCGACAATGACCTGCACCGCTGGGTCTATCTCGACATCGGCCGGTTTTCCGGTCTGGCCGAGACCGAGGGCGAGGCGATCCGCTATCAGTTCCTGACCAGGCGCGAGCACGAGTCGACCGGCCCCTGCATTCTGGCCGGTCCCAGCTGTGACAGCGCGGATGTTCTGTATGAAAAGCGCGCCGTACAACTGCCGCTGGGTCTGCGGTCGGGCGACAAGATCATGATCCGCAACTGCGGCGCCTACACGTCCAGCTATTCTTCGGTCGGCTTCAACGGCTTTCCGCCGCTGGATGTGATGGTGCTTTAGCAGCGCCGCTTGCCGCTTGTCTGTCGGGCCGCATTTCGCGAATGCGAGGCGCGCCCGCAGGCGAGCGACTCTTGTGCGTTGGCCGCGCATTTTTCCTAGCGCCACGTCGCCTTTGTCGTTAAACTGCGCCTGAGACCCGAAAAATCGGGCAGAGCGGTGGCAGTTTCAGGCGGTACTTCATGACGGAAATGGTGTTCGGCACGGTCCCGGTGCGGGATAGCGAACCAATTTTGCCGCGATGGTGGCGGACCATCGACAAATGGACCATGTCATGTGTGCTTTTGCTGTTCGGCATCGGCATCCTGCTGGGCCTTGCGGCATCGCCGCCGCTGGCCAGCCGCAACGGGTTCGAGGCATTCCACTATGTCCAGCGGCAGGCGTTCTTTGGCAGTCTGGCGCTGATCGCGATGGTGCTGACGTCGATGATGTCGCCCAATCTGGTGCGCCGGCTGGGGGTGCTGGGCTTTGCCTGCGCCTTTGTCGCGCTGGCATTGCTGCCTTTGCTGGGCACCGATTTCGGCAAGGGCGCCACGCGCTGGTACTCGTTGGGCTTTGCGTCGCTGCAGCCATCGGAATTCCTCAAGCCCGGGCTGATCATCATGTCGGCCTGGCTGATGGCCGCGAGCCAGGAAATCAACGGCCCGCCGGGCAAGACCTATTCCTTCGCCCTGACCGCCGTCATCGTCGGATTCCTGGCCCTGCAACCCGATTTCGGACAGGCCTGTCTGGTGCTGTTCGGCTGGGGTGTGATGTATTTCGTCGCCGGCGCGCCCTTTACCCTGCTGATCGGAATTGCCGCCTTCGTGGTCTTCGCCGGCACGTTTTCGTATAACAATTCGGAACATTTCGCCCGCCGCATCGACGGGTTTCTCAACCCAGAGGTCGACCCGACAACCCAGCTTGGCTATGCCACCGGCGCGATCCGCGAGGGCGGCTTCTTCGGTGTCGGCGTCGGCGAGGGCAGCGTGAAATGGTCGCTGCCGGATGCCCATACCGATTTCATCATCGCGGTCGCGGCAGAGGAATACGGCCTGATCCTGGTGGCCTGCATCATCCTTTTGTACATGGCGATCACCGTGCGCTCGCTGTTCCGGCTGATCCGCGAGCGTGACCCGTTCATCCGGCTGGCGGGCACCGGGCTGGCCTGCACCTTTGGCGTTCAGGCGATCATCAACATGGGCGTTGCGGTGCGGCTGCTGCCGGCCAAGGGGATGACGCTGCCATTCGTCAGCTATGGCGGTTCCTCACTGATCGCCGGCGGGATCGCCATCGGCATGCTGCTGGC
>JAJDOB010000298.1 GCA_022340385.1 Rhodobacter sp.
CGAGGTGCAGGCTTATTTCTTTGCCGCGGTGAACGGGGTCTACGGCGGCAAGGTGGTGCCGGTTCCGGGCGGCATCCTGCTGCGCGAAACCGCCGACGGACCGGTGATCGGCGCGCTGGGCGTGACCGGCGACACAAGCGACAATGACGTGATCGCGGGACTGGCCGGGATCGCGGCGGCGGGGCTGGTGGGCGAGGACTGACCGCGCGATAGGCAAGTGACTTGCCGGCGGTGATGGATCGCGGGACGCAACGCTTGCCGGCCGGGAACTGACCGATGCGGCGATACCACAGCCGGGTTGCACAGTTTCTGTGCGGCGAATGGGTCTCGACCAGACGCGCGCGCGGTATTATGTATTGCGCCAAGCATGCGACATGTTGAGGAGCGCAAATGTCACGGCCCATCGTCGGGATAATCGGCAACAGCCACATGATTTCGGACACCTATCTTGTCCATGCCGGTGGCTATCACTCGTCCTGCGCGATCTCGAAGGTTGCGGATTGTACGCCGGTGATTATCCCGACCGATCCCGAACTGGTCGGCATCGAAGAGCTGATGTCGCATTTCGATGGCTTCCTGTTCACCGGCGGGCGGCCCAATGTGCATCCCGAGGAATATGGCCAGCCCGAGACCGAGGCGCATGGCACATTCGACCGCGCGCGCGATGCGATCACCCTGCCGCTGATCCGGGCCCTGACCGAACGCGGGCAGCCCTACTTTGGTGTCTGCCGCGGCTTTCAGGAAGTCAGCGTTGCCTTCGGCGGCACGTTGCATCCCGAAATCCGCGATCTGCCGGGACGGATGAACCACCGGATGCCGCCCGACGGCACCCAGGAACAGATTTTCGAGCTTCGCCAGAACGTCACCTTCACCGAGGGCGGCGTGTTTCACGACCTGATGGGCGCGCGCCAGGTGATGACCAACACGTTGCACGGGCAGGGGATCGACCGGCCCGGCACCCGGATCGTGATCGACGGCGTGGCCGATGATTCCACGCCAGAGGCGTTGTATGTGCGCGACGCGCCGGGCTTTACCCTGTCGGTGCAGTGGCATCCGGAATTCAACGCGGTGAATGACCCGGTTTCGACCCGGCTGTTCACGGCCTTTGGCGACGCGGTGCGCGACTGGGCCCGGCGCGGCCGCCGCCCGATCCTGAAAAGCGCCTGAGGGCGGCGCGCAAGGGGCTTTCGCGATGACCCGATATGACTTGCGCATCGCAGGGTTCGTTCTTGCGGCCGTTGTGGCGATCGGCCTGTTGCTTGGCTATGGCGTGGGCTGGCTGACAAGGCCCGACCCGCTGCGCGGCGGCATTGCGCCCGTTGGTCCCGCAGAATTTGAAACGACTGTCGCAAACGGTGCCAGAACCCTGGATGGCGGCCGCCTGCCGGACTATGACAATATCTATGTCAATGATTACGCAGGTCTTTTGCAGCCATCCGCGGAAAAGCGTATCCGGGACGATCTGATCGGCCTTTACCGCAATACCGGCATCGAAATGACCGTGCTGACGATTGACCGGACCAGCGATTATGGCCACCGCGGCTCGATTGAAAGCTTTGCAACCCGGTTGTTCAACACATGGGGCATCGGCAATGCGCTGCGCAATGACGGGGTGCTGATCCTGGTGGCGCGCGACGACCGCGAAATGCGGATCGAACTTGGCCGGGGATACGGTCGGGAACGCGACGCCGACATGAAACGCGTGATCGACACGGTGTTCCTGCCCGCCTTTCGCCTGAATGACTATCAGGACGGCATCGAGGCTGGGGTCGCGGCGACGATTTTCGAGGTTGCCGGCGCGTATCCGGACGAGTTCGGGGCCGGAACGCTGCACCGTGGCTGGTCGCGCATCAGGCGCTGGCTGACCCTTGCCGGCGAGTGGGCATATGCCCTGGTCGCGGTGCCGTTGGGGGCCGCGTTCTTTGCCATTCGCGGCTATCTGCGCCGCCGCCCGCGCCCCTGCCGGCAATGCCGCAGCCTGATGATCCGAGCCGGCGAAACCGCCGATGATGAACATCTTGACGGCGGGCAGCGGCTGGAGGAATTCCTGAAATCGGTCGATTATGACGTCTGGCACTGTCCGAATTGCGCCGGCATGGAAATCACCCGCCATCCGGCCTGGTTCTCGCGTCACAGTGGATGTCCGCGATGCGGCTACAAGACGATGACGACGAAATCGACGGTTCTGGAACCGGCGACCACCAGCAGCACCGGGCGCAAACGGGTGGATTACAACTGCCGCAATTGCGATTACGCCAACAGCGAAACCCGTACCATCCCGATGATCTCGGAAAGTTCGTCATCGGGATCCAGCGGCTCATCCTTCGGCGGGGGCAGTTCATCGGGCGGCGGCGCAAGCGGCAGCTGGTGATGCGCCGCCGCGCGCCGGCGTGTCAGGTGACCGCCGCGCGGGTCTTGAATTCCGGCCGGTCCCACAGCCGGCTTTCCAGGATTTCGGCCAGTATCGCCACCGCCGCGCGCACCTCTTCCTCGCCGATGTAAAGCGGGGTGAACCCGAAGCGCATGATGTCGGGCGCGCGGAAATCGCCGATCACACCGCGCGAGATCAGCGCCTGCATGATGGCATAGCCGTCCGGGTGGGCGAATGAAATCTGGCTGCCGCGTGCATACCCGTCGCGCGGACTGGCCAGCGTCAGGCCGGGGCAGGCGGCCTCGACCAGCGTGACGAACAGATCGGTCAATTCGATGGACCTGGCGCGGACATCGGCGATGTCCGCGGTGTCCCAGACATCCAGTGCCGCCGCCAGCGCGGCCATCTGCAGGACCGGCGGTGTGCCGACGCGCATCCGTTCGATTCCTGCGCCGGGGCGGTAATCGAGGTCGAACGCGAAGGGCGCGGCATGGCCCAGCCAGCCCGACAGCGCCGGGGCGATGTGATCTATGTGGCGGGGCGCGACAGAGATGAAGGCCGGCGCGCCGGGGCCGGCATTGAGGTACTTGTAGGTGCATCCCACGGCGAAATCGGCATTCGCTGCGGTCAGATCGACCGGCAGCGCACCGGCGCTGTGGGCCAGATCCCAGATCGTCAGCGCCCCGCAGCCCTGGGCCTGCGCGGTCAGGGCGTTCATGTCATGCAGCCGGCCGGTGCGGTAATCGACCTGGGTCAGCATCAGCACCGCGACGGTCTCGTCGATATTGGCCGCGACATCCTCTGGCGCGACGGTTTTCAGCACATGGCCCTGATCCAGCGCCTTTATCAGCCCTTCGGCCATGTAGAGATCGGTCGGGAAATTGCCGGTGTCCGACAGGATCACCTTGCGCCCGGGGCGCAGCGACAGGCCCGAGGCCAGCGCCTGAAAGACCTTGATCGTCAGGGTGTCGCCGATCACCGTGCTGCCCGCCGCCGCGCCGATCAGCCGCCCGATCCGTTCGCCCAATGCGCCGGGCTGGGCCATCCAGCCGGCCTTGTTCCAGCCGGTGATCAGCATTTCGCCCCATTCATCGCTGACCGCCTTCGAAACCCGGGTGGCGGCGGATTTCGGCAGCGGCCCCAAAGAGTTGCCGTCAAGATAGATCACGCCCTGGGGCAAGTGAAACAGGGCTTTGGTGGCGGCAAAATCGGTCATGGTTCTGACTTTCGCTGTTGCGCGGATTGCGGGATGCCAAGCTCTGCCCGGCGCTTGCCTGACAGGCCGGCGGCGACCAGATCGTAGGATATCGCGATATGGTCGCGCAGGTCGCTGTCCGACAGGCCGGGGGCCCCGAAATGCTGCAGCCATTTCAGGCCCCGCGAGGCAAGATAGGGCGCGGGCCGGAAGCCGGGCGCGTCGCGCAGGATTTCCCATGCGATATCGCTGACCTTGAAGGTGAAGGCGTCGGCGCCATCGGCCCACCCGCAGATCGCAAACACCTTGCCACCGACTTTCCAGACCTCGGCATTGCCCCATTGCACGACATGGGTGGTCGCGGGCAGGGCGGCGCAGAAGCCGTTGAATTCGCCGCGGGTCATCGGCGCTACATCACGCCGCCGGAAATCTCGATGGCCTGGCCATTGGTGCTGCCCGATCCCGGGCCGACCAGCCACATCGCGGCGGCGACAATCTCGTCGACGGTGATCAGTCGGCCATGCGGGTTCAGATCGACCATCAGCGCGCGGGCGGCGTCGGCGTCCATCCCGGTGCGGGCCTGGATCGAGGTGACGTTGCGGTCGATGATCTCTGTCTCGACATAGGCCGGGCAGATCGCGTTGCAGGTGATGCCGGTGCCCGCGAAATCCATCGACAGCGACTTGATCAGCCCGATAAGGCCGAATTTGCTGGCCGAATAGGCGGGGGCGCCCTTCAGCCCGCGGGTTCCGGCGATGGAAGACATCGCGATCATGCGGCCCCAGTCCGCCCCGCGCAACGTGCCCAGGGCCGAGCGGATCGTCAGATAGGCGCCGTCAAGATTGGTCGCCATGGTCCGGCGCCAGAACTCCGGGTCGGTCTTGTGGATCGACCGGCCCTCGGCGATGCCGGCATTGGCAACGCAGATGCTGATGGGGCCGCGCGCGTCGGCGGCCTGTGCGATGACCTCGCTGACGGCGTCGGCGTCGGTCACGTCCATGACCGCCGCGTGCAGGCGCGGCTGGCCCTTCGCGGCGTCCCGCAGAACCTCGATCCGGCGGCCGGTGATCGTCACCTCGGCCCCCGCATCGGCAAGGGCGCGGGCGATGCCAAGGCCGATGCCGGTGCCGCCCCCGGTGACCAGTGCGTGTTTGCCAGCGAGTGTCATATCCTGTCCTTTCGTATCGGAGCCTTTGTCCCGCATGCGATCAGGCTTGGCAATCCTGTGAACGGACCCTAGCGTGGGTCGGATGAAAGCACTGGACCTTCCACCACTCTGGCTGATCGGATTTGCTGCACTGGCGTGGGTGCTGGGCGGCCTTGCGCCATCCCTGCGCATCGGTGGCTGGGCGACCATCGCCGGGATGTTCCTGGTCGCGGCCGGCGTGGTGGTGACCGGGCTGGCGGTGCTGGAGCTGTCGCGCGCCGGGACCACGATCGTGCCGGGGCGCGAACCGGCGGCTTTGGTGACCAGCGGCATCTTCGGCTATTCGCGCAACCCGATCTACCTGGCGGACACGTTGATCCTGACCGGGCTGATCCTGTATTGGAACGCGGCGCTGGCGCTGCCGCTGGCGCCGGTGTTCGCGGTGCTGCTGCGCCAACGCTTCATTCTGCCAGAGGAAAACCGGCTGGCGGGGGCTTTTCCGGCAGAGTTCGAAAGCTATGAAAGGACCACCCGACGATGGATCTAGCGAGCAATTCGCCGCAGGCGCGCCACTTGAGAAAACATTTGCGTGGCATTACAAGATTTGGTTCGAAAAGGGCTGTATCAGGTCTGAAAATGCCCAAACTGGGGGACAATTGAGTGAAAATCGGAACGCCGAAAGAGATTTTCGAGGGTGAGAACCGGGTCGCGATGACGCCGGAATCTGCGCTTCAGTTGCAGAAACTGGGTTATGATTGCGCGATCGAGGCCGGGGCCGGTGCGGCGGCGGGGTATTCCGACGCGGCCTATCAGGGCGCCGGGGTCGAGGTGATCAAGACCGCGACCGCCCTTTTCAAGGCATGCGATGTGATCGCCAAGGTCCGCCCCCCTTCCGAGGCAGAGGCCAAGCGGCTTGGCAAGGGTCAGACGCTGATTTCTTTCTTCTATCCCTCGGCAAACGAAAAGCTGATGGAACTGGCGAAATCCAAGGGCGCGAATGTCATAGCGATGGACATGGTGCCGCGTATCAGCCGCGCGCAGAAGATGGATGCGCTAAGCTCGATGGCCAATATCGCCGGGTATCGCGCGGTGATCGAGGCGGGCAGCAATTTTGGCCGGTTCTTCACCGGGCAGGTCACCGCTGCCGGCAAGGTGCCCCCGGCCAAGGTTCTGGTGGTTGGTGCGGGCGTGGCCGGACTGGCCGCGATCGGCACGGCGACCTCGCTGGGCGCGATCACCTATGCGTTCGACGTGCGCCCCGAAGTGGCCGAGCAGATTGAATCGATGGGGGCCGAGTTCGTGTTCCTGGAATTCGACGCATCCGAATTGCCCGATGGTGCTGCCACGGGCGGCTATGCGGCCCCGTCCAGCCCGGCGTTTCAGGAAAAACAGCTGGCCAAGTTCCGCGAACTGGCCCCCGATATCGACATCGTCATCACCACCGCGCTGATCCCGAACCGCGCAGCACCCATCCTGTGGACCGCCGACATGGTCGAGGCGATGAAGCCCGGCTCTGTGATCGTCGATCTGGCGGCGGAACGCGGCGGCAATTGCGAACTGACCGTCGCGGACGAGAAGATCGTCACGAAAAACGGCGTGACCATCGTCGGTTACACCGATTTCCCAAGCCGGATGGCGGCCCAGGCCAGCACGCTTTACGGCAACAACATCCGCCACATGATGTCTGACCTGACGCCCGAAAAGGACGGCACTGTCAATCACAACATGGAAGACGACGTGATCCGCGGCGCAACCGTGACCTATCAGGGTGAAATCACCTTCCCGCCGCCGCCGCCCAAGATCCAGGCAATCGCGGCGCAGCCTGCCAAACCGGCGGCCAGGCAATTGACCCCGGAAGAAAAGCGAACCGCCGAACTGGAGGCGTTTCGCGCCGCAACCCGCAGCCAGGTTGGCCTGCTGGTGGCCGGTGGCGTCCTGATGCTGCTGATCGGGGCCTATGCGCCGGCCAGTTTCATGCAGCATTTCATTGTCTTCGCGCTGGCCTGTTTCATCGGCTTCCAGGTGATCTGGGGCGTCAGCCATGCGTTGCATACGCCCCTGATGGCGATCACCAACGCGATATCCGGGATCATCGTGGTGGGCGCCTTGCTGCAGATCGGATCGCCCAGTTGGCTGGTCGTGATCCTGTCTTTCGTCGCGGTGCTGATCGCATCCATCAACATCGTGGGGGGCTTCCTGGTGACACGCCGGATGCTCGCCATGTTCCAGAAATCCTGAAGGGGTAGGGCGCATGTCTGCAGGTCTCGTCTCTGCCGCCTATATCGCGGCGTCGGTTTTGTTCATTCTGGCCCTTGGTGGCCTCAGCAATCAGGAAAGCGCCAAGCGCGCGGTCTGGTACGGTATCGTCGGAATGGGCGTGGCGATGTTTGCCACGATCTTTGGCCCCGGCGTGTCCAACATGTTCCTGATCCTTGTCGCCATCGCCGGCGGCGCGGTGGCGGGCACCTATGTGGCGGGCAAGGTCCAGATGACCGAGATGCCGCAACTGGTGGCGGCGCTGCACAGCTTTGTCGGGCTGGCGGCGGTATTCATCGGGCTGAATGCCGATGTCATGCTGAGTACGGTGAACGACCTGAAAGCCAGCGGCATCAGCCTGCAGGACGCAGACCTGACCGGCTTCGGCGAAAAGCTGTGGAAAAAGGACGCGGTCGAGATCGCGATTCTGAAGGTCGAGGTGTTCCTGGGCATCTTCATCGGTGCGGTCACCTTCACCGGGTCGGTCGTGGCGTTCGGCAAACTGGCGGGCAAGATCGACGGCAAGCCCACCAAACTGCCCGGCGGGCACATGCTGAACGCGGGTGCCCTGACGGCCTGCATCATCCTGGGGCTGATGTATTTCAGCGGCTCCGGCGTGTGGACGATGGTGCTTGTGACGCTGATCGCGGGCTTCATCGGCTGGCATCTGATCATGGGCATCGGCGGCGCGGACATGCCGGTGGTGGTGTCGATGCTGAACAGCTATTCGGGCTGGGCGGCGGCGGCGATCGGTTTCACGCTGGGCAATGACCTGCTGATCGTGACCGGGGCGCTGGTCGGCTCGTCCGGTGCGATCCTGAGCTATATCATGTGCAAGGCGATGAACCGCAAGTTCGTCAACGTGATCCTGGGCGGCTTTGGCGGTACGCAGGGCCCGGCGATGGATATCGAGGGCGAGATGGTCGCGATCGAGGCCGAGGGCGTGGCCGCGGCGCTGAATGACGCCGACAGCGTGATCATCGTGCCCGGCTATGGCATGGCGGTGGCGCAGGCCCAGCAATCGGTCAGCGAACTGGTGCGCAAGCTGCGCGCGCAGGGCAAGACCGTGCGCTTCGGCATCCACCCGGTCGCCGGGCGCCTGCCCGGGCACATGAACGTGCTGCTGGCCGAGGCGCGGGTGCCCTATGACATCGTGCTGGAGATGGACGAAATAAACGACGATTTTCCATCGACCGACGTGGCGATCGTCATCGGGTCCAACGACATCGTGAATCCGGCGGCGCAGGACGACCCCAACAGCCCGATCGCCGGCATGCCGGTGCTGGAAGTCTGGAAGGCCAAGCAGGTGTTCGTTTCCAAGCGCGGGCAGGGCACCGGCTATAGCGGCATCGAGAACCCGCTGTTCTTCAAGGAAAACACCCGGATGTTCTATGGCGACGCCAAGGCGTCACTGGACAAGCTGATGCCGATGATCGACTGACGCCCGAAGGGCACGGCGCATCGCGCGCGCGTGTTTGCCGCGCGTGTTTGCGCCGTGTCACTCCGGTTCCGGCGGCACGGTTTCGGGCGCTTCGGTGTAGATGCTGGCCGAAAGGCAATGCAGCCCGCCGCCAAGGCCGGATGTCCCCGAGGCGACGGGCACCACCGCGAACCCCTCTGCCGCCAGAATCCCTGCGGTGGGCGCGTGGTTCGGGTCCGGCGCGCCGTAATCCGGCAAAAGGATCGTGCGGCCAAGCTGAACCCAGTTGACCGGGCTGTCGAAACTTTCGCCAAAGGCGCGTGCCGGGATATCGAGGATACGAATGCCCGGGCACGCATCGGCAATCGCGGCGGCCAGCGCGTCGGCGGGCGTCTGGGTGTCGGGCCTGTCGGTCCGGCGGACCATGGCGCAGAGATGCGGCGACAGGAACCGGACCATGCAGTCGGTATGCGCCGAGAGATCGTCGTCATAGGCCGGCACCAGCAGCCAGCGATGAATGCCCATCTGAACGCCGGTGGTCCGCAGCCCCTGGTCGGTATCGAGCCCGTTGTCGGAAAGGACGCGCAGGGTGGAAATCGCCAGCCCGTTCGGGCCGCGCACGGTATTGCCGGCGGCAAGGTGCAACTCGGTCCGCTCTGTCGGGATCGACATCAGGTTGGAAAACAGCGCCGTGTCGCGGGGGCGGTCCGCGCGTTCGTGGCGGGGCAGAACCTGCAGCGCCCGCCGGTTCTCGACCACCGCGACCGGTGCGTGATCGCGCAGCCACGGGCTGTCGATTTCAGCGGTCAGCACGGCGAAATGCCCGGGCGTTTCGGTCTTGTCGGCAAAATCGCGCAGCGCGGGCCCGTCGGGTCCGATCAGGATGACGCCGACGTGGTACGCTGCCGCACGGGCCAGCGCCTCCAGCGTGGCGCGGGTATCGAAATGAAACAGCGGCACCGCCAGCGCAGAGGGCGGCGCGTAATCCGGCACGACAAGCCGGACGGGCGGCGATGACCGGACGTCCGTCACCGCCGCAGGCATTGCCGTGCGGCGCGCCTACTTGCTTCCCGGTTTTCCAACGATGTCGCGCAGTCCGGTCCGGAAATCGCGGATCGCGGTCTGCTTGGTGGTCGTGGATTTGGAATTGTCCCGCAGATTGGCGCGCAGGTTCCGCACCCCGACACGGATGGAACTGCCGATCCGGCGCTTGGACACCTTCGGCCCGGCCTCGGAGGCCATCGGCAGAACGCAAAGCGGCGCGGCAACGAAAAGCGCCATCGCGCCGCGGAGCCTTTTTGAAATCAGGGTGCTGTCGGACATATCAATCCCTTCCTCTACAATAATACTGCACGCGCCGACTTTAGCCCAATCCGGGATGGATTGCAAAATACTCCTGCATCGAAATGCGGTTTGCGCCGGCGGCATCCGGCCCGCAAATTTGCAGAGGCAATCCGGAAAAATGCACAATTTGCCCGCTGCTGGTTTCGCACTAATATTTCCGAAAGACGGATCGAAAACCTTGTTTCAAACCCGCAGGAGCCTGCCCCGATGACCATTCAGCAACGCAAGAAGGCCCATGAGTTCGACCAGCGAATTCTCGAGATCTACGACGGCTACGTGCATGGCAAGATGACCAAGCGCGATTTCATCAGCCAGGCCGGGAAATACGCCGCCGCGGGCGTGACCGGGGCGATGCTGCTGGAACAGCTGCAGCCGAACTATGCGCTGGCCCAGCAGGTGATGCCCGACGACCCGGCAATCGAAACCATGCAGGTCAGCTATGAAAGCCCCGACGGCCATGGCACCATCAACGGGCTGATGGCGAAACCGGCGGGCGCGACCGGGCCGCTTCCGGCGGTACTGGTGATCCACGAGAACCGCGGGCTCAACCCCTATATCGAGGATGTGGTGCGCCGCGCGGCCAAGGCCGGCTACCTGGCGCTGGGCCCCGACGGGCTGTCGCCGCTGGGCGGGTATCCGGGCACCGACGAACAGGGGCGCGAGATGCAGCGCAGCCTCGATGGTGGCAAGCTGATGGCGGATTTCTTCGCCGCGTTCGAATATCTGCGCGACCACCAGGGCACGACCGGCAAGGTCGGCTGTGTCGGGTTCTGCTATGGCGGCGGCGTGTGCAACGCGCTGGCGGTGGCCTATCCCGACCTCGCGGCGTCGGTGCCGTTCTACGGCCGCCAGCCCGCCGCCGGGGACGTGCCGAACATCGAGGCGCCGCTGCTGCTGCATTACGCCGGTCTGGACGAGCGGATCAATGCCGGCTGGCCGGATTACGAGGCGGCGCTGAAAGCCGCCGGAAAGACCTACAGCGCGCATTTCTACCCGGATGTGAACCACGGCTTCCACAACGACACCACGCCGCGCTACGACGAAGAATCGGCAACACTGGCCTGGACCCGGACGCTGGATTTCTTCGGCCGGTACCTGAACTGAGCGTCAGGTTCGAATCGAGACGAAGCAGGGTCATCCCCTGCTTCTCTTCGTCATAAATACCAGCAAGTTACGGTGCCGCCAGCGGGTGGTCCGAGGGGGCAATCGTCAATGGCGGCTGGTGACCATGAACTTAAACAGCGTCGGCGCAGCCGACACAATTTGATCAGGCTCGACCGCCGCGGACGATTTCATATCCGGGTTCCTCGGGCTCGTCATCCAGCATTTCGGACGGAAAGCCGGGGGCGAGGATTTCCAGCCCGGTGGCGTCTTCAAGCCGGCGGATGATATCGTCCGATTGCGCCCGCGCGCCGTAGCGCGCGATACCGTCCCTGAAGATCTCGACCATCAGCGGCGAGATTTCAAGCGGCACGCCTGCATCCGACGCGATCCTGTCGAACAGGCCGATGTCCTTGGCCACCAGATCCATGGTGAAATTGATGTCGCGCGACCCGTTCAGGATCATCTGGCTTTCGGTTTCATGCACGAAGGACGTCCCCGACGATATCCTTATCGCCTCGTATGTCGTTGCCAGGTCCAGCCCGGCCGCCTTCATCGTCACCAGCGCCTCGCAGCAGGTCAGCAGGTTCGCTGTCGCCAGATAATTGGTCATCACCTTCAGGGTCGAGGCGGTCCCGACGTCGCCGGTGTGCAGCACCCGGCGGCCCAGGACCGTCAGGATCGGCAGCGCGGTTTCAAAGGTGGCGCGGTCGCAACCCGCGAAGATCGAAATGTTGCCGGTGGCCGCGCGGTGGCAGCCGCCCGACACCGGACAGTCGATCGGCAGCGCCCCCCTGGCGCGGGCGAGTTCGGCCATGCGGCGCACCTCGTTCGCGTCGGTGGTCGACATTTCGGCCCAGATGCTGCCTTCCGACAGCCCGGCCAGAACGCCGTCCTCGGCCTCCATCACCGCCGAACAGGCGGCGGGCGAGGGCAGGCAGGTGATGACCATGTCGCAGGCCTGCGCCATTTCACGCGGGCTGTCGGCCCAGGTTGCGCCCTTGTCAAGGAACGGCTGCGCCGCGGCGCGATCGAGGTCGCGGACCATCAGGTCGTGCCCGTTGCGCAGAATGCTGCCCGCCAGTTTCGCCCCGACATTGCCCAGCCCGATGAATCCGATCCGCATGATTTGCCTTTCCATATGTCGCGATTTGCGGCCAGACTGCCCTGTAACCCGCCGCGCATGTTGCGCAAAACCGGCGTCGCGCGTGTCGCTTGCGGATAATTCGCCACAGGTGCGGCGTGTCGCATGGGCAGGCGCGGTTTCACGGGTAAGTTGGGCGGCGACACCGGCAGGGAAATTCGCCTATGCGCCAGACACAGGACCACCCGCTGCGCTATGCGCTGGCCAATGAATTGCACGCGCGCCCGTTTCCGGCGCTGCAGGCCCCCGCCCAGGCGGTCTATCTGGCGGTCAAGCGGCCCAGCGAACCCGCCGAGGCGGACCTTGCCGCGGATGTGGCACATCTGACCGGCCTGCTGGACCGGTTCGGCGCCAAGCACCCCCAGCCCGGCGCCACGCATTACTTTGGCGATCTCGGCCCCTACACGCTGAAATGGGAGCGTCACACCGAATTCGTGACCTACACGGTCTTCGTTCCCAGCCTGGAACAGCGCCCCTTCGACAAGCAGTCCTTCGATGTCTTTCCCGCCGACTGGCTGGCGGATTTGCCGGGGCAGCGCATCACCTCGGCGCTGATCCGGGTCGAACACAAGCCCGACCCGAAAGACATCATGGACCGGCTGGGCGACTGGTTCGTGCCCGAAAGCCTGGCGGCCTCCAGCATTCTGGATGGCACCGCCGTGATGGCGGGGGATTTCCGCTTTGACAGCGCCGGGCACATGCGTTTTGCCGTCTTCGTGCGCCCCGATGCCGGCCCGCGCCGGGTCGGGCGCATCGTGCAGCGGATATGCGAGATCGAGACTTACAAGGCGATGTCGATGCTGGGGCTAGTGCGGGTGCGCGAGATGTCATCCCGTCTGGGCGTGATCGACGGGCAGTTGCAGGCCCTGACACAGGCGATGGCCGAACAAAGTGCCGGAGCCGAGGAAACGCTGGGCGGGCTGCTGTCGATCGCCTCGGAGCTTGAAAGCATTTCCGCGCAGACCAGCTTTCGCTTCGGGGCGACCAAGGCCTATGCGACGCTGGTGGCGCAGCGCATCGACGTGCTGCGCGAGGACCGGTTCGAGGAACGCCAGAGCTTTCGCGAATTCATGGCGCGCCGGTTCGACCCGTCGATGCGCACGGTTCAGGCGGCAGAGGCGCGGCTGGAATCGATGGCGGCGCGGGCCGCGCGCACCGGCGATCTGCTGCGCACCCGCGTCGACGTGGACCGGTCGGCCCAGAACCAGGTGCTGCTGGCCTCGATGGACCGGCGCGCGGCGTTGCAGCTGCGCCTGCAAAAGACGGTCGAGGGGCTGAGCGTCGTGGCGATCAGCTATTACGCGGTCAATCTGGCAAGCTATCTGCTGTACCCCGCCGCAGGGCCGCTGGGGCTAAGCAAGGGCACGCTGACGGCGATGCTGACGCCGCTGGTGATCGGCGCGGTCTACTTGCTTGTGCGGCGGATCCGGCGCGAGGCCGAATAACGCGCGCGCCTATTCGGCCGGGATCGCCGCCCGGGGCAGGCCGCGACCCTGCAGGGTCCGGTTGGCCGCCAGCGCGCCCGCCACGATCGCGGAGATCGCAAGGACCGCGGCCAGGCTTAGCGTCGGGATGCCCGCCAGTCCGGCACCCACGGTGCAGCCGCCGGCCAGCACGCCGCCGACGCCCATCAGCATC
Source organism: Rhodobacter sp. (assembly GCA_022340385.1). GTDB lineage: Bacteria > Pseudomonadota > Alphaproteobacteria > Rhodobacterales > Rhodobacteraceae > CALGTJ01. Next base: position 13,617 of record JAJDOB010000298.1, read on the forward strand.
GCCCCCAGCGCATAGCGCCCGGTCTGGGCGGGGGCGGCAAAGCTTTGCCACTGGAATTCGCGCCGTGCCAGCGTCAGCACGAATGCCCCGGCAAGCGTGCCGCCCACCAGCCCGACGCCGAAACTGGCCGGGATCGAGGTGCTGGCAATGCCCCAGAACAGGGTGTCGGCAAACGGCGCGGTAAAGCTGAGCGATTGCAGCGCGATCGGATCGAAATCATCGAACAGCACGAAACCGGTGCCGATCCAGCCCGCCGGGACCAGCAGCCCCAGCAGGACGGCAAGCCCAAGCTGCAACGGCCGCGCACCCGAACGCCAGGCAAAGAACAGGGCCGTCGCGACGATCAGCCCGGTCCAGACCAGCGGTGCGCCGGGCAGGGCGGCGCTTTCCAGCGGAACCGTCACGCTGCCCAATGCGGTGCGCAGCGGCGCAAGCACGCCCTTCAGGGTGGCGTGCGCCGTGACGGCAAAGATCAGCAGCACACTCAGCGCCCGCAGGTTGCCACCGGCCAGAAGCACCGTCATCCGCGAGACACAGCCGCGCGTCAGCACCATGCCCGCGCCGAACATCAGCCCGCCGGCCAGGATTGCAAGAACCGGCAGGTCGGCGGCCAGAAATCGATGCTCGTCAAAGCTGATCCAGCCCGCGGCAACCGCGCCCTGCGTTCCCAGAACCGCGGCGGCCAGTGCCGCCAGCCAGACGCCAAGCGCGGGGCGGCGTTCGGCATCCTCGCCGGCAACCGCGCGCCGCAGGCAGAACCTCGTCACCTGCGCCAGCGCGCCGAACAGCACCCCCAGAACAAGGCCAAGGTACACCGCGGCCTGTGGCGCGGTCAGGGTCTCGAATTCAAAGCTCTCGAACATTGGTCATGCCCCCGCAGATGGAATTATTTCCCATTTGCGGCAGTCGAACCCGGCAATCAAGGCTTTGAATATGTTAATACTTGGCGGGAGTTGGAACAATATTCCGGTTTTCGTGATTTTGCCGGATTGATATTCTGGTTGTGCTGGCGGGATGGAACCGGCTTCTGCAATCCGGCGCGGCGCGGTGAAGGCGTCCTTTATTGCGGGCGCGCGGTCGCGCTATCGTCCGCGAATGCGCGGATCGAGCGCATCGCGCAATCCATCGCCGATGTAATTGACGCTGAGCACCGTGACAGAGATCGCCAGCCCCGGCCAGATCACCCGCTCGGGATACAGCGTCATCCGGTCGACGCTGTCGAACAGCAGCCGGCCCCAGGTCGGGAAATCGGGGGGGAAGCCGAAGCCGAGAAACGACAGCGCGCTTTCGGTGATGATGGCGCTGGCAATGCCCAGCGTCGCCGAAACCATGATCGGCGACAGGACATTGGGCAGGATGTGGCGCATCACGATGCGCCGCGACGGTGCGCCGATAGAACGTGCGGCGATCACGAACTCGCGCTCTTTCAGGGCCAGAACATCGCCGCGCACGATGCGCGCGGTCTGCATCCACGACGTGACGCCGATCAGCGTGACGATCAGGATAAAGACGCCGCCCTCGATGCCGAACCCGGCCTTCAGCGGTTCGCGGAACAGCAGCACCGCGACCAGCAGCAGCGGCAGCAGCGGCAGCGCCAGGAACAGGTCGGTAAAACGCATGAGCGGGCCGTCGAGGCGGCGGAAATAGCCTGCCAGCACGCCGATCGCCGTGCCCAGCACCAGAGACAGCGCCATCGCGGCAAGGCCCACCGTGATCGAGACCTGACCGCCCGACATCATCCGCGCCAGCGCGTCGCGCCCGATATTGTCGGTGCCCAGCGGATGCGCCCAGTCGACCTTGGCGCCGCTGTCCCAGATCACCGCATAGATCGGGCGCATGTCGCGCAGTTTCAGAAACTCGCGCCCGGTGGGCACGTATTGCGGATCCTGCCAGTAGATCAGCGGGCCGGCGAAGACGCCCAGCATGATGAACAGGAAGATCAGCGCGCCGATCAGTGCGCCGCGATGTTTCTTGAACTGGTCCCAGACATCCAGCCATTGATTGCGCGGTGCCTGGTACTGGCTGGCCGGGTCGAGTTCGGTGCGATCAGTCATAGCGGATCCGTGGGTCTAGAATGCCGTACAGGATATCGGCGATCAGATTGAACAGCACGATCAGCACGGCAAAAATGAAGGTCAGGGTCTGCACCATCGGCAGGTCGTTGGCCTGGATCGCGGTGATCAGCAACTGGCCGATGCCGTTCACCTTGAACACCTGTTCGGTGATGATCGCGCCGCCGAAAATGCCCGGAATGCCAAGCGCGATCACGGTGACGACGGGTATCATCGAATTGCGCAGGACATGCACCAGCACCACGACGTTTTCGGTCAGCCCCTTGGCGCGGGCGGTGCGCACGTAATCCTGGTTGAGGTTGTCCAGCATGCTGGCGCGCATGAACCGGCTGATCTGGCTGGTGATCTGCAGCGCCAGCACCATCACCGGCATGATCATCTGTTTCAACTGGTAGACGAAACTGTCCCAGTCGGTGACACGGTGGGTGGTGTCATAGATCGACGGGAACCAGCCCAGCCAGACCGAGAAGATCACGATGACCAGAACCCCGGAAAAGAACGGCGGCACCGAAAAGCCGACCATGGTGATGAACGTACCGGCATTGTCGAAAAACGAATACTGCCGGTAGGCAGAATACACGCCGATCGGGATCGCGATGATGATGGCCACGATATAGGCGACACCGACAACGGTCAGCGTCTGGGGCAGGCGCTGCGCGACGATGTCCATGACCGGAGAGCGGGTCTGCCACGAGATCACCCGCAGCTTGCCCTCGGCGAAACTGGTGCCAAACAGGTTGTCGAACAGGTTCAGCGGCTCGATCCAGAAGAACTGCACGATCCATTTGAAGAACCGGATATGCATCGGCTCTCCCAGTCCCAGCGCCTCGCGCATCTGCTGCTTGACCTCGGGCGGCACGGTCAGCGGCACCTGCGCCATCGGATCACCTGGGGCAAGTTCCAGCAGAAGGAAGATCGTCAAAGAGATGAACAGAAGCGTCGGGATCGAGATCAACAGCCTGCGGATGGTGAAATTCAGCATGGGCGCCTCGGTTCAGATCTTTGCGGGTACAGCCGGGTGCGGGGCGCGCCGTGCAGCGCGCCCCACGGTTTTCGTCAACCGTCGATGCGATACCAGTCAGCGACATTCCAAAGCTCGCTGTCCCAGACGTTCAGGACAACACCGCCAAGGCTGTTGGCATGGGCCGACAGGCGGCCACGGTGCACCAGCGGGATCATGCCGCCCTTTTCAACGATCATATCGTTCAGTTCGCGGCCAATGCGGGCGCGCTCTTCGATATTCGCCGTCTTGGCCAGCTCTGCATGCAGCGCATCATAGTCGGGATCGCAGAACCGGCTGATGTTCTCGCCCTGCCACTGGGTGGCCGGTGATGGCGCCTTGTCGCACAGACCGTTCGCCAGATAGGCCTGCGGGTCGGTGCCGTTGAAGGTATTGGCGTACATTTCCACGTCGGCATAGAATTTCTGGAACGTGTCGGGCGAGCCCGGATCGCCGCCAAAGAACACCGATGCGTTGATGTTGCGCAATTCGGCCTCGATGCCGATCTGCGACCACATTTCCTTGATCAGCGCCTGGAAATCCTGACGCACGGCATTGGTCGAGGTCTGATAGACGATACGCAGCGGCACACCGTCTTTTTCGCGCACGCCGTCGCCGTCGGTATCGATGATGCCGGCATCGTCAAGCAGCTTGTTGGCGCCGGCGATGTCCTGCACGTCGCAGCTCATCGAGGTCGAGTTGAACGCGTCGGGCGCCGGTATCCAGTTGCAGGTGACCTTGCCGGCCTTGCCATAGCCGACCTCGACCAGCAGCGGGCGGTCGATGGCCAGCGACATCGCCTTGTAGACCGCCGGATCGCCCAGGAACGGGTGCGGGCGCACGACCGAACGCTCGTCCGGGCCAAGCGCCGGATCGGGGTTGGTCTGGTTCAGCATGATCCGTTCGACCAGCGGGCCGAAGCCTGCGACCGGGGTGCCTTTGCCGCCCATTTCCATCTGTGCGATCACGTCGGGGGCCAGTTGCAGGTTCCAGCCGTAGTCGAACTCGCCGGTTTCCATCACCGCGCGTCCCGCCGCGGTGGCATCGCCGCCGCCCTTGAACGTGACGGTGGCGAAGGCGGGCTTGCCGTCGTAGCGGAAGTTCTCGTTGGCTTCCATCGTGATCACGTCATTGGGACGGAATTCCGTCACCTTGAACGGGCCGGTGCCGATCGGGTTGAAGTTGGCCTCGGTGCATTCAGGGGCCTTGGCGCCCAGGCAATCGGCGAATTGCGCGGCCTGCAGGATCGGGCTTTCGCCGCCCACGAACGGGCCGTAGGGGTTGGGTGTCGGACCGCTGAATTTCACGATGACCGTGGTTGCATCCGGGGTCTCGACGCTTTCCACGCCTTCAAATTTCGTCACCTGCGCGCAGCCGCCCTCCGGGTGGGTGCAGTAGTCATAGGTGAATTTGACATCGGCGCTGGTGAAATCAGTGCCGTCCGACCATTTGATGCCGGGGGTGATGTTCCAGGTGATCGAGGTCAGGTCTTCGGACACGCCGCCATTCTCGACGGTGGGGACTTCGTTGACCAGCCAGGGCACCAGTTCGCCCTTTTCATTGTAGCGCGCCAGCGGTTCGATGATCATCGAGGCGCTTTCGACATCCTTGGTGCCGCCCGACAGGAACGGGTTCAGGATCGAGGGGGCTTGCCAGTAGATGATCTTGACTTCGCCGTCGCGGCCGCGCGGACCTTCATGCCCCGCGGCAGACGCCATCTGCGCCACCGGGATCAATGCGGCGAATGCCGCGGCCCCCAATAGTGTTGTCTTCAGTTTCATTTCGATCTCTCCTTGTTGAGATGCTCTTGCGTGCCTCTTCATGTCACGGGTTGATCCACGTTTGTGTTCTTGGTTTCGCTGTAGTGATGGCAGGCCACCTGTCGCCCCGGCCGAACTGTCAGGAATTCCGGATCGACCCGATGGCAGATATCCATTACCGCCGGGCAGCGGGTGCAGAAATTGCAGCCCTTCGGCGGGTTCGACGGGCTTGGGACATCGCCGGTCAGGATCACACGCTCGGCGGTGTCATGCAGGGTCGGATCGGGTTCTGGAACCGCGCTCAGCAGCGCCTTGGTGTAGGGGTGCAGCGGATCGGAATATAGATCGTCGCGGCTGGCCAGCTCGACGATCTTGCCCAGATACATCACCGCCACCCGGTCCGCGATGTGGCGCACCATGCTGAGGTCATGGCTGATGAACAGATAGGTCAGGCCCAGCCGTTCTTGCAAATCCTCCAGCAGGTTCACCACCTGCGCCTGGATCGACACGTCGAGCGCGGCGATCGGTTCATCGCAGACGATGAACTTGGGGTTCAGCGCCAGGGCGCGGGCGATGCCGATGCGCTGGCGCTGACCGCCGGAAAATTCATGCGGATAGCGGTTGGCGAAATCGCGGTTCAGCCCGACCTGATCCATCAGTTCGTAAATCCGCGCCTCGCGTTCGGATTTGGTCAGTTTGGTGTGCTCGTCCAGCGGTTCGCCGATGATGCCGGCCACGGTCATGCGCGGGTTCAGGCTGGCCTGCGGGTCCTGGAACACCATCTGCATGGTGGGCCGCTTCCGGCGCAGGTCGTCCTGGCTCATGGTCGAGATATCGTCGCCGTCGATCACGATAGAGCCGCTGGTAATGTCGTAAAGCCGCAGGACCGCCCGCCCGCAGGTCGACTTGCCACAGCCGGATTCGCCGACCAGACCCAGGGTTTCGCCCTCGATGATGTCAAAGCTGACCCCATCGACCGCCTTCACGTCGCCGGTGTGGCGGCGCAGCACGCCGGTGTAGATCGGAAAATGCATCTTCAGATCGTGGACCTTGACCAGGGCCATGTCTGTGCGCAGGTCAAACATCGCGTTCTCCACCTGTCCCGGCATCCCAGAAACAGGCAGCGTCGTGATCGGGGCCAACCGGCACGCGCGGCGGGTTCTCGCGATCGCAACGCTCGAACCGATGGGTACAGCGCGCCCGGAACGGGCAGGCCTCTGGCGCGGCGCCCAGAATTGGCGGCTGGCCCTCGATCACGCGAAGCCGGTCGTCGCGCGCGCCATGCACCTTGGGGATCGTTTCCAGCAGGGCGCGGGTATAGGGATGCTGCGGATTGGCGAACAGGTCGCGCACCGGCGCGTGTTCGACGATCTGGCCGCCATACATCACGATCACCCGGTCGGCGATCCCGGCGATGACGCCCAGATCATGCGTGATCCAGACGATCGCCATGCCCAGTTTCTGGCGCAAATCCTTCACCAGTTCCAGGATCTGCGCCTGAATGGTCACATCCAGCGCCGTCGTCGGTTCGTCCGCGATCAGCACCTGCGGATCGCAGGCAAGCGCGATGGCGATCATCACCCGCTGCCGCATGCCGCCGGAAAACTGGTGCGGATAATCCTTCAGCCGCCGCCCAGCGTCGGGGATGCCGACCAGTTCCAGCAGTTCCTGCGCGCGCTTGCGGGCGGCGGCTTTGTTCATGCCCATATGTTTGCGCAGCGGTTCCATCAGCTGGTAGCCGACCGAAAACACCGGATTGAGCGAGGTCATCGGATCCTGGAACACAAAACCGATGCGCGCGCCGCGAATGGCGCGCAGCGTGTCGTCGTCGGTTTTCAGAAGATCCTTGCCCCCGAACAGAACCTGGCCGTTGCGCACTTCTGCCGGGGGTGTCGGCAGCAATCCGATCAGCGACATCATCGTCACCGACTTGCCCGAGCCCGACTCGCCGACCACACCCAGCAATTCGCCGGGTCTGAGGTCGAAACTCACAGAGTTGACCGCGTGCACCTCGCCTTGCCGGGTCCGGAACACGGTCTTCAGGTCCTTCACATCAAGAACCGGCAGCGCCCCATCGGGCATGTAGAACTCCCCATATTCTTCGTTGCGACCGATCGGCGCAAACACGCCCGGGTTGCGTTCCCGGATCAATTGGCTTGAAGGTTAGCATGAAAAGCAGCCCCGGCAAGCCATAACTCTGCGGTAATTGCTGGGGAATTGCCCATATGGTCAATAGCCGGGCACAAGGCTTGATTGTCGCCGTCATGCGCCGCAATCTGTGCACCAGACACAAGCGGAGCATGCGATGACCCCCAGATTGTCGGCCCGGCAAATCCTTGAAAAGCTGGTTTCCTTTCAGACTGTTAGCAGTGAAAGCAATCTGGAATTGCTGGATTGGGTCGAGGAATACCTTGCAGGATTCGGGGTTGCGGCCACCCGGGTGCCGAACGCCGAGGGCACCAAGGCCAGCCTCTATGCCCATGTCGGCCCGCTGGTGGATGGCGGGCTGGTGCTGTCGGGGCATACCGATGTGGTGCCGGTGGCGGGTCAGGCCTGGGACAGCGATCCGTTCAAGGTTGTCGAGAAAAACGGCCGGCTTTACGGGCGCGGCACCTGCGACATGAAGGGGTTCGACGCATTGGCGCTGGCGGCGGTGCCGCTGGCGCTGGAACGCGGCATCCGGCGTCCGTTGCAGATCGCGCTGAGCCGGGACGAGGAAATCGGCTGTGTCGGGGCGCCCGAGATGATCGACCACATGGTGGCCTCCGGCATGCCGCGCGCCAGTGCGGCGATCATCGGCGAGCCGTCGATGATGCGGGCGGTGACGGGCCACAAGGGCGGATGCGGGTTTCGCACGCATATACACGGGTTCGAGGTGCACAGTTCGATCATGCACACCGGCGTTTCGGCGGTGATGGAGGCCGGCAAGATCATCCAGTGGGCCAACGAGCAGAACGCGCGCAACCGGTCCGGGACGCCCTCGGCCATCGCCGCGACCTTCGAGCCGCCCTGGACGACGCTGTTCGTCGGTGTGATCCACGGCGGCACCGCCAACAACATCACCGCCAGGGACTGCGAATTCACCATGACATTCCGCGTGGTGCCGGGCGAAAGCCTGGATGACTGGAAAGCCGCCTATCGCGCGAAGATCGCCGAGGTCGAGGCCGAGATGCAGGCGGTGGTGCCCGGGGCGTGGATCGAGGTGGCTCCTGCCTTTGACGTGCCGGGCCTGAAACCCGAGCCGGATGGCGAGGCCGAGGCGATCGCGCGTGCGATCACCGGCGACAACGGCACCCATGTCGTCAGCTACGGCACCGAAGCCGGGCAGTTTCAGGAACGCGGCTACAGCGCGGTGATCTGCGGCCCCGGCGACATCGCCCAGGCGCATCAGCCCAATGAATTCATCTCGCTCGAACAGTTCCGGGCCGGCGAGCGGTTCATGCAGGACCTGGTCGCGCGGCTTTGCGCGTGAGGTGACGGTATTTGACGGAGTGCGCCGGGGGCGCACGCTGTTCTGGCACTTCGTGCGGATATTCGGGGGCCAGCCCCCGAACCCCCGGGGTATTTGTAACGAGAAGAAGCAGGGGCTTGCGCTTGGTGGTGCGATGGCTCAGGCTTTGCGCGATTGTCGCCGAGGATAGGAGAACCCGATGCCGGTCAAGAACCGTTTTGCCGAAATGCTGCCTGAAATCACCGAATGGCGGCGCGATATTCATCGCAATCCCGAGATTCTGTATGAAACGCACCGGACATCGGCGCTGGTGGCCGAAAAGCTGCGCGCTTTCGGTTGTGACGAGGTGGTGACCGGACTGGGGCGCACCGGTGTGGTCGGGGTGATCCGCGGCAAGACCGAAGCCTCGGGGCGCACCGTGGGCCTGCGCGCCGACATGGATGCGCTGCCGATACACGAGGCGACGGGGCTGGACTATGCGTCTGAAACGCCCGGTGCGATGCATGCCTGCGGCCATGACGGGCATACGGCGATGCTGCTGGGGGCCGCGAAATACCTGGCCGAGACGCGCAATTTCGACGGCACCGCGGTCGTGATCTTTCAGCCCGCCGAAGAGGGCGGCGCCGGTGCCAGGGAGATGTGCGAGGACGGCATGATGGACCGGTTCGGCATCGACGAAGTCTATGGCATGCACAACTGGCCGGGCCGCCCGGTGGGCAGTTTCGCCATCCGTCCCGGCGCCTTCTTTGCCGCAACCGATGTGTTTGCGGTCACTTTCGAGGGCCGCGGCGGGCATGCGGCCAAACCGCATGAGACGGTGGATTCGACGGTGATGGCGGCGCAGGCGGTAGTCGCGCTGCAGACCATCGCCAGCCGCAATGCCGACCCGATCGACCGGCTTGTGGTATCGGTGACGTCGTTCGAGACCTCGTCGAACGCGTTCAATGTGATCCCGCAGTCGGTTCATCTGAAGGGTACGGTGCGCACGATGTCGCCGGAGATGCGCGACCTTGCCGAGACCCGGATCAAGGCGATCTGTGACGGTGTCGCGGCGACCTTTGGCGGAACGGTGGCGGTGGATTACCAGCGCAACTATCCGGTGATGGTCAATGCCGCGGACGCGACCGAACATGCGATCGACGCGGCGCGCAATGTGGCGGGCGACTGCACCGAGGCGCCGCTGGTGATGGGGGGCGAGGATTTCGCCTTCATGCTGGAAGAGCGACCCGGGGCCTATATCCTTGTGGGCAACGGCGACAGCGCGCCAGTGCATCACCCGGCGTACAACTTCAATGACGAGACCATTCCCGCGGGCTGTTCGTGGTATGCCGAGATGGTCGAGACGCGGCTGCCGGCGGCCTGAAGCAATTCGCGTTGAACCTGGAGCATCTGACGCTGGCTGAAATCAAGGATTTCAGCGCGTCAGGTGATGCCTTGTGTCAGGTCAAACGCGAAACGCCATGGCACCCTGTAGCGCAATCCGAAAAGTGGGAACCGTTTTCGGAGTGATTTGCGCGCAAGAACAGACGGCTGGAGCGGCCCCACCGATTGACATTGAAAGGACGCCGCTCTAGCGGCTGCGGCCGGGTTTTCCGCGCTGGGACTGTGCGGCGTCGATATGGCGCGCCAGCGATTTCTGCCGGTTGCGGGTTTGCGCCAGGGATTCGGAATTCTGCCGGTCCTCGCGCGACAGTTTGCGCCAGCGCTGCAGACGCGCGGGGTCGAGGTCGCCGGCGTCCAGCGCCGCGCGCACCGCACAGCCCGGCTCTGTTTCATGGGCGCAATCGCGGAACTTGCAGGTGCCGGCCAGGGTTTCGATATCGTCGAAGACCGCCTCGATTCCGGCGGCGACATCGGTCAGTTGCAGCTCGCGCATGCCCGGGGTGTCGATCAGCCATCCGCCGTGGACGCTGCGATGCAGATGCCGGGACGTCGTGGTGTGGCGGCCGCGGGCGTCATCCTCGCGGATGCCCCGGGTTGCGTCGTCGCGCGCCGTCAGCCGGTTGTTCAGCGTGGTCTTGCCGACCCCGGACGAGCCGACCAGCGCCAGCGTCCGGGCCGGGCCGCACCAGGGGGCAAGACGCGCCACGTCGTCGGGGTCTTTGGCGTTCAGCGCCAGGGCGGTGATCAGCGGCGACAGGCGCCTGGCCCGGTCGACATATTCCTGCGGGTCATCGCACATGTCGGCCTTGGTCAGGATCACCAGCGGCAGGCAGCCGGCATTCGACGCCAGCACCAGATAGCGCTCGATCCGTGCAAGGTTGAAATCGGCGTTGCAGCTGGACACGATTCCCAGCGTGTCGACATTGGCCGCGATCAGTTGCGCCTCGGCCCCCGGGCCGGCGGCGCGGCGGGCAAGTTCGGTCAGCGGCGTCAGGCGCCGGGTCACCCGGGTGCCGTCATGCAGAATCCAGTCGCCCACCGCATAGGCACCGGTTTCGTTTGCGGTGGTCAGGGTCAGCGGCCCGTCGGGGGCCAGCAGATACACCCGGTCGCGGCGGATTTCGGCGATGCGGGCGGGGTGAGTATCGCGCGGATCGGTCTGATCTGCGAAATGTTGCGACCAGCCAAGGTCGGCGAGGGTTGGGTCAGTCAAGGTTTGCGTCCTGATACAAGTCTATCCTTCGCCCCCGGAAGGGGCGGCGATACGGTGCGGACCGGCGTGCCAATTCAGGCGGTCGCGGCCCGGAGGGGGATGACACTGGCCATGATGTCCTCCGTTCCTGATCAGTTGCCCGGCCAGCTTAGGCAGGCGGGCGCTTGAAGGCAACTGGCCTTGGGCGCGACGGGTTGCTAAGGCTGGGGCGTTCAAGGGGGGCAAGAACGCTTGGCCAATGTCATCTGCATCAAATGGGGCACGCTATTCGGGCCGGAATATGTCAACCGGCTGTATTCCGGGGTGCGGCGCAACCTGGCAGGGAAGGTGCGCTTCTTCTGCATGACCGAGGATGCGGCCGGGTTTCACCCCGATATCGAGGTGCTGCCCCTGCCGGTCGAACCGTTTCACGAACCGATGAACGCGGCCCTTGCGGTCGCCAACCGGCAGGGTGCGATGCGCAAGGTGTCGCTGTTCCGCCCCGGGCTGATCCCGGATCTGCAGGGGCCCTTGCTGGGCTTCGATCTGGATGTGGTGATCACCGGCGCGCTGGACGACCTGCTGGTGCAGGATCCGGGCCGCGTTCTGATGCGGGCCGACTGGGTCGAGGCGCGGCGCGGGCGCAAGACCGGGCACGGGTCGGTGTTTCGCTATGACCCGGGCCTGCATCCCTGGCTGTACGAGGTGCTTGCCGCCGATCCGACCGGGCAGGTGGAAAAGGCGCGCGGTTCAGAGCAGCGCTATACCTCGACGCTGGCGCAGGAGAAGGGTGCATTTGCCTATATCCCGGGCGATCAGGTGGTCAGTTTCAAGCATGACTGCCTGCGTCTGCCGCCGCTGAATTATGTCGAACGCCCGAAACTGCCCGCCAATGCCCGCGTGGTGTGCTTTCATGGCCGCCCGAAGATGCCCGAGGCGGTGCAGGGGTATCGCGGCTCCTGGCTGCGCTGGTCGCGCCCCTGCGACTGGCTGCGCGATCACTGGATCACCCGCGCGGCGCAGGATCTGGGCGACGACTGGGCCTGATACAGCGGTTGGTGCAAAGCAGAAGGCCCTGCGTGATCGCAGGGCCTTTTGCTTTGTTCTGTGGTCACGATCGCCTTAGTGCGCGTGGCCCTTGTCCCAGTCGGACTGCTTTGGCAACTGCTCGAACGTGTGTTCGGGCGGCGGGCAGGGCAGGGTCCATTCCAGGGTGTCGGCGTATTCGTTCCAGTAGTTGTTTTCCGTCACCCGCTTGCCCCAGCGCAGGGTATAGAACACGATGCCGATGAACAGCACGAACGAGGCAAACGACAGCAGCGCGCCCAATGTCGAGATCTTGTTCCAGTAGGCGAACGCCTCGGGGTAGTCGATGTAGCGGCGCGGCATGCCCTGACGGCCCAGGAAGTGCTGCGGGAAGAAGGTGACGTTCGAACCGATGAACATCATCCAGAAATGCAGCTTGCCGGCCCATTCGGGATACTGACGCCCGCTCATCTTGCCGATCCAGTAGTAGATGCCGGCAAAGATACCGAAGACCGCGCCAAGGCTCATCACATAGTGGAAATGCGCCACGACATAGTAGGTGTCGTGATAGGCCCGGTCGATGCCGGCCTGGCTCAGCACGATGCCGGTCACGCCGCCAAGGGTGAACAGGAAGATGAACCCGAAAGCCCAGAGCATCGGCGTCTTCATTTCGACCGAACCGCCCCACATGGTCGCGATCCAACTGAAGATCTTGATGCCGGTGGGCACCGCGATTACCATCGTGGCCAGCATGAAATAGGATTGCTGGGTCAGCGACATGCCGACGGTGTACATGTGGTGCGCCCAGACGACGAAACCCAGCGCGCCGATGCCGATCATCGCCCAGACCATCGGCAGATAGCCGAACACCGGCTTGCGGCTGAAGGTGGCAACGACGTGGCTGATGATGCCGAATCCGGGCACGATCACGATGTAAACCTCGGGATGGCCGAAGAACCAAAGGATGTGCTGGTACAGGATCGGGTCACCGCCGCCGGCGGGATCGAAGAAGGTCGTGCCGAAGTTGCGGTCGGTCAGCAGCATGGTGATGGCGCCG
>JAJDOB010000004.1 GCA_022340385.1 Rhodobacter sp.
CCTTGTGCGGTGCCGGGATGAAGAAATGCGGGATATGCTCTGGTCTTGTCCAGCATTCCCAGATCAGCTGCCGCGGCGCAACAAGTGTGCGGGTAAAACTCAGGTCGGTGTCCGGATCCAGATCAGGTGTCATGTCTCGCGCTCTTTCATCAGTTTCATTACATAATCGTCCAGCCGATCGAGCCTGGATTCCCAGATCGTCCGCTGCTCATCCAGCCAGGTTTGCATCGGCACCAGCGCCTCGGGCACGATTTCACAGGTGCGGACGCGCCCGTCCTTCGATGTGGCTATCAATCCCGCTTGCTCCAGAACCGACAGGTGCCGCATGACCGTCGGCAGGCGCAGACCGGTCGGATTGGCCAGCCCTGTCACGGGGGAAGGTCCATCGGCAAGGCGGGTCAGGATCGAGCGCCTCGTCGGGTCCGCGAGTGCGTGGAAGAGGCGAGAGAGATCAGGATCATGCTTAGCCATGTCTCTAAGTAATATCCATTTCGGCCTGACGCAATAAAAAGTTTGCCAGATGGCTAAGTGTTTCCGTCCATCATTCTGCTCACCTGTGATCCTGTATTTCAGAGAACCCCGACGACATGCGCCCTTCGGCGGGCAGCCGGCATGGTCGATTTACACAATCGGCGCCGTCGTCCCGCACCCCGGTGATTCAAGCATCGCGCGGCTTGAATTGCCCCCGACTGCCGGGATCACCGGGCAATTCGGGTTCGGCCCTGTCACGAATCCGGTTCTTTTTCGGACCGAGTTTTAGACCGCAACATGCTGATTTTTATGTATATTTAAAGAAAATGTAAAAAATGTTTACATTCCGTCTTGACGCGGCGGGTGCAATTCCCATCTGTAGTGATGTGAAAGACGTTCACATTAACCCGCAACACCACAACGGGAGTACCTGAATGAGCACCGTCGCAACCTGGCCCGGCCAAGCTGAAACCTGGCTGGACGAGCGTGGCAAGGGCGCCTGGATCGGCGCCATGATCCTGGGCTTTATCTTTTTCTGGCCCATCGGCCTTGCCCTTCTGGCCTACATGATATGGAGCAAACGTATGTTCAACGGATCCTGCGCCATGCGGCGCGCGCACCATGACACACCTACCCGCCACCGGTTCAAGACCAGCGGCAACGCGGCCTTCGACAGCTACAAGGCAGACACGCTGCGCCGGCTGGAAGAAGAGCAAGAGGCGTTCGAGGCCTTCCTTCAGCGCCTGCGCGAGGCCAAGGACAAGGCGGAATTCGACGACTTCATGGCAGACCGCGCCAGATCGGCCCGCGACAATGCCAGCGAAGACACCATTGACGGCGACAAACCTGTTACGCTGTAAATGACCGGCCGGAACCGGCCCCCGCACCCCGGGGGCCGGTGTCCGTCTTATCCAGAGGCACACAATGACCTATGCCCGAACCGCGCTGCCCGATCCGCAGATCAAGCCGGAGTTCTACGCCGATGTCGCGACCAAGCGCCTGCTGGCCTGGGTCGTCGATACGGTTCTGATCCTTGCGATCTGTCTTCTGATCATCCTGATGACCGCGTTCATCGCGCTGATTTTCCTGCCTTTTCTGTACCTGGTGGTCGGGTTCTTCTATCGCACGCTGACGCTGGCCGGCCGGTCGGCGACGCCGGGCATGCGGCTGATGGCGATCGAGTTTCGCACGCTTCGCGGCGAGCGGCTGGACCCGGTTCTGGCCGCGCTGCACACGCTGGGTTACACGGTATCCACCGCCATGGTGATGCCGCAGATCATTTCGATCCTGCTGATGCTGAACACGGCCCGCGCGCAGGGGCTGAGCGATCTGGTGCTGGGCACTGTTGCCCTGAATCGTGCCGCGGGCCATTGATTCACCTCGTCAGCGATCGGGGGCTTGGCCTGCGGCCCAGAGGTTGGTAACGTCCATGCAAACAACTATCTTATGGATTCATGCGCCACACGCTACCGATTGCGCCGCAGTTTTACGTGACGGCTCCGCAGCCCTGCCCGTATCTTGCCGGGCGGATGGAACGTAAGCTGTTCACGGCGCTGCAGGGCGATTATGCGGAAAAACTGAACGACACCCTGTCGAAACAGGGCTTCCGGCGCTCGCAGAACGTGCTGTACCGGCCATCCTGCTCTGAATGTTCGGCCTGTTTGTCGGCGCGTGTGCGGGTGGCGGATTTCGCCGCCTCCAAAAGCCAGCGCCGCGCCGACCGGCGCAACCGGGATCTGCGGCGCGACGCGACCTCGCCCTGGGCGACCGAGGATCAGTATGCCCTGTTTCGCAGCTATCTCGACAGCCGCCACGCCGATGGCGGCATGGCCGACATGGACATCTTCGAATTCGCCGCGATGATCGAGGAAACCCCGGTGCGCAGCCGGGTGATCGAATATACCGCCCCCCTGCCCGAGGGCGGACGCGAACTGGCGGCGGTGTGCCTGACGGATGTGCTGGATGACGGGCTGAGCATGGTCTACAGCTTTTTCGACCCCGCGCGCGAGCGCGACAGCCTTGGCACATACGTGATCCTCGACCATATCCGGATCGCGCGCGAGGCCGGATTGCCCTATGTCTATCTGGGCTATTGGGTGCCGGGCAGCCCCAAGATGGGGTACAAGGCGAATTTCGCGGCCCTTGAGATCTTCAAGGACGGAAAATGGCAGGACATCGGCGACGCATCCGATCATTCCGCCGCCACACATCCGCTGTCGACCGATCCGATTGCCGAACAGGTGGCGCGGATCAGCCTGCCGGATTCCCGCCCGATCCGGGGATAGGCCCGCAGGCGGACCATAGGATCAACCGGAATGCCCGACGCCAAGATGCTGCCGTGTCGCAGTTGCCTGCCCGACAAGGCCGCGCGCCGCGTCGCCTGTCCTGACCGGGCATGACGATCCGCTATATCCCCGAACTCGACGGCCTGCGCACCATCGCCGCCGTTGCAGTCGTGGCCTTCCACACGCGGCTTCCGGGCCTGCCGGGCGGTTTTCTGGGGGTCGACGTGTTCTTTGTTCTAAGCGGCTATCTGACCGCTTCGATCGCGCTTTCGCGGCGCTACAGCTGCGTGGAATTTCTGGCCCGGCGACTGCGCCGGCTATGGCCTCTGCTGTTGTTCGTCAGCGCAGCCGTCGCCGCCGTCCTGATCGCATTCGACCGGTCGGTCTGGAGCGAGGTGCTTCCGGGCGCGTTGTTCTTTGGCAATATCTGGGTGGCCAAATACGGAACGATCAGCGTCATGGTTCACGCCTGGACCCTTGGCGCCGAGATGCAATTCTATGCGGTGCTTGCGCTTCTGGTGCTGGTTGCGCCGTCGCTTTGGACGTTCCGGGCCATCGCCGCGGGGCTTTTCATCGCAATGACGGTGACCCGGATTGGTTTTGCGAACGCCGAAAACTGGCAAAGCGGGTTCTATCATCCGCTGTCGCATTCCTCGGGGCTGTTCCTGGGCATGATCCTGGCCACCTTGCCGCTGGAACGGGTGCGCGCCGCGCCTGTGCTGTTCGCCGCCTCGATCATCGTCGGGTTGCTGGCCTTCACGCATGCAAGGTTCGCGACCGCCGCTGCGCTGTCATACTGGATCACGATCACCGAACTGGCGTCGGCCGGCGTGATCGCCTCGGTGGTGTCGGGCGTCGGGCCGATCGGGGCGGTTCTGCGGGCCCCCGTCATGCGATTGCTTGGGGTCTGGTCGTTCGGCATCTACCTTTGGCATTACCCGATCGCGGTCTATGCCCGCGTCACATATTCGGACGGGATCGACTTTCTGCTGACGCTGATCGCCTCCATCATACTGGCCGCCCTGACCTATTATCTGGTCGAAAGGCCGACCCGCGCCGCAGGTTTCGGCATCTTGCGAAAGCCATAGCAAAGCCGGGGAGTCGCCGCCAATCGCACCCGGGCCGCGCCCCGAAATGCCTGAAACAAAATTCCAAAAAACAGCCCATGCGCGACATTTTCTCCGCCCGCGCCGCTTGACGCCCCCTGGAACGGCTCATAAAGTCCCGCGCATGTAAGGGAGCCCGAGGAACATGAACCTCATTCTTGTAGTGGTAGGAGACAGGCGCATGGGCCGGTAACACCGGGTTTCCCCCAAAGGATCCCATGCGCCCCCGAATGACCCTCGGGGGCTTTTTTATGCGAAATGAACACGACGTCAGTTAAGGAAAGCAAAACAGATGACACGTCAGATGACCGGAGCGAAAATGATCGTCCAGGCCCTGAAGGATCAGGGTGTGGACACGGTATTCGGCTATCCCGGCGGTGCCGTGCTTCCGATCTATGACGAGATTTTCCTGCAGAACGACATTCGCCACTACCTGGTGCGCCACGAACAGGGCGCGGTCCATGCCGCCGAAGGCTATGCGCGCTCGACCGGCAAACCCGGCGTGGTTCTGGTGACGTCGGGGCCCGGCGCCACCAACGCCGTGACCGGGTTGACCGACGCGCTGATGGATTCGATTCCGATCGTGGTTCTGACCGGGCAGGTTCCGACCTTCATGATCGGCAATGACGCCTTCCAGGAGGCCGACACGGTCGGCATCACCCGCCCCTGCACCAAGCACAACTGGCTGGTGCGCGACACCGCCGACCTGTCGAACGTGATCCATCAGGCGTTTCACGTCGCCACCCACGGGCGGCCCGGGCCGGTGCTGGTCGACATCCCCAAGGACGTGCAGTTCGCCTCTGCCGCCTATACCGCGCCGGAAAATGCCCGCACGTCGCATTACGCGCCGAAAACCAGGGGCGATGCGGACCGGATAGAGGAACTGGTGGCGCTGATCGAATCCGCCGAACGCCCGATCATCTATTCCGGCGGCGGCGTGATCAATTCCGGCGTCGCGGCCAGCCAGAAACTGCGCGAACTGGTGGATGGCACCAATTTCCCGATCACCTCGACCCTGATGGGTCTGGGCGCCTACCCGGCCAATGGCAGGAACTGGGTCGGGATGCTGGGCATGCACGGCCTGTACGAGGCCAATCTGGCGATGCATGACTGCGATCTGATGATCAACATCGGGGCGCGGTTCGACGACCGGATCACCGGAAGGCTGGACGCGTTCTCGCCGGGCTCGCGGAAGGTGCATATCGACATCGACCCAAGCTCTGTCAACAAGGTGATCCATGTCGACGTGCCGATCATCGGCGATGTCGATTCGGTGCTGGGCGACGCGCTGGCACTGTGGAAGTCGCGCGGCTCGAAGACCCGGAAAGACGCGGTCGAGGTCTGGTGGGCCAAAATCCGCGAATGGCGCTCGATCAACTGCCTGGCCTTCACCCAGGCGACCAAGACGATCAAGCCGCAACATGCCCTGACCCGGCTGGAGGCGCTGACCAAGGATCACGACCGCTATATCTGCACCGAGGTCGGCCAGCACCAGATGTGGGCGGCGCAATACCTGGGCTTCAACGAACCGCATCGCTGGATGACATCCGGCGGCCTGGGCACCATGGGCTATGGTTTTCCGGCCTCGATCGGCGTGCAGGTCGCGCATCCCGGCGCGCTGGTGATCAATGTCGCGGGCGAGGCAAGCTGGCTGATGAACATGCAGGAAATGGGCACCGCCGTGCAGTACAACCTGCCGGTCAAGCAGTTCATCCTGAACAACGAACGCCTGGGCATGGTGCGCCAGTGGCAGGAACTGCTGCATGGCGAGCGCTATTCGCAATCCTGGTCCGAGGCGCTGCCCGATTTCGTCAAGCTGGCAGAGGCGTTCGGCGCCAAGGGCATCCTGTGCAGCGATCCGGACGACCTGGACGACGCGATCATGGAAATGCTGGCCTATGACGGGCCGGTGATCTTCGACTGCGTGGTCGAGAAACACGAGAACTGTTTCCCGATGATCCCGTCGGGCGAACCGCACAACAAGATGCTGCTGGGCGAGGCGTCGACCAAGGGCGCGATCGGAACCAAGGGCGCGGTGATGGTGTGAGGCGCGCAAAGGGCCGCCCGGCCCTGTGCCGGGGGCCTGAACCAATGCCGCGAACCGGACCGAAAAACATTTCTGAACCAGAATGAAAGTGAGTGAGGGCAAATGGCTCCGCTAAAAATCAAAAAAGGCACCTCGAAACATTCCGCCTATGACCTGCGCGACCCGCATTCCGAGGGGCTGGAACGGCACACGCTGGCCGTGGTCGTGGCCAACGAGGCCGGGGTGCTGGCCCGCGTGATCGGGCTGTTTTCCGGGCGCGGCTACAACATCGAAAGCCTGACCGTCGCCGAGACCGATCACCGCGGGCACCTTAGCCGGATCACGGTCGTGACCATCGGCACGCCAAGCGTGATCGAGCAGATCAAGGCACAGCTGGGCCGGATCGTGCCGGTGCACGAGGTCCATGACCTGACGGTCGAGGGGCCGTCGGTCGAGCGCGAACTGGCGCTTTTCAAGGTCGCCGGTGAAGGCAATGACCGGATCGAGGCGCTGCGGCTGGCGGAAATCTTCCGCGCCAATGTGGTGGATTCAACGCTGTCCAGTTTCGTCTTCGAGATGACCGGCACGTCGGAAAAGATCGACGCCTTCGCCGAACTGATGCGCCCGCTGGGCCTGCAGGAAGTCGCGCGCACCGGGGTCGCCGCATTGTCGCGCGGAACCGCCTAAAGCGCGGCGAATTGCGGTGCTGTTTCGATCATCTGCCAGGTGACAGCGGTAAAGAACGCCATCGACGCCACCAGCACGAACACGTGCCAGATCGTGTTGTGAAACATCAGCCGGTCGCACAGGTAGAACACGACGCCCGCCGTGTAGATCAGCCCGCCGGCCAGCACCAGCGACAGCACCGGCGGCGACATCTGTGAAAATATCGCCCAGCCGGCGATCACTCCGGCCCAGCCCATGCCAAGGTAAAGCGCGATCGCCAGCGCGCGAAAGCGGGTGGGATCGAACAGTTTCAACCCGGTGCCCGCGATTGCCGCCCCCCAGATACCGGCCAGAAGATAGCTGGCCGGGGTGCCGGCCATCAGCGTGAAGCCGGTGTAAGTCCCTGCAATCTTGATATAAATCGCGGAATGGTCCAGCCGTTGCAGCACCGAATGCCAGCGCCTGCGCCGGTTGATGTTGTATAGCGCCGAGCAGGTGATCATGGCCGCCAGCCCCAGCCCGTAGATCACGATGCCGACGATGGCGCCCGGATCTTCGCGCCAGTAGGTTGCCAGCGTGATCAGGATCGGCACCGCCACCAGCACGGCAATGACGCCCAGCACATGCACCACCGCATCTGAAACATACTCGGCCCGGCTATAGCCCGGCCGTATCGCCGCCAAAGACCACATGGGTTGAATCCTAGGACGATGCGGATTGTCTGCAAAGTGGCGATGCGGGTTCCGTCGCGTCAGGCGAGTGCGGACCGCGCCGCACAACCGGCCACAGAAATCGGGGCCCCCGAAGGGGCCCCAGTCTCGCTTAACAGGCTCATTCTGTTGTACCGCCCGGTTTCTGCCTGCGGCCTGTTCCGCGTCAGGGGCGAGCGCACCCGCCCCACGTCATGTGTGAAATCAGCGATTTCACGTTGAGCGGGATGTCGCGAAACATGTTTCGCCGGTCCCGCCCGGTAGAAGGATGGACAAGAACTCCGCGTCCGCCCCCATCCTGTTTCGCGCCAATCCTTCGAGAAGGATTTGCCTCAGCTACACCCCGACGTCCCGCCGCAGGTGTTGCACTTCATGCAGGTGCCGTTGCGCACCAGCGTGTAGTTGCCGCAATCGCCACAGGGGTCGCCCTCGTAGCCCTGCATCTTGGCCTTGACCCGCGCGTCAAGCTGCACCGTGCCGCTGCCCAGCGCCGTGGTCGATGCGGCCACCGCCACATCCGACACCTCTGGCACCAGCGTCTGCAGGGTTGACATCGGGTCTGCGGCACCGTTCAGCGCCACCGCCCCGGCATTGCCGCCCTGCACCACGATCAGTTCGTGGGGCACGCGTTTGCGGGTGTAGCCGGCGCTGGCGACCTGGCGCAGCACCTCGATCGGGCTGGCGCCAGAGCTTTCGGGGATATTGGTGAAGTTGCGCTTGCCCTCTTCCTCGCCCCGGCCCAACTCGTCAAAGCTGACACCCTCGGGCTGCACATGTGCCAGATCGGTGCGGTCAAGATAGCTGACGGCAAGCTCGCGGAAGATATAGTCGAGGATCGAGGTCGCGTTCTTGATCGTCTCGTTGCCCTGGACCATGCCCGCCGGTTCGAAGCGGGTAAAGGTGAAGGCCTCGACATATTCCTCCAGCGGCACGCCGTATTGCAGGCCGACCGATACAGCGATGGCGAAATTGTTCATCATCGCCCGGAAACCCGCACCTTCCTTGTGCATGTCGATGAAGATCTCGCCCAGCTGGCCGTCCTTGTATTCGCCGGTGCGCAGATACACCTTGTGGCCGCCGACGATGGCCTTCTGCGTGTAGCCCCGACGCCGTTCGGGCAGCTTTTCGCGGTGCGACCTGATGATCTCCTTGATGTAGACCTTTTCGATGATCTTTTCGGCCAGCACGGCGGCCTTTTCCATCGGGTTGCCGGATTCCAGCGTCTCGGCGGCCTCGTCGTCATCCTCGACCAGCGCGCTGGCCAGCGGCTGGCTCAGCTTGGAGCCGTCGCGATACAGCGCGTTCGCCTTCACGCCCATTGCCCAGGACCGCTCGTAGGCTTTCTGGCAATCCTCGATCGTCGCGTCATTGGGCATGTTGATGGTCTTGCTGATCGCACCCGAAATGAACGACTGGGCCGCCGCCATCATGTCGATATGGCTGTTAACGCTAAGGAAACGCTTGCCTTTCTTGCCGCAGGGATTAGCGCAGTCAAAGATCGCATAATGCTTTTCGTCCAGGTGCGGCGCGCCTTCCAGCGTCATGGTCCCGCAGACGTGGTCGTTGGCGGCGTCGATGTCGGCCCGGCTGAAACCAAGGTGGCGCAGCAGGTCGAACGAGGGATCGTTCAGCTTGGCAACCGGAATGCCCAGCGTGCCGGTGCAGAATTCCTCGCCCAGGTTCCACTGGTTCATCACAAAGCGGATGTCGAAGGCGCTTGGCAGCGCGGCCTCGATCTTTTCCAGTTCGCGCGGGCCAAAGCCGTGCCCGATCAGCGAGGTGTGGTTGATGCCGGGCGCATTGCCCATGGTTCCGTGGCCGACGGCGTGAGAGACGATCTCTTCAATCTGGGAGGAGGAATATCCAAGTGTCTCCAGCGCCGCCGGCACCGAGCGGTTGATGATCTTGAAGTACCCGCCGCCCGCGAGCTTCTTGAACTTCACCAGGGCAAAGTCCGGCTCGATTCCGGTTGTGTCGCAATCCATCACCAGACCGATCGTGCCAGTGGGCGCGATGACGGTGGATTGCGCGTTACGATAGCCGTGCTTTTCGCCAAGGCTCAGCGCCTCGTCCCAGGCCGAGGTCGCCAGCGCGATCAGCGTCTGATCGGGGCAGTTGGCGTGGTCCAGCGGAACCGGCTTTACCTCCAGCCCTTCGTAGCCATCGACATTGCCGTAGGCCGCGTTGCGATGATTGCGCATCACCCGCAGCATGTGCGCGGCGTTGCGGGCATGGCTGGGGAAAGCGCCCAGTTCGCTGGCGATTTCGGCGCTGGTGGCATAGGCGACGCCGGTCATTATCGCGGTCAGGGCACCACAGGTGGCGCGCCCCTCGGGGCTGTCATAGGAATAGCCCATGTTCATCAGCAAACCGCCGATATTGGCGTATCCCAGACCCAGCGTGCGGAAATCATAGGACAGCTGCGCGATTTCCCTGGACGGGAACTGCGCCATCATCACGCTGATTTCCAGCGTCAGCGTCCAAAGCCGGGTGGCGTGGATGTAGTCCTCGGCCTGGAACTTGCCGTCCTGGTAGAAGGTCAGCAGGTTCATCGAGGCCAGGTTGCATGCGGTGTCGTCAAGGAACATGTATTCCGAACACGGGTTCGAGCCGCGGATCTCGCCGTCTTCGGGGCAGGTGTGCCAGGCGTTGACCGTGTCGTGATACTGGATGCCCGGATCGGCGCAGGACCATGCGGCATGGCCGATGTCCTGCCACAGGTCGCGCGCCTTGATGGTCTTGGACACCTTGCCGTCGGTGCGACGGATCAGTTCCCAGTCGCCATCCTCTGCGACCGCCTTCAGGAAGGCGTCGGTGACACGGACAGAATTGTTGGAATTCTGGCCCGAGACGCTGTTGTAGGCCTCTGAATCCCAGTCGGTGTCATAGGTCGGAAATTCGATGCTGGTATAGCCCTGGCGTGCATAATCCAGAACCCGTTTCACGTAAGTCTCTGGGATCGCGGCTTTTTTCGCCGCCCGCACCGCAGATTTCAGCGTCGGGTTCTTGGCCGGATCGGTCGCATCGGCCAGATCGCCGTCCCATTGGGCGATAGCGGCGAAGATCTCGTTCAGCCGCGCCTCATGCGCCTTGGACCCGGCCACCAGCGAGGCGACCTTCTGTTCTTCCTTGACCTTCCAGTTGATGAATTCCTCGATATCGGGGTGATCGGCGTCGCAGATCACCATCTTGGCTGCCCGACGGGTTGTCCCGCCCGATTTGATCGCGCCGGCCGCCCGGTCGCCGATCTTGAGAAAGCCCATCAGGCCGGACGACTTGCCGCCACCCGACAGGGATTCACCCTCGCCGCGCAGCGCGCTGAAATTGGTGCCCGTGCCAGAGCCGTATTTGAACAGGCGCGCCTCGCGCACCCACAAATCCATGATGCCGCCCTCGTTCACCAGATCGTCGCTGCAGCCCTGAATGAAACAGGCGTGCGGCTGCGGGTGTTCATAGCTGGATTTCGATTTGGTCAGCTTGCCGGTCTTGTAGTCGACATAGAAATGCCCCTGCGCCGGGCCGTCGATGCCATAGGCCCAGTGCAGGCCGGTGTTGAACCACTGTGGCGAATTCGGCGCGGCGCGCTGGGTTGCCAGCATGTAGCGCATCTCGTCGAAATAGGTGCGGGCGTCGGATTCCTTGGTGAAATAGCCGCCCTTCCAGCCCCAATAGGCCCAGGCGCCGGCCAGACGGTCGAACACCTGCTTGGCGCTGGATTCTCCGCCGACCCGCTCTGCCTTGGGCAGCTTGCCCAGCGCGGCCTCGTCGGGCACCGAACGCCACAGGAATTCGGGCACATCCTTTTCGCGCTGCTTCTTCAGCCGCGCCGGAACGCCCGCCTTGCGGAAATATTTCTGTGCAATGACATCGCTTGCCACCTGGCTCCAGCTTGCGGGAACCTCGACCTCGTCAAGTTTGAATACGACCGTCCCGTCGGGATTTCTGATTTCCGATGTGGTGGTGGTAAATTCCAGCTCTGCGTACGCGTCCTGACCGGCCTTGGTAAACTTGCGAGCGATCTTCATTGTTCTGGGTGCCCCATTCTTCTTGTTTTCTCTTTGGCCCGGATGCCTGCGTCTGATGGCAAGTGGCCCGAACCTTCCCCGCCGAAACGTCGAGTGCACGCAAGAGTCAGCCATGCACGCGGTGCGAATGCCCCGCCTGTCGCCCGAAGGATGCGCCCCTCAAAGCCGGATGCTGGTGTCTCTCCCTTGCTCTCTGCGATGCCACCATATCTAGTGGTATCCGCGTCGGCCTATACTAATTGACGTAGCGAGGATGAGCGGTCAACGAATTTTTTACAGTTTTGGACCGCTATTTCGAATTGACCTGCGCGGTTGAATTTGCATCACGCCGTTAACGAAATGATTCACTTTTGTGACAGCCGCCAAAGTTATCCACAGGGCGAATGGGGACAGAAATTGATTTTCAGTGTCCGCGCAGCACCTTACCCGATCAAACTGAATTCAAGCTTCAACTGCGGGTCGCGCCGCTTTGGTGCGATGGCCGGCGCGGGCGCGACATTCGCCGTCGTGGCAGGAATATCACGAACCAGAACTTCCGCCGCGAATCACCGATTTTTTGCCGGTGTGATTCTGCGGCACTGTCCCGTGACCACGACCGGTTGTGAATACCCCACCTCCGAAATCTAGATGTTGTGGGTGAGCGGGACCATGGTCGATGTGGATTTCATCCTTGAATGCGATAGCATCAGCGCCAATGATTGCACCCTGACAAAGCCCGATTTGATGGAGGACATTCAATGGACGCCGCTTCCCCGCTTGGCAAGATAGACACCTTTCTGACCCGTTTCAGCGAAGCGCTGGACAGCGCCGACACCGAAACCCTGAAGGCGCTGTTCGCCGAAGACTGTTACTGGCGCGATCTGGTGGCCTTCACCTGGAACATCAAGACAATGGAAGGGCGCGACGCGGTCGCCGAGATGGCCGCCGCCACCCTGCCCCATGTCCACCCCCGGGACTGGCAGATCGACGGCGAACCGACCGAGGCCGATGGCGTCACAGAGGCCTGGCTGACCTTCAAGACCGACGCCGTGCACGGGCGCGGCCATATCCGCCTGAACGATCAGGGCTGCTGGACGCTGCTGACCACGGCGCAGGATATCGTCGGTTATGAAGAGGCGCGCGGGCGCACGCGCGAACCCGGCGCCGAACATGGCGCCAGCAGGAACCGCATGACCTGGAAGGAAAAGCGCGAAAAAGAGGCGGCGGAGCTTGGCTACAAGACCCAGCCCTATGTCGTGATCATCGGCGGCGGCCAGGGCGGCATCGGCCTGGGGGCGCGTCTGCGCCGGCGCGGCGTGCCGACGATCATCATCGAAAAGAACGACCGCCCCGGCGACAGCTGGCGCAACCGCTACAAATCGCTGTGCCTGCACGATCCGGTCTGGTACGACCATCTGCCCTATCTGCCGTTCCCCGATCACTGGCCGGTGTTCAGCCCGAAAGACAAGCTTGGCGACTGGCTGGAAAGCTACACCAAGATCATGGAGCTGAACTACTGGACCCGCAGCACCTGCAAGTCGGCGAAATACGACGAGGCCAGCGGGGAATGGACCGTCACCGTCGATCGCGATGGCGAAGAGGTGGTGCTGAAGCCCAAGCAGCTGGTCCTGGCCACCGGCATGTCGGCGGTGCCGAACATGCCCGATCTGCCGGGCATGGACAGTTTCACCGGCGATCTGCACCACAGTTCCAGACATCCAGGCCCCGATGCCTATTCCGGCAAGAAGGCAGTCGTGGTCGGCTCCAACAACTCGTCCCACGATATCTGCGCCGCGATGTGGGAGGCCGGCGTCGATGTCACCATGATCCAGCGTTCGTCGACCCATATCGTCAAATCCGAGACGCTGATGGATGTGGCCCTCGGCGGGCTCTATTCAGAGGACGCGGTCGCCAATGGCGTCACCACCGACACCGCCGACCTGATCTTCGCCTCGCTGCCCTACAAGGTGCTGCCCGCCATTCAGAAGGCCGGCTGCGACGAGATGCGCAAGCGGGACGCGAAATTCTACGAAAGGCTGGAAAAGGCCGGGTTCCGGAACGATTTCGGACCCGACGACACCGGGCTGTTCATGAAATACCTGCGCCGCGGGTCGGGCTATTACATCGACGTCGGCGCGTCGGAACTGGTCTGCGACGGCGAAATCAAACTGGCGCATGGCCAGGTGACAGAGGTCACGCCGACCGGGGTCAGGCTCGACTCCGGGCAGGAGCTCGACGCCGACGTGATCGTCTTTGCCACCGGCTATTCCTCGATGAACGGCTGGGCGGCAAGACTGATCAGCCAGGAGGTCGCCGACAAGGTCGGCAAATGCTGGGGCCTGGGCAGCGACACCCCGAAAGACCCCGGCCCGTGGGAAGGCGAATTGCGCAACATGTGGAAACCGACCCGGCAGGACGCCCTGTGGTTCCACGGCGGCAACCTGCACCAGTCGCGCCACTACAGCCAGTTCCTGGCGATCCAGCTGAAGGCGCGGATGGAAGGCATCCCGACCCCGGTCTACGGACTGGCAGAGGTGCATCACAAGGCCTGAGCCTGCCGGCCGTCGCCGCCGCTTTGCGCGACCGGCGGCCCGGTGCGGCGGGGCCCCGTTGCTGCCAGCGGCAGCAACGGGGAGCATGAAGCGGCGCGTCAGCGCCTCATCCGGATCAGACCGTGACTGGAAAAAATGGTCGGGGCGGAGAGATTCGAACTCCCGACCCTCTGTTCCCAAAACAGATGCGCTACCAGACTGCGCTACGCCCCGACGCCTGCCTCTTACAAAGCTTGCCCGCGATTGGAAAGCCCCTATCGGCGCTCACTCCGTATCGCAGGGCCAGGCGGCAATCGCCTGATCAAGCATCGGGTGGCGCAGCTGCGAGCCGACGGTGATGCCCAGCAGCGATGACATGCCGCCGTTGATTTCCAGAACCGCCAGAATTCCGTCGCCGCCCGGGATCAGGCTGCGGTCCAGCGGCACTGCGTTTTCATGGATATGGCGCACCACGCCATCGGGGCCCATAAAGATCATGTCCAGCGGGATCAGCGTGTTTTCCATCCAGAACGCGACGCGCTGGGGAAATTCATACAGGAACAGCATGCCCGCGCTGGCCGCCATCTTTGGCCGGTTCATCAGGCCCAGCGCGCGCTCGTCCGGACTGTCGGCAAGTTCGACGGTAAAGCGCGCCGTGCCCCAGTCGCCGCGCAGGTCGACGCGGGTCTCCTCGCAGGCCGCCCATGCCGCCGCGACCGATGCGGCCCAGACAACGACAGCCGCCGCGAATAGTTTCAATCCTTGCTCCTCAGCACCGCGTCCCAGGCCGCGACATGCGCCGCCATCCGGCCGCGCGCGCCCTCGATCACCCGCAGCGCCACCGCCTCGCCCGGCTGCAGATCCGCAAGACCGGACCGGCGCAGCACCTCGATGTGAACGAACACGTCCTCGGGCCGGCCGAACACATTGGCAAAACCGAACCCCTTGCCCTTGTCGAACCATTTCACCCGGCCCGGCTCGAACGGCAGGTCTTCCAGCGGCGTGTCGCCGATCTGCATCGGGATGTCGGTCAACGCGGTGGTCCCGTCATCCTCCGGCGGTTCGATCGCCAGAACCTCGACCGCCTGCACGCCGCGCTGGGTGTGCTGGATGGTCAGTTCGATGCGCGACCCGTCCGCGACAGAGCTTTGACCGAAGTTTCGCAGCACATTTGCATGAAGCAGAATATCGGCGCCGCCAGCATCCGGCACGACAAAGCCAAATCCCTTGGTTGGATCGAACCACTTCACCTGGCCTTCTACGGGCTCCAGGATGTTGTCGGCGTCTGTCATTGCATCCCCGTTATTTCGCAGCATCGCGATACTTTTTTCTCTCATCTTGTCACAGACCAAACCGAACTTGCCAAGCAAAAAACCAACCGCCAAATGGCACCCCGTGTGCCACCATTCCTGCACTTCACGGATTCAGGCGCTGTATATCCCATGAAGCGTTAACGTTTTTTCGCCGCCAGCGAAAGCGATCATGCAGACGAAATTCACCATCTGCCCAAAACTCGAACTCCAGCGGTCTGATGCGAAATCCCCCCCAATGCGGTGGCCGGGCCGGTTTGACACCATGTGACACGCCCGCCCTGGCCGCCGCCGCAACCAATGCCGCGCGCGACGACAGCGGTCGCGACTGATCCGAAGCCCAGGCGCCGATACGGCTGCCCAACGGGCGCGAGGCATAATAGGCATCCGCCACCGCGCCATCTTCCTTTTCGACCAGTCCGCGTACACGCACCTGCCGACGCAGCGATTTCCAGTGTATCACAAATGCCGCCTTCGATGAAGCAATCAGCTCTTGTCCCTTGGCACTTTCGTAATTTGTGAAAAACACGAAAGCGTCCGCCTCGAGCCCGCGCAAAAGTACCATTCGCACATTCGGCATTCCGTCCGGATCGACCGATGCCAGCGCCATGGCATCAGCGTCTGACGGCTCGGATTCGCGGGCCTGGTCCAGCCACGCACGCGTCAGCGCGAACGGATCGTCGCCCGCGAAAATGCCGTTTCGATCTGTCATTGCGATGCCTTGAGTGTAACACCGCTGACAGGCGTAATGCCGATTTCCCGCAGAGACAACCCCGCGCAACCGGCAGCGCGGAACCAATGTGGTGCCCGACGTGATATCCGGTGCGGCGGCAGTCAGGCATTTGCCGCCCTTGAAGCACCCAAATGAATAGCCTAAACCGGCCCAACAGGCCTTAGGGGACAGAACATGGCAACGGATTTGATGGCAGGAAAACGCGGGTTGATCATGGGGCTCGCCAATGACAAATCCATCGCCTGGGGCATTGCCCGCGCGCTGGCCGGGGCCGGTGCGGAGCTGGCGTTTTCCTACCAGGGCGAGGCGCTGAAGAAGCGGGTCGATCCGCTGGCGGCACAGCTGGGCTCGGATCTGGTGGTCGAATGCGACGTTGGCAACGCGGCAAGTCTGGACGCGCTGTTCGACACGCTGAAAGCCAAGTGGGGCAAGCTGGACTTTGTCGTGCACTGCATTGGTTTTTCAGACAAAAACGAACTTCGCGGGCGCTATGTCGATACCTCGTCGGAAAATTTCGCGATGACGATGGATATCTCCGTCTATTCCTTCACCGCCGTCTGCCAGCGCGCCGCGGCGATGATGCCCGATGGCGGATCGCTTCTGACGCTTACCTATTACGGCGCCGAACGGGTGATGCCGCATTACAATGTGATGGGCGTCGCCAAGGCCGCGCTGGAGGCTTCGGTGCGTTACATCGCAGAGGATCTGGGCAAGGACGGCATCCGCTGCAACGCGATTTCCGCCGGCCCGATCAAGACGCTGGCCGCCTCGGGCATCGGCGATTTCCGCTATATCATGAAGTGGAACGAGTATAACTCGCCGCTGCGCCGCAACGTCAGTATCGACGATGTCGGAGGCTCGGCGCTGTACCTGCTGTCGGATCTTGGCAGCGGTGTGACCGGAGAGACACATCATGTCGATGCGGGCTATCATATCGTCGGCATGAAGGCGGTCGATGCGCCGGATATCTCGAAAACCTGACTGTCGCGGTGCCGGTCCGGTGGTCTCAGGCGGCAACGGTTCGACTTTCGCGTGTCATTACCGCGAAGGGCAATCGCTGTCGGCATGCCCGCAATCGACCTGAAACGCAGCCGCGCCGCCCTGCCCCGCGGCCGGCCAATCACCCTCTTCAGTTACACGCGGACACGCGATATGAACCCGGTTAACGTCACCCCAGGAAGGAAGTGCACATGACCGACCGTCTGCCGCACGAGAAAGGTTTTCACGTCAGTTGGGATCAGATTCACCGCGATGCGCGCGCGCTGGCCTGGCGGCTGGACGGGCGCGGGCCGGACAATGGCGCCTGGAAGGCCGTGGTTGCGATCACCCGCGGCGGCATGGCCCCGGCGATGATCGTCGCGCGCGAGCTTGATATCCGCACCGTCGACACGATCAGCGTCAAATCCTATGATCATCAGACCCAGTCAGAGGCAAAGATCATCAAGATGCCCGACGTGTCCGTGGTCGGCGACGGCACCGGCATTCTGGTGGTCGACGATCTGGTCGACACCGGCAAGACGCTGGAGGCGGTGCGCAGCGTGATGCCGAACGCGCATGTCGCCACCGTCTATGCCAAACCGATGGGAGAGCCGATGGTGGACACGTTCATCACCGGCGTCAGCCAGGACACCTGGATATTCTTTCCCTGGGATATGGCGCTGCAATATGTCGAACCCTACCGGGGCAAGGATTGAGCAGGCCCGATCAGGCTCCACCCGCCAGTTCCGCCCGCATCGAGTGGTTCTACCGCCTCAGCCTGCTGGCAAAAGGCAGCCTTGGTCTGGCCCAGCTTCTGGGCGCATTGGGTCTGATACTGGCCCCCGGTGGCGCGGCGCAGCGTTGGGTCGACATGTTGACCCGCAACGAGATTGCCGACGATCCCGACGACCCGCTGGCGCGGTTTCTTGTCGACTGGGCCAATTCGCTGACCACCCAGTCCGAGCATTTCTATTCGATCTATCTGCTGGGCCACGGCGTCCTGAACCTTGGCGTGGTTCTGGCGCTGCTGTTGCGCATTCGCGGGGCGTATCATGTCTCGCTGGCGGTCCTGATCGGATTTGTCTGCTACCAGTTGTTCCTGTTCACCCGCGCCCCGGACGTCATGCTGCTGGTCCTGACCGCAATTGACATGGCGGTGATCGCGCTGGTGCTGCTGGAACGCCGAACCCATCCGAGGGAAGCCCGACCATGACCCTGCCGCTGAACCCCGACATCGCCGCAACCGACCCGCCCGCCGTGATGGAGGCGTTCCGTTGGCTGCGCGAGGCCCGTTTCGACAAGGACAGGCCGCTGATCAACGTCAGCCAGGCCGCCCCGGCCCTGCCGCCGCCGGAACCGCTGCGTCAGGCCATGGCAGAGGCGATCCTGAGCGATACATCGGCACATCTTTACGGCCCCGACCTTGGCCTGCCGGACCTGCGCGCCGAACTTGGCCAGCGCACCGCCGCGATCTACGGCGGCACCGTCACCGCCGATCAGGTCGCCATCACCGCCGGCTGCAACCAGGCCTTTGCCGCCGCTCTTGCGACGCTGGCGCGCGCCGGCGACGAGGTGATGCTGCCGACGCCGTGGTATTTCAACCACCAGATGCTGCTGACGATGACCGGCATCACCCCCGTGCCGCTGCCGACCGGGCCCGATCTGCTGCCCGACCCCGACCATGCCGCCGCGCTGATCACAGATCGCACCCGCGCGCTGGTGCTGGTGACCCCGAACAACCCCGGCGGCGTCGAATATCCCGCCGGTCTGATGCGGGCGATGTTCGATCTGGCGCGCGACAAGGGCATCGCGCTGATCGTCGACGAGACCTATCGCGAT
Organism: Rhodobacter sp.; assembly: GCA_022340385.1. Taxonomy (GTDB): domain Bacteria; phylum Pseudomonadota; class Alphaproteobacteria; order Rhodobacterales; family Rhodobacteraceae; genus CALGTJ01. The sequence goes on from JAJDOB010000004.1 coordinate 18,660, forward strand.
TTTCACGGGCTTTCGGGCGCGCCGCATGACCTGTTCACCGATCCCGACTGGCCCGGCACGCTGATCCACCTGTACAGTTTTTCAAAGGCCTACCGGCTGACCGGGCACCGGGTCGGCGCGATTGTCGCCGCCGCCGGGCAGTTGCAGGAAGTCGAGAAATACCTCGATTCCACCACGATCTGCGCTGGCCAACTGGGCCAGCGGGCCGCGCTTTGGGGTTTGCGCAACCTGACGCAATGGCTGGCAGGCGAACGTGACGAGACCCTGGCCCGTCGCGCCGCGATCACCGACGCCATCGCCAACCTGGACGGCTGGCACCTGAAAGGCTGCGGCGCCTATTTCGCCTATGCCGACTATCCGCATGACATGGCCTCGCATGATTTCGCGCGCCACCTGCTGACGACGCAGGGCGTGCTTGCCCTGCCCGGCGCGATGTTCACGCCCGCCGGCGATCCCGCCGGGACGCGGGCCCTGCGCATCGCGTTTGCCAATATCGACGCCGCGGGCATTTCACAGCTTGCAAAGCGGCTGCAAAACATCACGACCTGACCTTGCCCCCTCTGGCGGTTCCGCCTAGACATCGCCAACAGTGAACCCGAGACAGGACGACAGGCATGGCACGCAGCAAGAAGCACTCCGGATCAAGGGCCGTCGTCTGGGTCATTCTGGTGCTGCTGATCATCGGGCTCGCCGGTTTCAGCGTGACCAATTTCGGCGGCAGGATCGATGCCATCGGCAAGGTCGGCGACCGCGAAATCGGCGTGCAGCGCTACGCGCGCGAATTGCAGAACCAGATCAACGCCTATTCGGCGCAGATCGGCACCAACCTGACCCTGGCACAGGCGCAGTCATTCGGCATCGACCGCGCCGTTCTGCAACAGCTTGTCTCGACCGTCGCCATCGAAAACGAGGCCGCCGAACTGGGCCTGTCGGCGGGGGACGAACAGTTGCGCGCGCAGATCCTGACGATTCAGGGGTTTCAGGGGCTGGATGGCAAATTCGACCGCGAGGCCTATCGCTTTGCGCTGCAGCAATCGGGCCTGAACGAAGCGCAATTCGAAGAGACACTGCGCGCAGAGATTGCCCGCACCATGGTTCAGGGCGCGGTTGCCGGTGGCGTCGTCACTCCGGCTATCTATACGAAAACGCTGGTGGATTTCGTGGGCGAACGGCGCAATTTCGGCTGGACTGCGCTGGGGTCGGACGCGCTGGAGACCCCGATCGCGGAACCGACAGACGCGGACCTTCAGGCGTTCTTCAAGGAAAACGAAGCCGATTACATGCTGCCTGAAACCCGCGACATCACCTATGTCTGGCTGACCCCGGACATGATCGTGGACACGGTCGAAATCGACGAGACCGCGCTGCGCGCGCTTTACGACGAGCGTATCGACGAGTTTCAGAAACCCGAACGCCGGCTGGTCGAGCGTCTGATCCTTGGTGCCGGCGCTGCCACGGCCAGGGCGCGGCTGGATTCCGGCGAGATCAGCTTTGAGGATCTGGTGGCGGAACGCGGCCTCGACCTGGGCGACATCGACCTGGGCGACGTGACCCGCGAGGAACTGGGCCGCGCCGGCGACGCGGTGTTCGGCACCGACGAGGCCGGTATCGTCGGCCCGGTCGACACCGATCTTGGCGCCGCGCTGTTTCGCATCAATGCGGTTCTGGGCGCGCAGGTGACCACGTTCGAGGACGCGCGCGCCGAACTGGTCGATGAATTCGCGCTGGATCGCGCCCGCAGGATCATTGCCGACAAGGTCGATGGCATCGACGATCTGCTGGCCGGTGGCGCCACACTGGAGGAACTCGCGGACGAGACCGAATTGCAGCTGGGCCAGATCGGCTGGTCGGGCGACACCGGCGAAGACATCGCCGCCTATGACGCGTTCCGCGCCGCCGCGGCCGCCGCCGAAACCGGCGATTTCCCCGAGGTGAGCGAACTGGACGACGGCGGAATTTTCGCGCTGCGCGTCAACGAGATTGTCGCCCCCCGCCTGCAGGATTTCGCCGACGCCAGGCCGCGCGTGGACAGCGGCTGGCGCACCGCGCAGACCGTGCGTGCACTGGGCGAACAGGCCCGCGCCCTGGCCGAGGCGCTGAAAACGGCCGACCCCGAAAGCCTTGGCCTGACGCTGACCGAGGCCAGCGACGTGACCCGCACCAGTTTCATCGCCGACACGCCGCCGGCGTTTCTGGAAACCGTGTTCGACATGCAGCCCGGCGATATCCGGGTGATCGAGGGCGCGACCGCGGCCTATCTGGTGCGCCTTGACTCGATCGCCCCGCCCGACCCCGACGACGCCGATCTGGCGGCGCAGGCCGACCAGCTGGCCGAAGCCACGGCGCAGTCGCTGGGGGCCGATATCCTGCAGGCCTATTCCTCGGCGGTCGTAAAGCGCGCGGGCATCTCGATCAACCAGGCGGCGGTCAACGCCGTACACACCCAGTTTCCGTGACCTGACATGGCCCTGACCCCTGCATTCGACACGTTCGCCACCGGTTACGATGCGGGGCAGAACCAGGTGGTCTACACCCGCCTGGCGGCCGATCTCGACACGCCGGTCTCGCTGATGCTGAAACTGACGGCAGCGCGCAAGGACAGTTTCGTGCTGGAATCCGTGACCGGCGGCGAGGTGCGCGGGCGCTATTCCATGGTCGGCATGAAACCCGATCTGGTCTGGGACTGTAACGGCACGTCTTCCCGGCTGAACCGCTCGGCCCGGTTCGATCCGGACGCGTTCCAGACCCTCGACGGCGATCCGCTGAACACGCTGCGGGCGGTGATCGCCGAATCCAGGATCGACCTGCCCGATGACCTGCCCGCCGCCAGCGCCGGGCTGTTCGGATACCTGGGCTATGACATGATCCGCCTGGTCGAACATCTGCCGAATGTGAACCCCGACCCGCTGGGCCTGCCCGACGCGGTGCTGCTGCGCCCCTCGGTGGTCGCGGTGCTGGACGGCGTCAAGGGCGAGGTCACGGTGGTGTCGCCCGCCTGGGTCTCGTCGGGGTTGTCGGCGCGCGCCGCCTATGCGCAGGCCGCCGAACGGGTGATGGACGCGGTGCGCGATCTGGAACGCGGCACGGCGGAAACCAGCCGCGACCTGGGCGAACAGGCCGCGATCCCCGACCCGGTCTCGAATTTCGCCCACGCCGATTACCTTGCCGCGGTCGAGACCGCCAAGGATTACATCCGCGCCGGCGACATCTTTCAGGTGGTGCCCAGCCAGCGCTGGTCGCAGCCCTTCACGCTGCCGCCCTTCGCGCTGTACCGCTCGCTGCGGCGCACCAACCCGTCGCCCTTCATGTTCTTCTTCAACTTCGGCGGTTTTCAGGTGATCGGCGCCAGCCCCGAGATCCTGGTGCGGGTGTTCGGCGGCGATGTGACCATTCGCCCGATCGCGGGCACCCGGCCCCGTGGCGCGACCCCCGAGGAAGACCGCGCGTTCGAGGAAGACCTGCTGTCGGATGAAAAGGAATGCGCCGAACATCTGATGCTGCTTGATCTGGGGCGCAACGACACCGGGCGCGTCAGCAAGATCGGCACCGTGCGTCCGACCGAACAGTTCATCATCGAACGCTACAGCCACGTCATGCATATCGTGTCCAATGTCGTCGGCGAACTGTCCGACGACCACGACGCCCTGTCGGCGCTGCTGGCCGGGCTGCCTGCGGGCACCGTAAGCGGCGCGCCAAAGGTGCGGGCAATGGAAATCATTGACGAACTGGAGCCGGAAAAGCGCGGCGTCTACGGCGGCGGCGTCGGATATTTCAGCGCCGGCGGCGACATGGACATGTGCATCGCCCTGCGGACCGCGGTGCTGAAGGATGAAACCTTGTATATCCAGGCCGGCGGTGGCGTGGTCTATGACAGCGACCCGCAGGCCGAATTCGAAGAGACTGTGAACAAGTCCAAAGCCATCCGCATGGCCGCCGAAGACGCCGGAAGATTTGTCGGCACCTCAAACCGCTGAATTGTACAAATCGAACATCTCTGGATAGTTCGATTTGTGCAATCAGGCGCAGTTTCTCTGCTGCGGTTCGTTAACAAAGGGTAATACCCACCCGGCACTTGCAGATATCGAACATCTGCTGTGTCAAGGCCGCGTTCCGGCCATAGTGGCCCGCATCGCCGCGCTGCCCTGTTGTTCGCCCGCGCAATTCATCCCGGAAGCCGGTTCCCACCCTTGCGGTATTGCGCGCTATTTGGCCTGCAACACCGCAGAAACCGGCGCCAGGCTGACCGTCGCGGCGCGGGTGCCAAGCGCCCATTCGGTGATCGCGGCGATGGATTCGGCACGCAATTTCCCGACCAGAACCACCGGCCCGGCCTGCCCGGCCCGGAACGCGCCCTGATCCAGCGACCGTTTCATGGCCCCGGTATCGCGGCTGCCATCGTCAAACACCCGGAACACCGCGCGCGCCGGCACGCCGCGGCCCTCGGCGATCTGCAGACCGGCGTTCAGGCCCTTGTCATAGGTCACCATGCCATGGCCCGAAGCGGCCAGGATCTCGACCACCTGCACCGCCCGCGGGCGGTTGGCCTGAAGCTGGGCCGATGGCAGATCCATCACCGCGACGGCTTGCGGAATTGCCGCAAGATAACCTTGGAACGCCACCTCGACATCCGCGGGGGTCGCGCCATCGGGCAAGGGCGCCAGTACCAGTACCTCGACCCCGGCGGCGCGATAGGCCGCCATGCGCGCGGCGGACTCTGGCTGCATCGGATCCAGCGCCACCGCCAGCGGCACCGGAAAATCCATCAGATCCGCCGGGCCCGGCCCGTCCGGCACGTCCGGATCATCGACAAGCACGATCGAGAGCATCGGATTGGCGCTGTCATTCTGGAACGGAACCGCAAAGCGCACCAGCGCCGGTTGTCCGGCGCCCTCTTCCACCGCTTCGGCGGTGTCTTCGGGCCCCGCGCCAATGCGGGGCAGCGACTCGTCGCCATTGTCGGGGCTGATGATCGAGATTTCCGACGCCCCGGCCAAACCGGCGCTCGGCGGGGCGGCAGGCAGTCTGCCGGGCAGCGTATCGGGGGCCGCGCCCGCGCCTGGGTCGATCTGTGGCAGCGTTCCGACGGTTTCGGCTGCGGTGCCCGCCCCGGCGGGGGGCGACGCCGGAACCGGATCGGCCGCAGGCTGCGCAGGCGGCGCAACACCGGCGATTTCCAGCGTTGCATCGGCGTCGGAACCGACCACCGGCGCGGGTTCGTTCGGTGCGGGCGCCACGACCCCGCCGGCATCCGCGGCGGTTTCGGGCACGTCCGCCGATGTGGCTGTTTCCGGCGAGGCATCCGCGACGGGCCGCACAGGCTGGGGCGCCGGCGGCACGAGCACGGTCGGTTCGTTCGCGGCCATCACGATCTCTGGCGCGGCTGGGGTTGTCGGGCTGACCAACACGGTATCGCGGGCCGGCGCCTGTGGCGCGGCTGCCGGAATTGCGGCCCCCGACGCAGCATCGGGCGAGGCATCGGGGCCGGCCTGAACCGGAAGCTCTGAACCCGTCTGGGCAACGGCCATGTCACCGCCGGGCGCGGCGACATCCGGCGCGCTGCCGGTATCGGGCGCAGCCAGCACCGCGGCGGAACTGTCGGTTTGCGGAACCACGGCGGGTGCCGAGGCATCCGGCAGCACATCCGCGGCAGGGTTTTCGGGCTGAACCACGCCGGGCAGTTCAACCACGGCGTCCTGCTCTGCCACCACGAGGTCGGGGGCGGCACTTGCGGGCGGCTCGGTCATCACCGGCGTTGCAGCCGCCGTAGCGGGCGCGTCAAGCGGCGCGACCTGATCGGGCGAGGCATCGACGCCGGGTTGCGCGGGCGGCACTGCACCGGGCAGCGACACCGAGGTGTCCGCCGGTCCCGGCATGATCTCTGGCGCGGCGCTGGCGACCGGCACGTGCAACACGCCCTCGGCGGCGCCGGTTTCGGGCGTGCCCACCGGTGTCGTGTCCAGCGCCGGGGCCGCCGCCGTGACCGGCTGGCTGACGCCGGGGGCGGTGGCCACGCCGGGGCGGCCCTCGGTTTGTGGCAGGACCGGTGCCTCGTCGCGACGCTCGGCGTTGAATGCGGAACCGGCAGGCACCACCGCCTCGCCCGGCTGCGGTTTGTGCAAGACCAGTTCGGTGATCGGCAACAATTGCGACGCGGCAATCACCATCACCACCGCGACAAGGGAACCCGACAAGAACCCACCGATAATGCGCATCATCATCCGACTGCTCCCCCTTGGTTTGCGTTGGGGTTGTTGTTTTTCCAGGGGCACAACGGCTTGACCGCCGCGCCCGCCTCTGAACATGTATAGCGCGATGGAAATCCGGGGGCACCCCCAATCGCGATTGGGCGAAATCATGCTGCTTTTGATCGATAACTACGACAGTTTCACCTATAATCTTGCCCATTATCTGGGAGAATTGGGTGCCGATGTGGTTGTGCATCGCAACGATGCGCTGGATGTGCAGGCCGCAATGGCGCTGCGCCCGTCGTCGATTGTGCTGTCGCCGGGCCCCTGCGACCCCGACCGGGCCGGCATCTGCCTGGCCATGGTCGATGCGGCCAGCGATGCGCGGATTCCGCTGCTCGGGGTCTGCCTTGGCCATCAGACCATCGGCCAGGCGTTCGGCGGCAAGGTGGTGCGCGCGTCCGACATCGTGCATGGCAAGCTGGGCCGAATGCACCACAGCGGGGCTGGCCTGTTCAGCGGCCTGCCCTCGCCGTTTGGCGCGACACGCTATCATTCGCTGATCGTCGATCGCGCCTCGCTGCCCGATTGCCTGGAGGTCACGGCCTGGCTGGACGACGGCACCATCATGGGCCTGCAACACCGCGAACTGCCAATCCACGGCGTGCAGTTCCATCCTGAATCAATCGCCACAGAACATGGGCATAAGCTGTTGAAAAACTTTCTGAATACCGTTCCGGTGCCGGCATGAGCGATGCGCTGAAGCCGCTGATCGGGGCCGCTGCGGATGCGCCGCTCACCCGCGCCAATGCGGAAAGAGCATTCGAGATTCTGTTTGACGGCGAAGCCACGCCCAGCCAGATCGGCGGCTTCCTGATGGCGCTGCGCACGCGCGGCGAAACGGTCGAGGAATATGCCGCCGCCGCCGCCGTGATGCGTGCCAAATGCCACAAGGTGCGCGCACCCGAAGGCGCGATGGACATCGTCGGAACCGGCGGCGACGGCAAGGGCACGCTGAACATTTCCACCGCCGCCGCCTTTGTGGTGGCCGGCGCGGGCGTGGTCGTGGCCAAGCATGGCAATCGCAACCTGTCGTCGAAATCGGGGGCGGCGGATGCGCTGGGACAGATGGGCATCAACGTGATGGTTGGCCCGAAAGTGGTTGAAAAGGCTTTGGAAGAGGTCGGTATCGGGTTCATGATGGCACCGATGCACCACCCGGCGATGGCGCATGTCGGCCCGGTGCGCGCCGAACTGGGCACCCGCACGATTTTCAACATCCTGGGGCCGCTGACCAACCCGGCGGGCGTGAAGCGTCAGCTGACCGGCGCATTCTCGCGCGCGCTGATCCGCCCGATGGCCGAGACCCTGCAACAGCTCGGGTCGGAAAAGGCCTGGCTTGTACACGGGTCCGACGGCACCGACGAACTGGCGATTTCCGGCCCGTCCTGGGTCGCCATCCTGGACGGCGACGTGACCGAAACAGAGATTTCGCCCGAAGACGCCGGCCTGCCGGTGCACCCGTTCGAGGACATTCTCGGCGGCACGCCCGAAGCGAACGGCGCCGCGTTCCGCACATTGCTGGACGGCGCGCCGGGCGCCTATCGTGACGCGGTTCTGCTGAACGCCGCCGCCGCGCTGGTCGTCGCTGACAAGGTGAAGACATTGCCGGAAGGCGTTGAAATGGCGGTTGAAAGCATCGACAGCGGTGCGGCGCGAACCAAGGTTGCCGGGCTGGCCCGCATCACATCGGGGGCGGCATGACGCAAACCGTTCTTGACCGGATCAAAGCCTACAAGCTGGAAGAGATTGCGGCGCGCAAGGCCACCCGCCCGCTGGCCGGGGTCGAGGCCGCCGCGCGTGCCGCGCCGCCGGTTCGCGGGTTTGCCGACCGGCTGCGGCGCGCCAGCCGGACCGGCTTTGGCCTGATCGCCGAGATCAAGAAAGCCAGCCCCTCCAAGGGGCTGATCCGCGCCGATTTCGACCCGCCCGCCCTGGCGCGCGCCTATGAGACCGGCGGCGCCACCTGCCTGTCGGTCCTGACCGACACGCCGTCTTTCCAGGGGGCTGACGCCTTTCTCACCGCCGCGCGCAGCGCCGTTGCCCTGCCCGCGCTGCGCAAGGATTTCATGTATGACACCTATCAGGTGGCCGAGGCGCGCGCGCTGCACGCCGATTGCATCCTGATCATCATGGCCAGTGTCAGCGACGATCAGGCGCGCGAACTGGAAGACGCGGCCACCGGCTGGGGCATGGATGTCCTGATCGAGGTGCATGACGCCGGCGAACTCGATCGCGGGCTGCGTCTGAATTCACCGCTGATCGGCATAAACAACCGCAATCTCAAGACGTTCGAGACCACTCTTGATACAACGAGAGACCTGTCGCGGCAGGTTCCCGTCGACCGTTTGCTGGTGTCGGAATCCGGGCTGAACACGGCGCAGGATCTTGCCGATCTGGCGGGTTACGGCGCGCGTTGCTTCCTGATCGGCGAAAGCCTGATGCGGCAAGCGGATGTTGCCGGCGCGACGCGCGACCTGCTGGCAGGTGCCGCGTGACCGGCGGGCTGACACATTTCGACGCCTCCGGCGCCGCCCATATGGTCGACGTGTCCGGGAAACCGGTCACGTCGCGCACCGCAACCGCCGCCGGTTGCGTGAAGATGTCGCCAGAAATTCTTGATATAATTACCAAAGGATCGGCCAAGAAAGGCGATGTGATCGGCGTTGCGCGGCTGGCCGGCATCATGGGCGCCAAGAAAACGCCTGACCTGATCCCGCTGTGCCACCCGCTGCCGGTGACCAGGGTTTCGGTCGATATTATCCCTGATCCGGCGTTACCCGGCCTTCGGATCGAAGCGACGGTAAAGACCACCGGCCAGACCGGCGTGGAAATGGAGGCGCTGACCGCCGTATCAATCGCCGCGCTGACCGTCTATGACATGGTCAAGGCGGTCGAGAAATCCATGCAGATATCCGATATCCGCCTGATCTATAAAGATGGCGGTAAATCAGGGCGTTACGAGGCGAAGTGATTACAGTTGACGAAGCTTTGGCGCGGGTTTTCGACCTCGCGCGTCCAATGCCGGTCGAGGATGTGCCGCTAGCCGAGGCCGCCGGACGGGTGCTGGCGCAGACCGTGAACGCCACGCGCGACCAGCCGCCCTTTGCCGCCTCGGCCATGGATGGCTACGCGATCAGCGAAACCGATGTGTCTGCGGGTGATCGGTTCACCGTCATCGGCGAAGCCGCTGCCGGGCACGGCTTTGCAGGCGCGCTGGCCGGTGGCCAAGCGGTGCGGATCTTCACTGGCGCGCCGTTGCCAGAGAACGCGACACGCGTTATTATTCAAGAGGATACGACCCGCTCAGGCAATGTCGTGACGCTGGGCGGCAACCTTGACGCCGCGCGCCACATCCGCCCCGCCGGTGCCGATTTCCGCGCCGGTGCCAGCCTTGAGGCGCCGCAGATCTTGCGACCCGCCGACATCGCCCTGCTTGCGGCGATGAACATCGCCACCGTGCCGGTCGCGCGCCAGCCCGACGTTGCGCTGATCGCCACGGGCGACGAACTTGTGATGCCCGGCGAGGCCCCGCGCCCCGACCAGATCATCGCATCCAACACTTTCGGGCTGAAAGCCATGATCGAAGCCGCCGGCGCGTTGGTCCGCGTGCTGCCGATTGCCCGCGACACCGCCGCGTCGCTGCACACTGCATTCGCGCTTGCCCGGGGTGCCGATCTGATCGTCACCATCGGCGGCGCGTCGATTGGCGATCACGATCTGGTCGCGCCCGTGGCCGAGGAACTGGGCATGCAACGCGCGTTCTACAAGATCGCCATGCGCCCCGGCAAGCCGCTGATGGCCGGGCGCATTGCCGATTCCGCGATGATCGGCTTGCCGGGTAACCCTGTGTCCTCAATGGTTTGCGGGAAACTCTTCATCCTTCCTCTGGTGCGCGCCATGCTTGGGCTGGGGCGCCTGCCATGCGTCCGGCAACAGCGCCCGCTGGATCACGACATCGGCGCCAATGGCCCGCGAGAGCATTACATGCGCGCCCGCCTGACCGAAACCGGCATCGCCGCGTTTGACCGGCAGGACAGCGCCCTGCTCAGCGTTCTGCACCAAGCCGATGCGCTGCTGATCCGGCCCGCCGGCGACGGCGCGCGCACCGCCGGAGAGATCGTCGACTATATCGCGATCTGATCCGTGCATCCCGACATGTCGCGGAAACCGTTGACACGAAACGGGAACATGCGTAGAACGTACCCCGAACGATGGGCCGGTCGGGCCTGCCTGCCGCAGAACGGGGTATTCGCCATGCTAACCAGGAAGCAACTGGAATTGCTTGATTTTATCAATAAGCGCACGTCGCGTGACGGGGTTCCGCCGTCGTTCGACGAGATGAAAGAGGCGCTTGACCTGCGATCCAAGTCGGGCATTCACCGGCTGATCACGGCGCTGGAGGAACGCGGTTTCATCCGCCGGCTCGCGCATCGTGCCCGCGCCATCGAGATCGTCAAGCTGCCCGATACGCTGGCCCGGAAATCCGGGTTCTCGCCGCAAGTCATCCAGGGCGACCGCCGCGACCCGCCCCGCGATGCCCTGCCGGTCGACGCTATCGGGGCGACGGAACTGCCGCTGATGGGGCGCATTGCCGCCGGTGTCCCGATCGAGGCGATCAGCCACGCGCAGCACAATGTCGCCGTACCCAGCGGCATGCTGTCCGGCACGGCCCATCACTATGCGCTTGAAGTCAAAGGCGATTCGATGATCGACGCGGGCATCAACGACGGCGACGTCGTGGTGATCCGGGAAAGCAGAACCGCCGACAATGGCGATATCGTCGTCGCCCTGGTCGAGGGGCACGAGGCGACGCTGAAACGCTTTCGCCGCAAGGGCAGCGCCATCGCGCTGGAGGCGGCGAACCCGGCCTATGAAACCCGCGTCTTCCGCGATGATCAGGTCGAGGTGCAGGGTCGTCTGGTCGGGCTGATCCGCACCTACTGACCAATCCCTTACATCCGGCGACCCGATCAGGACCAGCCTGTCGGTCGCTTGCGACATGCCCGGCATTTGCTGCCGGACAAAGGCGTTCGCCCTGTGCCGCGGGGCCGCGATGGCCAAGGCTGTCGTGCCGGGCGGTGCAGGGTGGACACGACGCAAAACCGGTGCTTGCCGGGGGCGCTCATCGCGTCAGTTGCCGGTCCACAGACGCACGCCGCCATAGTGTTTCGCACCGACAATGCGCAGCGTTTTGGCACCGGGATAGACCGCGAGCGCCCCGAACTCGCGCAGTTTTTCCTCTGTCATCACCAGACAGGGCGCCTCTGCGCCGCCCTTGGCCACGATCACCAATGCGGCGGTCCGGCAGGCATCGGCAATGCGGGTGTCGGCGCCGCGACCGCTGAGATGGACAACCTGCTGCCCGCCAAGCGTGAAGGTCAGATTGCCCGCCGCGCCCTCCAGCCCGGGGCGTTGATACGCGGCCTCCTGCAGCGCGGTATCGCCATCGTTTTCCAGCCAGCTGAGCGCGGCGAACCCGTCGCCCTTGGGCTTTGACAGCGCGCGGCCGGCATCGGTCAGCACGCCCACCAGGCGCGCGGATTCGGCCACAAGCAGTGGCGGCCGTTCCGCCTGCGACCAGATCGCGAAGGCGGCGACCACCGCGACCAATCCCGCCAGCCGCGCCCGCCCCCGCCACAGGATCAGCCACAGCATCCCCAGCGCGAACACCGGCAGAACCGACGGCGGCGGCGTGATCACCGGGGTCACCGCACCGTCCATCGCCGCGACCCAATGCGCCACGCCCAGGATCCAGTCGATGGCCGGGCGCATCACCGCCAGCCCGATCCAGGCCAGCCCGAACGGGGACAGCACCGCCGTCAGAACGGCGGCAGGCATCACGATGGCACCCATCAGCGGCACCGACATCAGGTTGGCGATCAGGCCGTAATCCGCGATCCGGTTGAAATGCGCCGCCGCGACCGGGGCCGTCGCCATCCCCGCGACCGCAGAGGACAGGACCACGGCAATCACCGGGCGCAGCAGGCGTGGAACGCTCCAGCCCGGCCAGTCGCGCAGCGCGCTGAAGGCCGCGACCAGCGCGGTTGTGGCAGCGAAAGACATCTGGAACCCCGGTTCGGTCAGGGTTTCGGGGCGCAGGACCAGCACGATCAGCGCCGCAATCGCCACCGCGCGCAGCGTGATCGCCCGCCGGTCGAACAGCACCGCGACAAACATCACCGCGACCATGATGAATGCCCGCTCTGTCGCGACATTGCCGCCCGACAAGGCATAGTAGAACGCGCCCGCCAGCAAAGAGATCATGGCGGCGATCTTCTTGACCGGCAGGCGCAGGCCAACCCACGGAATCGCGGCCATCGCATAGCGCATCGCGGCAAAGACGAAGCCGGTCAGCAGGCCCATGTGCAGACCCGAGATCGCCAGCAGATGCGCCAGGTTGGAGGCGCGCAGATCGTCCAGCGTCCCGCGCCCCATGCCGGCGCGGTCCCCGGTCGTGATGGCGGCGGCGAAGGCACCGGTTTCGCCGGGCAGATGCGCCTGAACGGCGGCCGAGATCCGCAGCCGCAGGCGATGGATGAACAGGCCCGCCGCGCCATCGGCAGGCGGGGCCGATGCCAGCACCGGCACCCGCGTATAGCCCACCGCGCCCAGTTGCTTGAACCAGGCCATGCGGCGGAAATCAAAGCCGCCGGGTTCCACCGGCCCCTGGGGCGGCGAAAGATTTGCGGTCATCATCACCCGCATCCCCGGCTCTGGCGTGATGAAACCCTGTTGCCCGTGCAATGATATCCGGACCCGCGCCGGGGTGCGCGCCGGCGACATCCGTTCCAGCACCACCCGGTCCAGCGTCAGGCGCAGCTTGTCGGACATGGACCGGTCGATGGCGACGATGCGCCCCTCGACCGGACCGTGGTAGCGAAAGCCCAGCACCGGCTTGGCGACAAGATGGGCGCGCGCGCCCGCAACGCCAAAGCCCAAAAGAACCAGCGCCGCCGCCACCGCCAGCGGCGCGGTGCTTTCGCCCAGGAGCCGAGCCAGAACGATACATGAGAAAAGCGCCGCAAGCCCCCATGAATACGTCAGAAATCCGGGTTCAAGGCGCAGCGCGAAATAGCAACCGATGCCAAGGGCGAACATCACCGGCACCCAGTTGAACAGGTGGCCGCGCTGCGCCTGCAATGCCGTGAAGGGCGAGGTCAGCCGCGCCACCCTTGTCCTCTCGAAACCGATTGAATAGACCGCTGGCAACGCTATGCCACAAATGGTTTCCAGAAGGTTAATGCCACATGTCCGCCGCCCCTGACGCCGCCCCCGTCGTGACCCGCATCGCCCCCTCGCCGACCGGGTACATGCATATCGGCACCGCGCGCACGGCGCTGTTCAACTGGCTTTACGCGCGCGGGCGCGGCGGCAGGTTCCTGCTGCGCATCGAGGACACCGACAAGGCGCGCTCGACCCGCGAGGCGACCGAGGCGATCTATCGCGGCATGAGATGGCTGGGGCTGGACTGGGACGGCGAACCGGTCAGCCAGGCCGACGGCGTCGCGCGCCACGCCGAGGTCGCGCATCAGATGCTGGCGGCGGGAAAGGCCTACAAGTGCTTTTCCTCGCAGGAGGAAATCGCCGCCTTCCGCGAGACCGCGCGGGCCGAGGGGCGGTCGACCCTGTTCCGGTCGCCCTGGCGCGATGCCGATCCGGCGACCCATCCCGATGCGCCCTTCGCGATCCGGGTGCGCGCGCCGCAGGACGGAGAGACCGTCATACGCGACCGGGTGCAGGGCGATGTCACGATCCGGAACGCGGAACTGGACGACATGATATGTTTGCGATCCGACGGCACGCCCACCTATATGCTGGCCGTCGTCGTCGACGATCACGACATGGGCGTCACCCATGTGATCCGGGGCGACGACCACCTGGCCAATGCCGCGCGCCAGATGATGATCTATGACGCGATGGGATGGGACGTGCCGGTCTGGGCGCATATCCCGCTGATCCACGGGCCGGACGGCAAGAAACTGTCCAAGCGCCACGGCGCGCTGGGGGTCGAGGAATACCAGGCGATGGGCTATCCGGCCGCGGCGATGCGCAACTATCTGGCGCGTCTGGGCTGGTCGCATGGCGACGACGAGTTCTTTTCCGACGAACAGGCCCGTGCCTGGTTCGATCTGGACGGGATCGGCAAATCGCCGGCGCGGTTCGACACCAAGAAACTGGAAAATCTGTCGTCGCAGCACATCGCGATTGCCGATGATGCGGCACTGGTCGCCGAGATCGGTGGCTATCTGGCCGCCAGCGGGCAACCGGCGCTGTCCGAAGCACAGAAAGCGGGTTTGCTGCGGGCCATGTACTGCCTGAAAGACCGCGCCCGGACCTTCCCCGATCTGCTTGAAAAGGCTTACTTTATCCTGAACCAGCGGCCCTTTGTCCCGGACCGGAAAGCGGCCGGCTCGCTGGATGCGGTATCCCGTGGTATACTGGCAGAATTGACGCCGCTTCTGCAAGATGTTAGCTGGAACCGCGACACGCTGGAACAAGTGGTAACCCAGGTGGCAGAGGCGCATGACACCAAGCTTGGCAAGGTGGCACAGCCGCTTCGGGCCGCGATAGCAGGGCGTACGGTTTCCCCCAGTGTTTTCGACATGATGCTTGTCATAGGCCGCGAAGAAACGCTTCTGAGGCTAAAGGATGCAACGAGCGCCTAGGCACTCGGACAACACGGGTCGGCGCTCTTGTGGCGCGACTTCCAAAGAAAGGGATTTACATGGCAGACAGTAAAAAGACGGCGACCCTCAAGATCGGCGAACAGGTTCTGGAGCTGCCGATCCTTTCGCCCACCGCCGGGCCCGATGTCATCGACATCCGCAAACTTTACGCGCAGGCCGGCGTGTTCACCTATGATCCCGGTTTCACCTCGACCGCGGCCTGCGATTCCACCATCACCTTCATCGACGGCGAAGAGGGCGAGCTGCTGCATCGCGGCTATCCGATCGACCAGCTGGCGGAGAAATCGCATTTCCTGGAAGTCTGCTATCTGCTGCTTTACGGCGAACTGCCGACCGGGGCCGAACTGGAAGACTTCGAGAACCGCGTCACCAATCACACGATGATCCATGAACAGATGCAGTTCCTGTTCCGCGGTTTCCGGCGCGATGCACATCCGATGGCGATCATGGTCGGCGTCGTCGGCGCGATGAGCGCGTTCTACCACGACAGCACCGACATCAACGATCCCTGGCAGCGCGAGGTCGCCTCGATCCGGATGATCGCCAAGATGCCGACGATTGCGGCGATGGCGTTCAAATATACCATCGGCCAGCCGTTCGTGTATCCGCGCAACGATCTGGACTATGCGTCCAACTTCCTGCGCATGTGCTTTTCGGTGCCCTGCGAGGAATACGAGGTGAACCCGATCCTGGCCCGCGCCATGGACCGGATATTCACCCTGCACGCCGATCACGAACAGAACGCCTCGACCTCGACCGTGCGTCTGGCCTCGTCTTCCGGCGCCAACCCGTTTGCCTGCATCGCCGCCGGCATCGCCTGTCTCTGGGGCCCCGCGCATGGCGGCGCAAACCAGGCCTGCCTGGAAATGCTGGAAGACATCGGCAGCGTGGATCGCATCCCCGAATTCATCGCCCGCGCCAAGGACAAGAACGACAGCTATCGCCTGATGGGCTTTGGCCACCGCGTCTACAAGAACTTTGACCCGCGCGCCAAGGTGATGAAGCAATCCGCCGACGAGGTTCTGGAACTGCTGGGCATCGACAACAATCCCAAGTTGCAGGTCGCCAAGGAACTGGAACGCCAGGCGCTGGAAGACCCGTATTTCGCGGACAAGAAGCTGTTCCCGAACGTCGATTTCTATTCCGGCATCATACTGGAAGCGATGGGTTTCCCGACGTCCATGTTCACGCCGATCTTTGCACTGGCGCGCACCGTGGGCTGGATTTCGCAGTGGAAAGAGCAGCTTGACGATCCGCAACTGCGCATCGGTCGGCCCCGGCAATTGTATCAGGGCGCAACCATGCGCGATTATGTGGATGTCGAGAACCGCTGATCTTCCACGGCCAGGACCCGGCTTGTCACCGACAGGCTGACCCTGCGCGCGGGCCGGCCTGCGGATCTTGAGCCAAGGTTCAGGGTCTTCAGCAATGCCCGCGCCATGCGGTATTGGTCGACCCTGCCGCATGCGTCCATCGACGCACCCCGCGACCTGCATGCCCGGCTCTGCCTGCCGGGGCCGCGGCTGTATTTCGTGATCGAATTCGAGGGGAGTGCGGTGGGGACATGCGGGATCAGCGACCGCAACGAGATCGGCTATATCCTGCACCCCGATCATTGGCGGCGCGGATTGATGTCAGAGGCTGTCCGCGCCGTGAAGCGCCCGGTCAGTTCGCGCCTTGTCCGCCGCCGCCCCGAAAGGGCCGCGCCGTCCGCATGGCCGCCAGAATCGACGCGTCGGCGCGGCCCTTGACCAGCCAGCTCAGCGAAAACGCCCAGACGCCTATCGCCTCGAACCAGAATACAAGCTGATACCGGATCACCACGTCGGCCTGTTCCGGGGTGCCGTATTTGCGCATCCAGGCCACCACCATCGTCGCCGCTGTGGCGATCACGATGATCCAGAAACAAGCCAGATATATCCGGCGCCGGCCCGCCTTGGCCGTGCGGGCAAAACGATATCTGCATAGATAGGCCAGGCTCAGCAAAAAGGTCAGCGCGGCAACGTGATGGGTCATGTCGCACAGCCAGACCCCGAATATGTGCTGGGTCAGCGCCTCGGGCTCCATCGAGGCGTTCAACGTGCCGCGGTTGGGCACGAAGGCGGCCACCAGGGCCGCGGCGCCCGCCAGCGTGGTGACGGCGTCATCGGAAAACCGCTGAACCTCATCCCGGCGAAACCCGGTGTAGCAGATCAGGAATATGCCGATCGCCGTCAGAATCCCGACGTAGATATCGCGCAGCAAAGTGTGATAATAGTCGCTGATCGAGGGCTCGTTCGCATTGAAGTACAATCCGCCGACAATCAGCAGGAACGGCAGCAGGAATCCAAGGTAGCCCAGTGTCCGGCGCACCCGGTAGAAGTTCTCGACGATCTCTTCGCGGGCATCGGCATTGGCCATGTCAAAATACTTTCCGGCGAAATCCGGCCCGCGCGCAGGGCCGGTCCTACCTCCGGATAAGACTGTAATGCCTGCCGCCGATCAAGCCCCGACATCCCGGCGGCATTTTCCAGGGATCCGGGTCAGCGGCCCTCGTACACCGGCGCGCGTTTTTCAAGGAACGCGACGACGCCCTCCTGGAAATCGCGGGTCTTGCCGCATTGTCCCTGCAACGATGCCTCCAGCGCCAGTTGTTCGTCCAGCGAGTTGCTGTAGGTTTCGCGCAGGGCGCGCTTGGCGTTGGCGTAGGCCACGGTCGGACCATTGGCCAGCTTTTCGGCACGCGCCTGCCAGTGGGCGGCGAAATCCGCGTCCGCCACGGACTCCCATATCATGCCCCAGTCGGCGGCCTGGCGCGCCGTGATCGGCTCTGCGAACAGGGCCGCGCCCATTGCCTTGGCGAATCCCATCTGCCGGGGCAGCCAATAGGTGCCCCCCGCGTCCGGAATCAGCCCGATGCGCGAGAACGCCTGCAGGAACACCGCCGATTCAGTGGCGATGACCACGTCAGCCGCCAGCGCGAGATTGGCCCCTGCCCCGGCGGCCGCACCGTTGACGGCGGAAATCGTCGGGATCGGGCAATCATAGATCGCCTTCAGCAGCGGCTCGTATTCGTCGCGCAGCGTGCGTTCCAGATCGACCTGCGTGGCATTGGCACGGTCGCCCAGATCCTGCCCGGCGCAGAACGCGCGCCCCTTGCCGGTCAGCACCAGAACCCGGGCGGTCTGGCTGGCGTCCTTGACCGCGTACAGCAGTTCGGCCCGCATCTGGGTGTTCAGCGCGTTCATCACTTCGGCCCGGTTCAGGGTGATGACGGCCACGCCGTTATTCAGGCTCAGGCGTATTGTCTGGTAGTTCATCAAGCTATCTCCATCCCGGCCAACCGCGGGTTGGCGGGCAGCATAGCGGTCCTGCGCCCAAGGAAAAGCCCAACGCCGCGTTATGGTTTGAGAATTTCGTCCAGCCGCGCCTGTTCGTCACCCGACAATTCGTCCGGCCCTGCCGGGCGGCCCCGGCGGCGCACATAGATCAGCCCGATCCCCAGCGCAATGACCAGCATCCCCGGGCCGGCAATCCACAGCAACAGATTGGCGCCGCTGCTTGTGGGTTTCAGCAGCACGTATTCGCCGTAGCGGGCGACGATAAAGGCGATCGCCTGTTCATCGCTGTCGCCCGCCACCAGCCGCTCGCGCAGCAGCAGCCGCAGATCGCGGGCCAGTTCGGCATGGCTTTCGTCGATGGATTCGTTGCGGCAGACCAGGCAGCGCAGCCCCCGCGACAATTCGCGCGCGCGCTGTTCCAGCACCGGATCGTCAAGAATTTCATCCGGCTGCACCGCGAATACCGGCGCCGCCAGCAAGCACAGCATCAGGATCAGGCGTTTCATTCGGCAGGCACCGCGCCCGGCACCGCCTTGCGCGCACCCGCCGCCACGCGGTAACGCCGGTCGCTGAGGCTCAGCAGGCCGCCCAGCGCCATGATGATGCAGCCCGCCCAGATCCAGTTGGCAAAGGGCTTGATATAGGTGCGCACCGCCCAGCCGCCATCGGCCTGCGGATCGCCGATCACAAGGTACAGATCGCGGGTGAACCCGTTGTCGATCGCCGCCTCGGTCGTGGGCATCTGCGCCACCGGGTAGTTGCGTTTCTCTGGATAAAGCTGCGCCACCACGCGGCCATTGCGGGTGACCGTCATGTCGGCACGGGTCGCGCTGTAATTCGGGCCGGCCTCTCGCAGGACATCGTTCAGCGTCACCTCGTAGACGCCGACCGGGAACGTCTCTCCCAGTTGGGCCACGCGGATATCCTCTTGCTGCCAGGCGGTCACGGCGGCAATGCCGAAAATCGTGATGCCCAGCCCGGAATGCGCCACCGCCTTGCCCCAATCGGCACGCGGCAGCGTTGTCAACCGCCTGATCTTGCTGCGCAAATCACCCCGCCCGGTGCGGGTATACACGTCTGCCGCCGCGCCGCCGACCAGCCACACCACAAGGATCAGGCCGACCGGCGCCAGGATCGAGCGCCCGGTCTGCATCGTCCAGACCAGCGCACCCGCCGCAAGCGCCAGCGCCAGCACACCGATCAACGGCTGCACGGCCCGCCCGATGCGCGCGCGCTTCCACGGCAGCATCGCGCCCACCGGCATGATCACCGCCAGCGCCACCAGGAAGGGCGTGAAGGCGGCGTTGAAGAACGGCGCGCCAACCGACAGCTTGCGGTCGAAAAACAGCTCTGCCAGCAGCGGCCAGATGGTGCCGATGAATACCACGAACGCCGCCACCGCCAGCAGGATGTTGTTGGTCACCAGCGCGCTCTCGCGGCTGACCAGGCTGAACACGCCCTTGGCCTCCATGGTGCCCGCGCGCGCCGCGTAAAGCGTCAGCGCGCCGCCCATGAAGACGCCCAGGATGATCAGGATGAACACGCCGCGTTCGGGGTCATTGGCAAAGGCATGAACCGAGGTCAGAACGCCCGAGCGCACGATGAATGTCCCGATCAGCGAGAATCCGAACGCCAGTATCGCCAGCAGGATCGTCCAGGCCTTCAGCGCCTCGCGCTTTTCCACGACGATCGCGCTGTGCAGCAGGGCCGCGGCAATCAGCCAGGGCATGAAAGAGGCGTTTTCGACCGGATCCCAGAACCAGAAGCCGCCCCAGCCAAGCTCGTAATAGGCCCACCAGGACCCCAGCGCGATGCCCACGGTCAGGAACAGCCAGGCCGCCAGCGTCCACGGCCGCACCCAGCGCGCCCATGCGGCGTCGACCCGCCCCTCGATCAGCGCCGCGACGGCGAATGAAAAGCTCATCGAAAGCCCGACATAGCCGAGATACAGAAACGGCGGGTGGAAGGCCAAGCCCGGATCCTGCAACAGCGGATTCAGATCCTGTCCGTTCATCGGCGGAATCCCAAGCCGCACGAACGGGTTGGACGTGAAAAGGATGAAGGCGAAGAAGGCCACGCCGATGGCGGATTGCACGCTCAGCACCCGCGCCCGCAGACCGGGCGGCAGGTTGCCACCAAACCACGCCGCACAGGCCCCGAACAGCGTCAGAATCAGCACCCACAACAGCATGGAACCTTCGTGGTTTCCCCAGACGCCGCTGAACTTGTACAGCAGCGGCTTGTCGGTATGCGAGTTCAGCACCACCAGCTGCACCGAGAAATCAGAGGTGACGAAGGCATAGGTCAGCGCCCCGAACGCCGCCAGTGTCAGCAGGAACTGCGCCGAGGCGGCCGGTTCCGCGACCGCCATCCACGACCGCCACCCCTTCTGCGCCCCGACAAGCGGGACGATCGCCTGCACGATGGCAACGGCGAAGGCAAGGATCAGTGCGAAATGGCCAAGTTCTACGATCATGGCCGGACCTTAGCTGGTTATCGGGCCGCCGCACAATCGCCTGCGCGCGCATGTCGCGCGCATGTGAGCGGTTTGTCCCCCGCCCGGCCCCTAGACCAGCTCCAGCCCGCCTTTCAGCGTATAGGCGACGAACCCCAGGATCAGGGCGCCGATGATCAGACGCACCAGCCATTTCAGCGTCTCCTCGATGCCGGTCAGGCGCACTTCGACATTGCTGCGGTGCACCTCG
>JAJDOB010000025.1 GCA_022340385.1 Rhodobacter sp.
CGCTGCGCAAGAACGACGCGGCCAGGGCGCGGCTGAAGGCGGATCGCGACGCTTATCTGGCGGATCATGGCGTGACTGCGGGCGACGCCGAAAGCTATTGCCAGTTGGGACGGGCGGAGATCGAGCAGAATTCGCTGACCGGTTGGCTGTTGCGGGCAAACTGAACGCCGCAATTGCCGATATCGACCCCGGTTCAGGCCGCCAATTCAGCCCGGCTTTGGCGGAATCCGCGCCAAAGCGGGGTGGGGGGACGAAAATTGCAGCAAAACCCGGCCTGAAATGTCGATCAAGCGATTGCCCGCCCCGTCGCTTTGCGGCAAAACGGGGCAACCGAATTTGCCAGTGGCCGGGATGACCCGGGCCACAGGCGAAACCAAGGGCGGGCAGATATGAGCGACTTGCGCAAAATCATTATCGACGACCGGGAGGTCGAAGTTGACCCGGCGATGACGCTGATCCAGGCCTGCGAGGTCGCGGGCGTCGAAATTCCGCGCTTCTGCTATCACGAACGCCTGTCGATTGCAGGCAATTGCCGGATGTGCCTGGTCGAGGTCGTCGGCGGGCCGCCGAAACCCGCCGCCTCCTGTGCGATGCAGGTCAAGGATCTGCGCCCCGGCCCCGAGGGCGCGCCACCGGTGATCAAGACCAACAGCCCCATGGTCAAGAAGGCCCGCGAGGGGGTGATGGAATTTCTGCTGATCAACCACCCGCTGGACTGCCCGATCTGCGATCAGGGCGGCGAATGCGATCTGCAGGATCAGGCGATGGCCTATGGCGTCGATTTTTCCCGCTATCGCGAGCCCAAGCGCGCGACCGAGGATCTGAACCTCGGGCCGCTGGTCGAAACCCACATGACGCGCTGCATTTCCTGCACCCGCTGCGTGCGCTTCACCACCGAGGTTGCGGGCATCACCACAATGGGCCAGACCGGGCGGGGCGAAGACAGCGAAATCACCGCCTATCTGGGTGAAACGCTTGATTCGAACCTGCAGGGCAACATCATCGACCTGTGCCCGGTGGGGGCGCTGACATCGAAGCCATATGCGTTCACCGCGCGCCCGTGGGAATTGCGCAAAACCGAATCCATCGACGTGATGGATGCGCTTGGCAGCAACATCCGGATTGACGCCAAGGGCCGCGAAGTGATGCGGTTTCTGCCACGCAACCATGACGGCGTGAACGAGGAATGGATTTCCGACAAGACGCGTTTTGTCTGGGACGGGCTGCGCCGCCAGCGTCTGGACACGCCCTATATTCGCGAGAACGGCAAGCTGCGCAAGGCGGGCTGGGACGAGGCGCTGTCGGCGGCAGCCGCTGCGATGAAGGGCAAGAAAGTGGCCGGGCTGGTCGGCGATCTGGCCCCGGTCGAGGCCGCGTTCGCGTTGAAACAGCTGATCGAAGGGCTGGGCGGCGATGTCGAATGCCGCACCGATGGCGCGAAACTGCCGGCGGGCAACCGGTCTGCCTATGTCGGCACCGCAACGATCGAGGATATCGACGGCGCGGACATGATCCTGCTGGTGGGCACCAACCCGCGCGACGAGGCGCCGGTGCTGAACGCGCGTATCCGCAAGGCCTGGACCCGGGGTGCCAAGGTGGCACTGATCGGCGAGGCGGTCGACCTGACCTATGACTATGCGCATATCGGCACGGGCCGCGACTCGCTGGTCGAAATGGCGGCGATGGATCATTCCGACAAGCAGGGTGTCCGTGGCGTTGTCATCGTCGGGCAGGGCGCATTGCAGGAGGCCGATGGCGAGGCAGTGCTGAGCCAGGCG
This sequence comes from Rhodobacter sp., assembly GCA_022340385.1. Classification (GTDB taxonomy): domain Bacteria; phylum Pseudomonadota; class Alphaproteobacteria; order Rhodobacterales; family Rhodobacteraceae; genus CALGTJ01. The sequence continues at coordinate 1,779 of JAJDOB010000025.1, forward strand.
ATGAAGGCTGCCGAGGCGGCGGGGGCGAAACTGCTGGTTCTGCACACCGCGGCGGGCCGTGTCGGCGCGATGGACGCCGGCTGCGTCACCGAGGGCGGCATCGTCGCCGCACTTGATGGGGCAGAGGTGATCTATAACCTCGGCGCCGACGAGGTAGAGATCGCCGCCGGCGCATTCGTGATCTACCAGGGCAGCCACGGTGACCGGGGCGCGCATCGCGCCGACGTGATCCTGCCCGCAGCCGCCTATACCGAGGAACAGGGGCTGTTCGTCAACACGGAAGGCCGCCCGCAACTGGCGCTGCGCGCCGGGTTCGCGCCCGGCGAGGCCAAGGAAAACTGGGCCATTCTGCGCGCGCTTTCCGCGGAACTGGACGCGACGCTGCCGTTTGACAATCTGGCCGCGCTGCGCCGGGCCATGCTGGCAGAGGTGCCGCATCTGGCCGAGATCGACGCGATCCCCGAAAATGAATGGAACCGCCTGCCGCTGCAAAAACCGGCCAGGGCCGATTTTCGCAATGCGATCCGGGAATTCTATCTGACCAACCCGATTGCGCGCGCCTCGGGCCTGATGGCAGAACTTTCCGCCAACGCCGCCGCCCGCGCAAATGCACAGATCGCGGCGGAGTAAAGGGCGTGCCATTCAGCGGCTGGACCACATGGCTGGCATTGCCGGGCCTGATCTCGGTTGCCGCCTGCACCACCGGAGAACCCGAGGTGGCCAGCGAATTCAACCCTGTTTACAAGGGTATAGAGACCCGCCTGCTGGAAGGCGATCTGGTCAGTTTCCTTGTCCAGATGGAGGGCGCGCGCGACAATGCAGATGTCTCGACCTACGCGGAATGCGCCGCGGCGCAATACGCGCTGATCCGTGGCTATGGTTTTGCGCGACATCTGCGCACAAATGTGCAGCAAGAGGCTGGTCTTTGGCGGGCAGATGCGGTTTACACGATTTCACCGGCGCTGCCGCGCGGGTTGAGCACGATCGACGCTGAAGTCACCGTCTCGAACTGCGCGGAAACTGGCATACCGACGGTGTGAGGACGCATGGCTGAATTCTTTTCAACCGGTTTGGGCATAGGCCTGATCATCGCAGCACAATGCCTGCTGGTGATTGGCTTTGTCATGATATCGCTGCTGTTTCTGGTCTATGGCGACCGCAAGATCTGGGCCGCGGTCCAGATGCGGCGCGGGCCGAATGTCGTGGGCATCTTCGGATTGCTGCAATCGGTGGCCGACGCGCTGAAATATGTCGTCAAAGAGGTGGTGATCCCGGCGGGCGCGGACCGCGCGGTGTTCATCATGGCGCCGCTGGTCAGCTTCGTGCTGGCGATGATCGCCTGGGCGGTGATCCCGTTCAACGACACCTGGGTGCTGGCCGACATCAACGTCGCCATCCTGTACGTGTTCGCCATCGGCAGCCTCGAGGTTTACGGCGTGATCATGGGGGGCTGGGCCTCGAACTCGAAATACCCGTTTCTCGGCTCGCTGCGTTCTGCGGCGCAGATGATTTCATACGAGGTTTCGATCGGCTTCATCATCGTCGGGGTGATCCTGTCGACCGGGTCGCTGAATTTCGGAGACATTGTCCGGGCGCAGGAAGGCAGCTACGGGCTGTTCAACTGGTACTGGCTGCCGCATTTCCCGATGGTCTTTCTGTTCTTCATCAGTGCGCTGGCCGAAACCAACCGCCCGCCCTTCGACCTGCCAGAGGCCGAATCCGAACTGGTTGCCGGCTACCAGGTGGAATATTCCAGCACCCCGTTCCTGCTGTTCATGGCCGGGGAATACATCGCCATCTTCCTGATGTGCGCGCTGACCACGCTGCTGTTCTTCGGCGGCTGGCTGTCACCGATTCCCGGCCTGCCGGATGGCGCGCTGTGGATGGTGGCAAAGATGTCGTTCTTCTTTTTCATGTTCGCCATGGTGAAGGCCATCGTGCCGCGCTACCGCTATGACCAGCTGATGCGGCTGGGCTGGAAAGTGTTCCTGCCGTTCTCGCTGGCCTGGGTGGTGTTCGTGGCCTTCGCCGCGCAATTCGAATGGTTCGGCGGGGCCTATGTCCGCTGGGCCGTAGGGGGCTGACAAATGACCCAGATCGACTATACCCGCGCCGCCAAATACTTCCTGCTGATGGACTTTTTCAAAGGCTTCCGGCTGGGGTTCAGATATTTCTTCGCGCCCAAGGCGACGCTGAACTATCCGCATGAAAAAGGCCCGCTAAGCCCCCGTTTTCGTGGTGAACATGCGCTGCGCCGCTATCCCAACGGCGAGGAACGCTGCATCGCCTGCAAGCTGTGCGAGGCGATCTGCCCGGCGCAGGCGATCACCATCGACGCCGAACCGCGCGAGGATGGCAGCCGCCGCACCACGCGCTATGACATCGACATGACCAAATGCATCTACTGCGGTTTCTGCCAGGAGGCCTGCCCGGTCGATGCCATCGTCGAGGGGCCGAATTTCGAATTCGCCACCGAAACCCGCGAAGAGCTGTTTTACGACAAGACCAAACTGCTGGAGAACGGCGACCGCTGGGAAGCCGAGATCGCCCGCAATCTGGAAATGGATGCGCCCTACCGATGACCGATCCAAAGAACCCCTTTGAGGACCTGATGAAGATGGGTCAGGACTGGGCCAAATCCATGGGTCCGGCGCTGGAGGCATTCACGCCCGAAGGCATCGAAAAGATGTGGCCGACCATGTCCAAGGACGTGATGGAGGCATTCTTTGGCAAGGCGATGAACCCCGAGGGGCTGGATGCCAAGACCAGGTTGTTGCTGACATTGCAGGGGCTTGTCATCCAGGGTGCGATTGCCGAGCCGCAGATCCGCCTGACGATCCGCCACGCGGCAGAGGCCGGCGCGACCGATCGGGAAGTGGACGAGACGATCGCGATGGCCGGCATGTTCGGCGGCGCGCCCGCGATGGCCAAGGCAATGCAGCTTGCCCAGACCGTCAGGGACGCGGACAAGGAGGGCAGTGAATGAGCTTTGCCGATTTCACATTCTACATCTTCGCGATCACCGTGATCATCGGCGGGCTGTTTACCGTGGTCAGCCGCAACCCGGTGCATTCGGTGCTGTGGCTGATCCTGTCGTTCCTGTCCTCGGCCGGTCTGTTCGTGCTGCTGGGGGCCGAATTCGTCGCGATGCTGCTGGTCATCGTCTATGTCGGCGCGGTCGCGGTGCTGTTCCTGTTCGTGGTGATGATGCTGGACGTGGATTTCGCCGAACTGAAAGGCGAAATGTCGAAATACATGCCATTGGCGCTGTTGATCGGCGTCGTGCTGCTGATGCAGCTGGGGCTGGTGTTCGGCAACTGGCATATCTCGGACGGGGCAGAGGCCGCCCGCGCGGCGATCGTGCCCGGCGATGTGCATAACACGGCCGCCCTGGGCCGGTTGCTGTATGACGACTATATCCTGCTGTTCCAGCTGGCCGGCCTGATCCTGCTGGTCGCGATGATCGGCGCCATCGTGCTGACGCTGCGCCACCGCACCGATATCAAGCGCCAGAACATCGTTGCCCAGATGATGCGCGACCCGGCCAAGGCGATGGAAGTCGTCGACGTGAAATCGGGGCAGGGGCTGTGACCCAATTCGCGCCTTTCCTGCCCCTGATCGGGCTGGTGGCGCTGACCGTCACCGCCATCCGGCGGCGGCGTGCAAAGAAGAAAAGACTTGAGGGACGACATGGTCGGACTTGAACACTATCTGACGGTTGCCGCGGCGCTGTTCGTCATCGGCATCTTCGGGATCTTCCTGAACCGCAAGAACGTCATCATCCTGCTGATGTCGATCGAATTGATCCTGCTGGCGGTGAACATCAACCTTGTCGCGTTCTCCAGCTTTCTGGGCGATCTGGTGGGGCAGATTTTCACGCTGTTCGTGCTGACCGTCGCCGCCGCCGAGGCCGCCATCGGGCTGGCGATCCTTGTCTGTTTCTTCCGCAACCGCGGCACGATTGATGTCGAAGACGTCAACGTGATGAAGGGGTAATCGCAGATGGAAACCACCATCCTTTTCGCACCCCTGGTCGGCGCGCTGATCTGCGGTTTCGGCTGGCGCATCCTGGGCGAGGCGGCGGCCACCTGGGTGTCCACCGGGTTCCTGTTTCTGGCCTGCCTGCTCAGCTGGATCGTGTTCCTGGGCTTTGACGGGCAGACCCAGCAGATCCCGATCTTCCGGTTCATCGAAAGCGGCACGCTTTCCACCGACTGGGCGATCCGGCTGGACCGGCTGACCGCGATCATGCTGATCGTGATCACCACCGTTTCGGCGCTGGTGCACCTGTATTCGCAGGGCTACATGGCGCATGACAGCCAGTTCCGCGAAGGCGAAAGCTACAAGCCGCGGTTCTTCGCGTATCTGTCGTTCTTTACCTTCGCGATGCTGGCGCTGGTGACATCCGACAACCTGGTGCAGATGTTTTTTGGCTGGGAGGGGGTCGGCGTCGCGTCTTACCTGCTGATCGGGTTCTATTTTCGCAAGCCGTCTGCCAATGCCGCCGCGATCAAGGCGTTCGTTGTCAACCGTGTCGGCGATTTCGGCTTTGCGCTGGGGATCTTCGCGCTGTTCTTCCTGACCGATTCGATCAGCTTCGACGTGGTGTTCGAAAGCGCTCCGGATCTGGCGCAGACCCAACTCAGCTTTCTGTGGACCGACTGGAACGCGGCCAACCTGATCGCCTTTCTGCTGTTCGTCGGCGCGATGGGCAAGTCGGCGCAGCTGTTCCTGCACACCTGGCTGCCGGACGCGATGGAAGGCCCGACCCCGGTCAGCGCCCTGATCCACGCCGCGACCATGGTGACGGCGGGCGTGTTCCTTGTCTGCCGCATGTCGCCGCTGATGGAATTCGCGCCCGAGGCCAAGACCTTCATCGTGATCATCGGCGCGACGACGGCGTTTTTCGCCGCCACCGTCGGGCTGGTGCAGAACGACATCAAGCGGGTGATCGCCTATTCGACCTGCTCGCAGCTGGGCTACATGTTCGTGGCCGCCGGCGTCGGCGTCTATTCGGCGGCGATGTTCCACCTGTTCACGCACGCGTTCTTCAAGGCGATGCTGTTCCTTGGCGCGGGCTCTGTGATCCATGCGATGCACCACGAACAGGACATGCGAAACTACGGCGCGCTGCGCAAGAAGGTGCCCTATACGTTCTGGGCGATGATGATCGGCACATTGGCGATCACCGGCGTCGGCATCCCGCTGACCCATATCGGATTTGCCGGCTTCCTGTCGAAAGACGCGATCATCGAAAGCGCGTTCGGGGCACAATCGGGTGCCGGCCTTTATGCGTTCTGGGCGCTGGTCGTGGCGGCGATGTTCACCAGTTTCTACAGCTGGCGGCTGATCTTCATGACATTCTATGGCGAGGCGCGCGGCGACAAGCACACCCATGACCACGCCCATGAAAGCCCCTGGACAATGCTGGTGCCGCTGGGCGCGCTGGCACTGGGCGCGATCCTTGCCGGCATGGTCTGGTTCGGGTCGTTCTTTGGCGATCACGATCAGGTCAATGAATTCTACGGCGTGCCGGTTCATGCCGAGGCGGGCGCACACGCCGAGGCAGCGGACACCCACGCCGCCGCAACCGATACGCACGCCGCAACCGACACCCATGCCGCCGCGACCGAGACTCACGCCGCGGCAGCGGACACCCACGCTGCCGCAACCGACACCCACGCCGCGGCGACCGACACCCACGCCGCGCCTGCCGCCGACCACGCTGCGGCAGCGGCTGGCTGGACGCCGGGGCAGGGCGCCGTCTTTGCCCATCCCGACAACCACGTGATGGACAACGCGCACCACGCGCCCGCCTGGGTCAAGGTCTCGCCGTTCATCGCGATGCTGCTGGGGTTTTCCGTGGCCTGGCTGTTCTATATCCGGCGCCCCGACCTGCCGGGCCGGCTGGCCGCCAATCAAGAGCATCTCTACCAGTTCCTGCTGAACAAATGGTACTTTGACGAAATCTACGACTTCATCCTTGTCAAACCGGCCAGGTGGCTGGGCAGCTTCCTGTGGCGGCGCGGCGACGGCAATGTCATCGACGGCAGCATCAACGGTCTGGCGATGGGCGTCGTGCCGTTCTTTACCCGTCTCGCGGGGCGGGCGCAGTCCGGCTATATCTTCACCTATGCGTTCTTCATGGTGATCGGCATCGTCGTGCTGGTAAGCTGGATGACGCTGGCCGGAGGGTCGAACTGATGGACAATATCCTTTCCATTGTCACCTTCCTGCCGCTGATCGCCGCGGCCATTCTGGCGCTGTTCCTGCGGGGCGATGATGCCGCGGCACAAAAGAATGCCAAATATCTGGCGCTGATCGCCACATCCGTGACCTTCGTGATCTCGCTGTTCCTGATTGCGCAGTTCGACCCCAACGACACCGGGTTCCAGTTCGTCGAGGAACGCGACTGGCTGATCGGGCTGAAATACAAGATGGGCGTCGACGGTATCAGCATCCTGTTCGTGATGCTGACCACCTTCCTGATGCCGATCACCATCCTGTCCTGCTGGAGCGTCGAGACCCGCGTCAAGGAATACATGATCGCCTTCCTGGCGCTGGAAACCCTGATGCTGGGCGTGTTCACCGCGCTGGACCTGATCCTGTTCTACCTGTTCTTCGAGGGCGGCCTGATCCCGATGTTCCTGATCATCGGTATCTGGGGTGGCAAGGAACGGATCTACGCCTCGTTCAAGTTCTTCCTCTACACCTTCCTCGGATCGGTCCTGATGCTGGTCGCGATCGTGGCGATGTATGTCAACGCGGGCACCACCGATATCCCGACGCTGCTGCACCACCAGTTCGGCTCGGAAACCCTCAGCGTGCTGGGCTTCCAGGTCATCGGCGGCATGCAGACCCTGCTTTGGCTGGCGTTCTTTGCGTCCTTCGCGGTGAAAATGCCGATGTGGCCGGTGCACACCTGGCTGCCCGACGCCCACGTCCAGGCCCCGACTGCCGGTTCGGTCGTGCTGGCCGCGATCCTGTTGAAGATGGGCGGCTACGGCTTTCTGCGCTTCAGCCTGCCGATGTTCCCGATTGCGTCCGATCTGCTGGCGCCGCTGGTGCTGTGGATGAGCGCGATCGCCATCGTCTACACCTCGCTGGTCGCGCTGGCGCAGACCGACATGAAAAAGCTGATCGCGTACAGTTCCGTGGCACACATGGGATACGTCACCGCCGGCATCTTTGCCGCCAACCAGCAGGGCATCGACGGTGCGATTTTCCAGATGCTCAGCCACGGTTTCATCTCTGGCGCGTTGTTCCTGTGCGTCGGGGTGATCTATGACCGGATGCACACCCGCGAGATCGACGCCTATGGCGGGCTGGTGAACCGGATGCCGGCCTATGCGCTGATCTTCATGCTGTTCACCATGGCCAATGTCGGTCTGCCGGGGACATCCGGTTTCGTCGGTGAATTCCTGACGCTGATGGGGATTTTCCAGGTCAACACCTGGGTCGCCGCCGTGGCGGCCACCGGCGTGATCCTGTCGGCGGCCTATGCGCTGTGGCTGTATCGCCGCGTCGTCATGGGCGACCTGATCAAGGAAAGCCTGAAGTCGATCACCGACATGACCGGCCGCGAACGCGTGATCTTTGCGCCGCTGGTGGCGATGACACTGCTGCTGGGGGTCTATCCCAGCCTGGTGACCGATATCATCGGCCCCTCGGTCGAGGCGCTGATCGCAGACCATCAAACCGCGCTGGCCGAATGGCCGGGTGCGGCAACGCAAGTCGCCGAAACCACGGGCCACTGACATGACAAATGCCGATTTCCAGATCCTGCTGCCCGAGACCATCCTGGCCGCCTTTGCCTTGGCCGCGCTGATGTTCGGGGTCTACACCGGCAAGGACAAGACCGCGCCGTTGCTGACATGGGCCACCTCGGCGCTGTTCGTGCTGCTGGCCCTGATGATCGGGTTCAACGGCGAGGGCACGAATGCGGCCTTTGGCGGCATGTTCATGGATGACGGGTTCTCGCGCTTTGCCAAGGTGGTGATCCTGGTCTCTGCCGCCGCGGTGCTGCTGATGAGCGAAAGCTACATGGCGGCGCGCAACCTGCTGCGTTTCGAATATCCGCTGCTGATCGCGCTGGCCGCCGTTGGCATGATGGTGATGGTCAGCGCCGGTGACCTGATCGTGCTTTACATGGGGCTGGAACTGCAGTCGCTGGCACTTTACGTCGTCGCCTCGCTGCGCCGCGACAGCGTGAAGTCGACAGAGGCGGGGCTGAAATACTTCGTGCTGGGCGCGCTGTCGTCGGGTCTGCTGCTTTACGGCGCGTCGCTGACCTATGGCTTCGCCGGCACCACCCTGTTCAGCGGTATCATAGAGGCGGCGACTGCCGATCATACGCCGCTGGGGCTGCTGTTCGGGCTGGTGTTCATTACCGCCGGTCTGGCGTTCAAGGTGTCGGCAGCGCCGTTTCACATGTGGACACCGGATGTCTACGAAGGCTCGCCGACCCCGGTCACGGCCTTCTTTGCCACCGCGCCGAAGATGGCCGCGATGGGCCTGTTCGCGCGCGTGGTGCATGATGCGTTCGGCAACATCACCGCCGACTGGGGCCAGATCGTCGCCTTCCTGTCGGTCGCCTCGATGTTCCTTGGCGCGATTGCCGCGATCGGCCAGCGCAATATCAAGCGCCTGATGGCCTATTCCTCGATCGCGCATATGGGGTTTGCGCTGATGGGTCTGGCCTCTGGCACCGAATTCGGTGTGCAGGCGATGCTGGTCTACATGGCGATCTACGTCACGATGAATGTCGGCACCTTTGCCTTCATCATGTCGATGCAGCGCGACGGGCAGGTGGTGACCGATATCTCCGCGCTGAACCAGTATTCCAAACATGAACCGCTCAAGGCGCTGGCGGTGCTGGTGCTGATGTTCAGCCTGGCCGGGGTGCCGCCGCTGGTCGGGTTCTTCGGTAAGTTCTTCGTGCTGAAGGCCGCGGTCGAGGCCGACATGGCCTGGCTGGCCGTCGCCGGGGTGATCGCGTCGGTGATCGGCGCGTTCTATTACCTGCGCATCGTGTTCTACATGTATTTCGGCACCGAGACCGAGGCGCTGGACAAGACCATGGCCCCGGCGCAATGGCTGTTCCTGATGGGGTCTGCCGCGATCATGGTGCTGGGTGTGGTCAATCTTTTCGGTATCGAGGGCCCGGCGGTTGCGGCGGCGGCGGCCCTTGTGCATTAGCGCACACACCGGGACAGGTTCTCGTGAAAATTTGGCGGTGGCGGAATTTTCCGGAAAATTCCGCGTTGCGCCATGACAGCGTGGCCCGACGGGTATGACAGGGTCGTTCTGGACGAGGTCGACAGCACCAATGCAGAGGCCGTGCGGCGTGCCCCCGGCCTGTCCGGCCCGACCTGGATCATGGCGCGATCCCAGACCGCGGCGCGCGGCCGGCGCGGCCGGGCCTGGGCGATGCCGCCGGGCAACTTCGCCGCGACGCTGGTCCTGCACCCGGACGAACCACCCGAAACCGTCGCGCTGCGCAGTTTCGTGGCGGCACTGGCGCTGTTTGACGCGCTTGTCGCCGTCACCGGGCGGGCCGAAATCCTTGCGTTGAAATGGCCCAATGACGTTCTGCTGAACGGCGGCAAACTGGCCGGCATTCTGCTGGAAAGCCTGGGGCACGGGCGCGGTGTCAGCCATCTGGCGATTGGCATCGGTGTCAATCTGACCGCAGCACCCGGCGCCGAAACGCTGGAGCGGAACGCCGCCCGTCCGGTCGCGCTTGGCGACGAGACCGGCACCAGCGTCACCCCGGAAACTTTCCTGACCAGCCTGGCCGAAGCCTATGCCGCGTGGGAGAACCGTTTTGCCACGTTCGGCTTTGCCCCGATCCGCGAGGCGTGGCTGGCGCGGGCGGCGAAACTGGGCGAACATATCGTCGCCCGCACTTCTGACGCCGAAATCACCGGCGTATTCGAAACCATCGACAAGACCGGCGCGCTGGTGCTGGGCACTGCCGGGGGCCGTGTCGCCATTCCCGCCGCAGACATCTATTTTCAGCGAGGCCCTTGAAATGCTCCTCTGCATCGACACCGGCAATACCAATACCGTGTTTTCCATCTGGGACGGCAACGCGTTTCTGGGCACCTGGCGGGCCTCGACCGAACACCAGCGTACTGCCGACCAGTATTTCGTCTGGCTTTCGACGCTGATGGAGGCGAAGGGCCTCAAGGATGTTCCGATAGACGAGGTGGTGATCTCGTCCACCGTGCCGCGCGTTGTGTTCAATCTGCGGGTGCTGTGTGACCGGTATTTCAACTGCCGCCCCCTGGTCGTGGGCAAACCCGAATGCCTGCTGCCGGTGCCGTTCCGGGTCGATCCGGGCACGCGGCCCGGCCCCGACCGGCTGGCCAATGCCGCAGGCGCGTTCGACCGTCACGGCGGTAATATCGTTGTCGTCGATTTCGGCACCGCCACCAATTTCGACGTGGTCGCGCAGGACGGGGCCTATGTTGGCGGCGTCATCGCGCCCGGTGTCAATCTCAGCCTCGAAGCGTTGCATGCCGGGGCCGCCGCGCTGCCGCATGTCGATATCAGCCAGCCCGACAGGGTGATCGGCGCCAATACCATCGCCTGTATCCAGTCGGGGGTGTTCTGGGGCTATACCGGGCTGATCGAGGGGCTGACCCGGCGCATCAAGGAAGAATACGGTGCCCCGATGAAAGTGATCGGAACGGGGGGGCTTGCGCCCCTGTTCGCGGCGGGTGATACGCTGTTCGACCGGATCGAAGACGACCTGACGATGCACGGGCTGACCGTCATCCACCAATTTAACAAGGACAACGTATAGGCCATGAGCAGCGAACGGCTGATCTACCTTCCCCTCGGCGGCGCGGGGGAGATCGGAATGAATTGTTATGTCTACGGCTACGGCCCGCAGGACAAGGAGCGGCTGATCGTCGTCGATCTGGGCGTGACATTTCCGGACATGGACACGACGCCCGGCGTTGACCTGATCCTGCCCGATATCGAATGGCTGGTGGCACGCAAGGACCGGATCGAGGCGATCTTCATCACCCATGCCCACGAGGATCACATCGGTGCGCTTGGGCATCTGTGGGGCCGGCTGGCCGCGCCGGTCTATGCGCGGGCCTTCACCGCCCATATCGGGCGGCTGAAACTGGAAGAACACGGGATTGACCCGGGCACAATTCAAACCACCTCGCCCTGGCCCGTGGTGACGCAGGTCGGCCCGTTCAAGGTCGGCTTCCTGCCGGTTTCGCACTCTGTCCCCGAAAGCTCTTCACTGGTCATCGACTGTCCGGCGGGGCGAATCGTACATACCGGCGACTTCAAGCTGGATGAAACGCCGGTGGTCGGCGAACCGTTCGACCGCGCAGTTTGGGCCGAGGTCGCCAAGCCCGGCATCCGCGCCCTGGTCTGCGATTCCACCAACGTGTTCTCGGCCCATCCCGGACGCTCTGAATCCAGCGTCGGCGGCGAAATCGAACGCCTGATCAAATCCGCGTCCGGTGTGTTTGCGGCAACCACATTCGCCAGCAACATCGCGCGCGTCAAGACGCTGGCGATGGCCGGGCAGCGCGCCGGACGGTCCGTCGTTTTGCTGGGCCGCGCAATGCGGCGCATGGTGACGGCGGGGATCGAAACCGGCATTCTGGCCGACTTCCCGAGCGTGGTCAGCCCCGAGGACGCGGCCAGCATCCCGCGCGAAAACCTGATGCTGCTGACCACCGGCAGCCAGGGCGAACGCCGCGCCGCCACTGCCCAGCTCAGCCGCGGGAAATATCTGGGGCTGCAACTGAAAGAGGGCGACACATTTCTGTTCTCGTCCAAGACGATTCCGGGAAACGAGCGTTCGGTCGGGCGGATCGTCAACAATTTCAGCGAGATGGGCGTTGACGTGGTCGACGACAGCACTGACCGGTATCACGTTTCGGGCCATGCCAACCGCCCCGATCTTCTGGCGATGCACGACCTGACCGATCCGCAGATGGTGATTCCGATGCACGGCGAACACCGGCACCTGCGCGCCCATGCCAAACTGGCGGGCGAGGGCAACCGCGCCTCTGTCATTGCGCCCAATGGCACCATGCTGGACCTGTCGGGCAACGCGCCTAAGATTGCCGAATTTGTCGAGGCCGGGCGCAGCTATGTCGATGGTGCGGTGCAGATCGGCGCTCTGGACGGGGTCGTGCGCGACCGCATTCGCCTGGCGCTGAACGGCCATGTGCTGGCCACAGTGATCATCGACGAGGATGGCGAAATGCTGGGCAATCCCTGGTGCGAAACCATGGGGCTGGCGGATCGGGGCCGCTCGAACACGCCGCTGGTCGATGTGCTGGAACATGATCTGGGCCAGGCCATGGGCCGCGCCAAAGCCCGCACGCTGGCCGATGACGACGCGCTGGAAGACCTGTCGCGCAAGACCATCCGCAAATCGGCGATGGACGAGATCGGCAAGAAACCCGAAGTGACGGTGGTGGTCAGCCGGTTGTCCTGACCCGCGTCCGCCCGGCGATCGCGGACAAAGACGACATGCGCGATGTCGGAATGTCGCAAGACGGGGCGGTGGTTTTGCCGGTTTCCTGGCCCTGTGCCCAAAGCCGGAGCGTACCGATGACCCCTGACGCCTCGTCGATGATCGACCTTGAAACCTACCCGATCGCACAGCCCGGACCCGCGCGGGTCCGGCTTCTGGCGCAGGTGCAGCGCGATCTGGCGCGCGACGGCTGCGCGGTGCTGAAGCGGTTTCTGACCCCGGTGGGGATCGCTGCGCTGACCCGCGAGGTCGAGCGTGTGCGGGACAAGGGACATCGCAGTTTCAACCGCACCAACCCCTATTTCACCGAGGATGATCCCGCGTTGCCCGCCGGCGACCCGCGCCGCCGGTTTTTCGAACGATCCAATTGTTTCATCCCGGCCGACAATTTCGCCGCCACCGGTGCGCTGCGCCGGGTGCATGATTTCCCCGGGTTCGACGGGTTCATCCAGGACTGCCTGCAAGAGCCCCGCTTCTATCGCTATGCCGACCCGCTGGCCGATGTGATCGTCAACATGGCAGAAGCCGGCGCCGGCTTTCCCTGGCATTTCGACACCAATAATTTCACCGTCACCCTGGCGATCCAGAACGCCGATCATGGCGGCGCATTCGAATATGCCGCCGGGATCCGCGACCGCGACGAGAATTTCGCCGAGGTTGCGCGGGTTCTGGACGGCACGTCGGACCGGATCACGACGCTGCATCTGGAACCCGGCGACCTGCAACTGTTCCGCGGCCGCAATTCCCTGCACCGGGTGGCGCCTTTGCAGGGGGCGACGCCGCGCTATGTGGCGATTTTTTCCTATGTCGAATTTCCCGACATGGTCGGTGCCCCGGAACGCACCCGGCAGCTTTATGGCCGGGTGCTGCCGATCCATCTGGAACGCGCCGCGCTGCGTGCGGACGACCTTATCGACTGACAGATGTCTTCATCATCCGGCCATAACTTTGCCCGGATTGACGGTCAGTTTATCGGGATGAGAGCCCAGAGAGGTTGGCGTATGCCATCGAAATTCCTGCGAAACCTAGCCCAGTCGCTGCTGATCAGCGCCGCGATCTACCCGATCGTACTGGTCGGTGTCTGGTTGCTGGTCTTTCTTGGCGTGGTTGCGGTCGATCTGCAAATGCCGACCGATGCAATGCCGCTGGTCTATGGGCTGGTGTTCGCGGTGCTGACCTTTGCGCTTATCGACCTGCTGGGCGTGGCCAGTGTGGTCATGGCGCTGATTTCCTGCGCAAACCTTATCGAATATGCGCAACTTGTGGTGCCCGGTCGCACGGCATCGGCGGTGGATTTCATCGCCGGGCTGGCCGGGGTGATCGTCGCCGCCCTGCTGATCACGGCGGCGCGTGCGCTGGTGCAACGCTCGGCGCGCGAGGAAGAGATCATTCCCCCCGAACTGGGCCAGGATCATCAGGAAACCGCAATCCCGTTGCAAGGCGCGACCGTAACCCGCGGCTGAGGCGGCAAAAACCCTAGTCGGTCCGCCGCTCGTCAAAGCTCATCGCGATGAAACCGGGCATGTGATCGCCCATTCCCACAACTTCGCCCTGCCGCCCGTTGCGCCGCTCGCGGCGCGGGGCCTCGACCTTGCGGTCGGGTTTCGCAGGGCGCTGCTCTACCGGTTTCTCGGCGCGCGTTTCGACCGGCTGCGCCACTTCGGTTTCGGCAGCGGCTACCTCTGCCACTTCAGCCACCGCCGGCACGTCGGGCTCTTGCGCGGCGGGCTTCCGGCGCGACCGGCTGCGGGTCGGCTTCGGGGCAGGCTCTTCGAGTGTTTCGGCAACAGCCGGGACAACGGCACCATTGCGCGGAATCGGCTTGCCGATCAGTTTTTCCACGGCAGCGAGGTTCTTTTCGTCGCGCGGTTCGCAGATCATGATCGCCTTGCCATCGCGCCCGGCGCGCCCGGTGCGCCCGATCCGGTGAATATAGTCCTCGGCATGGCTTGGCACATCGAAATTGAACACATGGCTGACGGCGGGCACATCCAGCCCGCGCGCGGCCACGTCCGAGGCGACCAGCAGCTTCAGCTTGCCGTCGCGGAACAGGTCCAGCGTGCGCGTGCGCACCGACTGATCCAGATCGCCGTGAATCGGCTCTGCGTCAAAGCCGTGCTTTTTCAGGGACTTGGAAACGATATCCACATCTGTCTTGCGATTGCAAAAGATGATGGCGTTGGTGCATTTTTCGCCCTCGGCGCGAATTATATCGCGCAGGCAGTCGCGCTTTTCCGACGCGGCACGTTCGCGCCGCGATGCCTTGAACATCACCACGGCCTGTTCGATGGTCTCTGACGCGGTTGCCTGCCGGGCAACCTCGATCTTGGCGGGGTTGGACAGGAAAGTATTGGTGATCCGCTCGATCTCGGGCGCCATCGTGGCGCTGAAGAACAGCGTCTGGCGGGTGAAGGGCGTCAGCGAGAAGATACGTTCGATATCGGGGATGAAACCCATGTCGAGCATCCGGTCAGCCTCGTCCACAACCATGATCTGCACGCCGGTCAACAGCAGTTTGCCACGCTCGAAATGATCCAGCAGGCGGCCCGGCGTGGCGATCAGAACATCGACGCCCTTGTCGATCAGCGTGTCCTGTTCCTTGAACGAGACGCCGCCGATCAGCAGCGCCTTGGTCAGTTTCACATGCTGGCTATAGGTGTCGAAATTCTCGGCCACCTGTGCGGCCAGTTCGCGTGTCGGACACAGCACCAGGCTGCGCGGCATGCGCGCCCGCGCCCGGCCCCGCGCCAGCAGGGTGATCATCGGCAGCACGAAGCCGGCAGTCTTGCCGGTGCCGGTCTGGGCGATGCCCAGAACGTCGCGTCCCTCCAGGGCGGGGGGGATGGCGCCAATCTGAATCGGTGTGGGGGTTTCGTATCCCGCGTCGGATACGGCGCGAAGAACTTTGGGGGCGAGCCCCAAGTCGGAGAAAGTAGTCATATGTGCCTTTCGAATCGGCGGCTAAGCGATGGCCGCGCATTCGTAGCGGCCCGACAGACCGGATTGCCTGTCTTTCGACTGAGTGTCAGTTACGGCAGTTGTGCGCCAAGGTCAAGTTTTCCCCAACAGGCAGGCCCGTCGCCCGTCGCGATGAAACGCGCAGGTTTCCCCAACGTAATCCGATTTTTCGAAATATTCTTGCGGCTTTTCCGCAGACTGTCAGGATTTGTATCCCCAGCCTTATCCACATCGGCTGACAGCCGCCAGGGTCACCCATCGGCGGAACTGTGCCAATTCTGCCCAGGGTTGCGGCAACGGCCCAAAAAAGCCCTGATTTCCGCCACACCTTTGGCACAGAATTCGAATGTTCTGCGCAGATGCAACCTTAGGAGGCCAGCAGATGGATTTTACTCCATATCTTGTTCCCGGAGCGGCGACGATGGCCGTGCTTGGGATTGTCTACCTGATCTTCGTTTTCTGGGTGCGCCGTCCCGGCCGCCAGGAAGATCTCGCCGCGCGCGAGTCGATGGACAGCTGATAACGTCCGTTGCCTGACAACGGCAAACCGCCCGCTGCAGGTTTCCCTGCGGCGGGCGTTCCTTTTCAGGAAGCTAGAGCGCAATCCGAAAATTGGGAACCGGTTTCGGAATGAATTGCGCGCAAGAACAGAAGGCCAGAGCGGCCCCACCGATTCACATTGAAATGACGCCGCTCTATTCCAGCGGCGACAGCGCGTCGTAGATATGGCTCAGCTTCTGGCCGCTGGTGCTGGACGTGGAATGGCAGGTAAAGCAGTTCTGCACCCCGGTGTTCTGCGCGGTGTACTGGTGGAATGTTTCCATCGAGGTGTTGGCCATGAACAGCCCGCCGCGGTTGTTGGTGTCGCTGCCGCCTGACGGCAACTGTCCCTTCACCGTCCAGATGCCGCCCAGCTGGTAATAGTTGGCGCGCACGTCCTCCATCGTGTTCAGCATGCCCAGAACGCTGACATTCAGCGACAGCAGATCGGTGTTGCTGGCCACGGTGGCGGTATCATTTGTCGGCGCGTTGCCCCAGGGGTTCTTCTGCACCACCGGCACCGGACCGATGGCGGCGGCACCGTTGGTGACGTTCAGCGCGACGGCGCTGCTGTCATATTTTGCCGACGATACAAGCGTTGCCGGTTCCGGCGTGCCCGACGGGATATAAAGCCAGCTGCCAGAGCTGCTGTAGGGCGTGCTGACCGTTCCGGATGAGTTGGTGTAGAAATATTCTGCCAGCGGGGCGTTGTTGATATGCTCGAAACTGGACCAGACCAATTCGGGATGGCCCTGCACCGGGGCGGCGATATGCAGCCCCACAAGCGCCAGCGTGACCTCTTTTGTGGCCCCGTTCGATGGCCAGCTTGTCGGGGATGTCGTCTGATCGAAATCCGGCACCACGGCGGCCATGGTGACGAACTGGCTGGCGTCGACCGTGCTGGCATCGACCCAGGCGGTCTTCAGTTCCATCGTCATCGCCTTGGCGTCGCTGAAGGTCAGCCCGGCAGCCTTTTCGATCGCCTGGACTTCGGCCTCGCTGATCGGAAAGTTGGTATCCAGCGGTGTGCCGGTGAACGCGCCGGCCATCTGCTGTGTCAGGTAATGGGCATAGACATCGTTGGCGTGGATGCCGAAAAAAGTGACCGAGCTGGCGTCGGAGATCAGCGCGTCATCGCCGCCGGCCTGACCGCCGCCGCCGATATCATTGCCTTTCATCGTGCGCACACCGACCACCGTCGGATGGTCTGCATCCGAGAGCTGAAACTCGAACCCGCTGCCGTTGGCCACGACATCGTAGAACACCGAACTGTCCAGCACCGGCACGCCGCCATCGGGCGAGGTCAGCCACAGGAACATCTGCGCGCCCCATTGGTAGAAATCGCATTTGGTGTTTTCGATCGGCGGAAAGACGAAACTGTCGGCCGGGTCGACCTTGCCGTCCTTCGAGGCGGTGCCGGATTCGAACCAGGTGTCGAATGTCGCGGCATCGACGCCGCAGGTGTCGGACGCATCGTTCGGAAACACCACCTGGGCGGCGGCGGGCAGGGCGGTGGCACAAAGCAGCATCGCGGACAGGCGCAAGGCTTTCATGGCGAAATCTCCTGTAGTGAAAAATGGACGGCGGAAAAAGGCAACCGGGACAATACACGTTCTACGCGAAAATATGCGCTACTACACCCGGGGGTTGTCAATCACTCAGGTGACAGTCAGACCATCATTTCCTTGGTCGCGGTCAGGCTGAGGCCGGGGTAATCCCGCTCGATCCGGTCAATGTCCCATTGCAGGCGGGTCAGATACACCATGTCGCCGTCGTTGTCGGTGGCGATATGCTGTTTGTTGGCGGCCACGAAACGGTCGACATCGGCGCGTGGCCCGGAAATCCAGCGGGCAGAGGTGAATTGCGACGCCTCGAACCGCACCGGCAGGCCATATTCCAGCTCGATCCGGCTGGCCAGCACCTCGAATTGCAGCGCGCCGACGACGCCGACGATGAACCCCGAACCGATCGAGGGCTTGAATACTTTCGCGGCGCCTTCCTCGGCGAATTGCATCAGCGCCTTGTCCAGATGTTTCGCCTTCAGCGGGTCCATCGCCCGCACCGTTTGCAGCAGTTCGGGCGCGAAGCTGGGAATGCCGGTGACGCGGATCGCCTCGCCCTCGGTCAGGGTGTCGCCGATGCGCAGTTGGCCGTGGTTGGGGATGCCGATGATGTCGCCGGCCCAGGCCTCTTCCGCCAGTTCCCGGTCGGACGCCAGAAACAGCACCGGGTTGCTGATCGTCATCGGTTTCCTGGATCGCACATGAAGCAGCTTCATGCCGCGTCTGAAATGCCCCGAGGCCATGCGCACGAACGCCACCCGGTCACGGTGCTTGGGGTCCATGTTGGCCTGCACCTTGAAAACGAAACCGGCGACCTTGTCTTCCTCTGGCCCGACCTGGCGCGGTTCGGCGCTTTGAGGCTGGGGCACCGGGCCATAGGTGCCGATGCCGTCCATCAGTTCCTTGACCCCGAAAGAGTTTATCGCGGAACCGAACCAGATCGGGGTCAGCGACCCGTTCAGGAAGGCCCGCGCATCGAAGGCGGGCATCAGTTCGCGCACCATTTCAAGGTCTTCAAGCAGTTTTTCCAGCAACGCCGCCGGCACATGTTCGGCCAGTTTCGGATCGTTCAGCCCCTCGATGGCGATGCTTTCGGCGACCTTGTTGCGGTCGGCGCGGTCCATCAGGTCAAGCCGGTCGTTCAGCACATCATAGCAGCCGATGAAATCGCGTCCGACGCCGATGGGCCAGGACGCCGGGGTCACGTCGATCGCCAGATTCTCTTGAATTTCATCAATGATCTCAAAGACGTCGCGGCTTTCGCGATCCATCTTGTTGCAGAAGGTCAGGATCGGCAGATCGCGCAGGCGGCACACCTCGAACAGCTTGCGCGTCTGGCTTTCAACACCCTTCGCGCCGTCGATCACCATCACGGCGGCATCCACGGCGGTCAGCGTGCGGTAGGTATCCTCGGAAAAGTCGCTGTGGCCGGGGGTGTCGACCAGATTGAAGCGGAATTTGCCGAAATCGAACGACATCGCGCTTGCGGACACCGAAATCCCGCGATCCTTTTCCATCTGCATGAAATCGCTGCGCGTCCGCCGGGCCTCGCCCTTGGCGCGCACCTGGCCGGCCATCTGGATCGCGCCGCCGTACAGCAGGAATTTTTCGGTCAGCGTCGTCTTGCCGGCATCAGGGTGGCTGATGATGGCAAAGGTCCGCCGCCGCGCAATTTCGGCGGGCAGATCCGGGGCGTTTGAGGTGCGGTTCAACATAGGCGCGGATATAGGGCAGGGGCGGGGCAAGGGCAATCGGCGATGCCGACACGACGGTGTCGCCTTCCGGCCAGCCATTTACAGGTCATCCGGCCCCGGAGTTCCGCACACAGCACGTAAGCCGAAATGCCCGGGGGCGATATTTTCGCGAGCCGCCTGCTGCCGCGTGCGATCAGTGCACGGACGCCTTGCGCAGCACATCCGCCGCGATGGCGGAATCCAGCATGCCCTCGGTGATGTCGAACGGCAGCGGGCGATCTGTGATGTTGCGGCTGAAGCCCAGCCTGACCTGCACTTCACGCGGCAGGGCCGGGCTGGTGCGGCTGTCGACTGTCAGGCTTTCGGTCGCGATGCCTTCGGCAAAGATGAACTCATGTGCGTCAAACAGGATCTGGAAATAGTCGACGAACCCGCCATCGCTGCGCCGCACGGTGTCGCCATTGACCAGCAGTTCGGCCTTTACCATCACCTCTGCCTGGCCGGCATTCAGCCGATCCTGGCGCTGATAGACAAACAGCCGCTGATTTGGGCTGAGGCGCAATTCGCGGGCGTTGTTCATCGCCCCCTTGGCGATCACGATCGGGGCGAAGGCACCGGTGGCGCGCACCGTCTGCTGCCCGACCCAGCGCACCTGCTGCACGCCGTTGTCGCGGGTCAGCACACGGTCGCCGACCTGCAGCTTCTCGATCGGGCGCTGCTCGCCGGTTGCCATGGTGATCCGGGTGCCGCGGGTGAAGGACACGCAGGCCAGTTCGGCAAACTTGGCGCGGCTGTTGTCGGTGTCGATGTTGACCAGCGCGTAATCGGTCTTGGGGCGCAGTTCTGCCAGTGGCAGCAGATAGGTTTCGGCGACAAGGTTGCTGCCGGCCTCAAGCTCGACCAGAATCAGCGCCTCGACGATGGAACCGTCCGGCGCCATCAGCGTTGCGCAGCAATCCAGATGCACCTCGGCGCCGGAAACGCCCAGTTGCGCACCTTCCGCAATGGTCAGATGCGACAGCCCCTTGGCGGTCGACAGCGTCAAGCGCCAGCGCCGCGCGTCGGGCATAAGCTGATAGATGTCATCCAGAAGCAGATCGGACGCATCGCTGATCGGATCGCCCAGATTTGCACCATCCGAAACGCGAAAATCGGCTGCGCGAAAAACCCGCAAGCCCTGCGCATCGGCGCGATAGTTGAAACCAAGTACACTCATTTAACGGCAGCCTGTAAATCTGCAAAACGCGGCTGCACTATCAGGAAACCCACCCCCATGGATTTCTTTCGGTACACCCCACCCGCTTCGTACACTCAGATTATGTCGACATTCGGGCCCGGTCAACGATGACGCGGAAATTTTCACGGGCAAAAAATTCGATCCGAAACCCGGCATCAGAATTGTCAGCAAACCGGGGACAAACCATGGATTGATGCCGGATTGGCAACATTCTGAACACGGGCACGACGATTCGGAGCTTTTCGAAAGCCGGCTTGCGATGATAGGTCTGAAATTTGAATGGAATTGGGAGACTACGGCATGGATCTGGGAATCAAGGGAAAAACCGCGCTGGTCTGCGCGTCGTCCAAGGGACTGGGCCTGGGCTGTGCCCGCGCGCTGGCCGGGGCGGGCGTGAATCTGGTCATGAACGCACGCGGCGCCGACGCGCTGGAGGCGTCTGCCGCCGCGATCCGTGCCGATTTCGGGGTCGAGGTCACGGCCGTTGCAGCCGATATCACCAGCGAAGACGGGCGTGCCAGGGTGCTGTCCGCGGCCAAAGACGTCGATATCCTTGTGACCAACGCGGGCGGACCGCCGCCGGGCATGTGGTCTGACTGGGAGCGCGAAGATTTCATCAAGGCGCTGGACAGCAACATGCTGACCCCGATCGCGCTGATGAAGGCGTTGCTGCCGGGGATGATGGAACGGGGCTGGGGCCGGGTGGTCAACATCACCTCGCAATCGGTGAAGGCACCGATCCCGCAACTGGGCCTGTCGAACGCGGCGCGCACCGGGTTGACCGGATATGTCGCCGGCACGTCGCGGCAGGTCGCCTATGCCGGGGTCACGATCAACAACCTGCTGCCCGGTATCCATTCTACGGATCGCGCCGATTCGCTGGACGGCGGCGTGGCCAAGGCGCAGGGCATCACGCTGGAACAGGCGCGCGAAAACCGCTTTGCCACGATTCCGGCGCGCCGCTATGGCACAAGCGAGGAATTCGGCGCGGCCTGCGCGTTCCTGTGTTCGGTTCACGCCGGCTATATTGTCGGGCAGAACATCCTTCTTGATGGCGGCGGTGTGAACGCGACGCTTTGATCCGCGACTGAAATGAACGGACGTTCAGAACGGCCCGCAGGGTTGCGGGCCTCGGGCAGGGTTGCTATCTGCGAAAAACCCGATGAATTTCATCGGATTTAGGAGATCGCGTCTTGCCTGCCGACGTCCCACGGCTTGAGATACAGCACCTGATCCGCCGGTTCGGCGGGCGCACGGTGGTCGATGACGTGTCGCTGCGGGTGATGGCGGGGCAGGTGACCTGTCTGCTTGGCCCGTCGGGCTGCGGCAAGTCGACGACGCTGCGCTGTATCGCCGGGGTCGACACGCCCGATCGGGGCCGCATCCTTGTCGATGGAAACCTGGTCTGCGATGGCACATTCAGCGTCCCGCCAGAGGGACGCTCGATCGGGCTGATGTTTCAGGATTTCGCGCTGTTTCCGCATCTCAGCGTCGCCGACAACGTCGCCTTCGGGCTGCGCGGCACCCGCAAAGAAAAGCGTGCCCGTGTCCGGCACCTGCTGGACCGGGTGCATCTGGCCGATTTCATCGACCAGTTTCCGCATGAATTGTCGGGTGGCGAGCAACAGCGCGTGGCGCTGGCGCGCGCCATCGCGCCAAGGCCCAAGATCATGCTGATGGACGAGCCGTTCTCCGGCCTCGACAATCGCCTGCGCGACGGAATCCGCGACGAAACGCTGGAGATCCTGAAAGAGGAAGGCACCGCGGTCCTGCTGGTCACGCATGAGCCCGAGGAAGCCATGCGCATGGCCGACGAGATCGCGCTGATGCGCGGCGGCAGGATCGTGCAGCAGGGCGCGCCCTATAACGTCTACAACGCGCCGGTGGACAAGGTCGCGGCCGGGTTTTTCAGCGATATCAACGTGATCCCCGGGGTCGTGCAGGGCGCGCTGACCGACACGCCCTTCGGCGCCTTCCTGACGCCGGGCATGCCCGACGGCACCGGCGTCGATATCGTGATCCGCCCGCAGCACCTGAAGATCGACTTTGATCGCGGCGGGCGCGGCCCAAGCCCGACCACCAGCGACGGCACCGCCGCGCGCGGCGTAGTGGAACGGGCGCGCTTCATGGGGTCTGAAAGCCTTGTGGAATTCCGCATGGATCACAACGGATCCATCCTGAAGGCGACCGTGCCTTCGGTCTTTCTGCCCAAACCCGGCACCGCATTATGGCTGACGATCCGGCGCGACCGGTGTTTCGTGTTTGCTTCGGTCAAATCCTGACGCGAACCCGCCGGCCCGGCCAATGCCCGGCCGGCCTACAGGGTCGCTGCAAGGTCGCGCACCACGTCATGCACCATCATCACATCGTCGCGGGTGCAATCGAAGGTTCCGGCGGTCATGCGGATCACGAATTGGCCTTCGTGGCTGGTCTGCGTCAGGTAGATGCGGCCATCGTCGTTGACCTTCTGCAACAGCGCGGCGGTCAGCGCGTCGGCATCGCCACCTGACGGGGCATACTGGAAGGTGAACAGCGACAGGCGCGGTTCGGTCGTAATGCGGAATCCGGGCGTGGCGCGCAGCCTCTCTGCCAGTTCTTCGGTCCAGGCAACATGGTTGCGGATCATGGTCCGCAGGCCTTCCAGCCCGTAGGCGCGCAGGGTGAACCACAGTTTCAGCGCGCGGAAACGGCGACCCAATGGCACCGTCCACTCGTTGAAATTGGTGACCTCTTCCTGATCCAGCGTCTGCAGGTAGTCGGGGCGCAGGCCAAGGCTGCGGATTTGCGGCGCGGGGTCGGCCAGGAACTGGACCGAACAGTCGAACTGCGCGCCCAGCCATTTATGCGGGTTGAACACGATGCTGTCAGCGCCGTCGACCCCGTGCCAAAGCGCGCGGAATTCCGGGCAGATCATCGCCGTGCCCGCCCAGGCCGCATCGACATGCACGTAAAGCCCGTGGGCCTTGGCAACTTCGATGCAACGCGCAATCGGATCGCAGGCCCCGATCGAAGTACCCCCGGTGCACAGCACGACCCCTGCCGGGACACGCCCGGCGGCAAGGTCCGCTGCGATGGCGGCGTCCAGCCTTGCCGGGTCCATGGCAAAGTCGGCGTCGGTTGCGATCTTGACCAGGTTGGCCTGCCCGATCCCGGCCAGCCGCACCGCCTTGTCAATGGAACTGTGTGTCTGCGCGCTGGCGTAGATCCGCAGCGGCGCCTGACCGAATATGCCGTCCTGCACCGAGTTCCAGCCCGTCGCGCGGTCGCGCATGGTCAGGACGGCGCCCAGCGTGGCGGTGGTGGCGGTGTCGTGGATGGTGCCGCGAAACCCGGCGCGCAGGCCAAGCGCCTGACGCAGCCAGTCGACCATCACGGTTTCGATCTCGGTCGCCGCCGGCGAGGTTTGCCAAAGCATGCACTGCGCCGAGATCGCATTGGCCAGCTGTTCGGCCCATTGCGAGGCGGGCGAGGCATTCGACGGGAAATAGGCAAAGAATCGCGGGTGCTGCCAGTGGGTCATCGCCTGGGGCACGATGGCTTCGAAATCGGCAAAGATCCGGTCGGGGGTTTCGGGCTGTTCGGGCGGCGACGCGGGCAGCCTGGCGGCGGTTTCACCGGGGCTGGTGCGGGCGCGGACAGGCCGGTCGCGCAGGGTGGCGTGATAGTCATGCGCCCAGTCGGCGGCGCGTTTGGACCAGTGGCGCAGATCGTCGTGGTTCATCGCAGGCTCCCGATTTTGATTAACAGGTTAACCAAAATCGGGATCGCTGCGCAAGAGACGGTTTTACTGTGCTAGCCGGCCAGCATCGCGTCGACCGTCTTGCCACTCAGCGCCTGTGTCAGCGGCGTGAAATCGCCATGTTCGAACATGGCCCGGCCCGCATCGTGAATGGCACGGTGGGTGACCCGCGCCAGCGCCGATCCCAGGGAAATCCGCGCGATGCCCGCGCTGGAATATTCGGCGCGGCTGATCCGGGCGAAGGGACCGGCGGCCAGCGCGTTGACCGGCTTGTCGGTGGCCGCGACGATGCTGCGCAGCGCGTCCATGTCGGGCGGCAGCGGCACATACAGGCCATCGGCCCCGGCGGCATCGAAGGCGCGGATCCGCCGGATCGCCTCTGCCATGTCATAGGTTCCGGTCATCACGCCATCGGCACGGGCGACGAAGACGAAGTCGTGCGGCAACGCGCGGGCGGCGGCGGCGGCGGCGCGGATGCGTTCGACCGCCAGCCCGAATTCATAATGCGACCCGGTGGCGAAATCGGTGTCCTCGATACAGATCCCGGCCAGTCCGATCTCTGCCGAAAGACGCACGGTTTCGGCGCAGGTGTCGGGATCATCGCCAAAGCCCGACTCGAAATCGCCCGACACCGGCAACTGCACCGCGGCCACAAGATCCTGGGCATGGGCCAGCGCCTCGTCCCGGCTGACATGGCCGCCATCGGGACGGCCCAGCGTGAACGCATGCGCCGCAGACGACGTGGCGATGGCCTGGGCCCCCAGCGCCGCCAGCATCCGGGCGCTGCCGATATCCCAGGCGTTGGCCAGGATGAAGGGATCGCCGGGTTTGTGAAGCGCGCGGAACGCCGCGCCGATCGAATTGCTCATGTTCTGTCCTTTCAATGGCCCCGGGCCGTCCCGTGCGAACGGGTTCTGACCGGTTTACGTGATGCCCCGCCCGCCTGGGACGTCAAAGACACCGTCCGCTATGCGGAAATTTCCGCCGGCTTGCCCGCAAGGCGCGCTTCGGCAAAGGCGACCAGCCGGCGCAGCGCATCCTCGAACGTGGCGTCATCCACCGTCATCGCAACCCGCAGGTGGCCCGCCGCCGCCCGGCCAAAGCTTTCGCCCGGCATCACCGCGATCTTCTCTGCATCCAGCAGGGCGTTGGCGAAAGCCTCGCCCGTCATTGCGGTCGCGCGGATGTCCAGCATCACATACATCGCACCGTCGCAGGGCACCGAAATCACCGCATTTGCGCCGTTCAATACCCCCGCCGCGATCGCGCGTCGGCGCAGGAACGGTGCGGCGACCTGTGCTTCCAGCGCCGGGCCCTGGTTCAGCGCGA
>JAJDOB010000027.1 GCA_022340385.1 Rhodobacter sp.
CCAGGCGGCGGCCCTTGGCGAAACTGTCCGCGACAAAGCGGTTCAACGCCGGATGCGCATCGGCCAGGGTCATGCCATGCAGGTCGATCCGCGCCTCTGGCTTCATCTTGCCGCGCCTGAGCCGGGTATGGTCCTTGCGGTCCATGCGCAGGGGCTGGGCTGCAAGATTCTCGGAAAGGGATGGCTGCAGACGGTGCGGTTGCGCGGTATCGGTCAGTTTTTCGCCAATACGAAACGCCGGAATTGGCGCGGGTTCGTATTTCGGCGGTCTGGATTGCAGGATCGGCAGCTTGCCGGACCGGGGCCGGTCGGGATGCAGCGGCGCCGTGCGTTCCTTGACCTTGTTCCACAGCGATTGTTCTTCGGGGGTCAGGCCACGCGGGCCTTTCCGGCTCACCCCAGATCCTCTGGCGCCAGTGCAAATGCGGTCTGGATCGGCATCAGGACGACCATGCGCCCCGGATCACGGGTCTTGCCGGCCTTGCGACCGGCAGCATTGCCTGTGCCAAAGAAGATATCGGCCCGCTGGGCACCCTTGATCGCGGAACCGGTGTCCTGTGCGACCATCAGGCGGCGCATCGGGGCGTTGCCGCCTTTTTCAATCCAGACCGGCGCGCCAAGCGGGGTGAATTCCGGGTCGACGGCGATGGATCGCAGCGTCGTGATCGACCGGTTCATCGCCCCAAGCGGGCCCTTGCTTGCCGGGACGCTGCTGACCTCGCGGAAAAAGACATAGGACGGATTGTGGCGCAAAAGCTGCAGGCCCTCATCGGGATTGCGCCGCACCCAGGACCGTATCACCTGCGCTGAAACCTGATGTGGCTTGTAAATGCCGCGCCGCACCAATTCCTGTCCGACCGAGCGGTAGTCGCGCCCGTTCTTTCCGGCATACCCGACACGCAGCATGCTGCCATCGGTCAGCCGTATCCGGCCCGAGCCCTGAATATGCAGAAAGAACACATCGACCGGGTCGTCGATCCAGGCGATTTCCAGACCGCGGCCATCCAGGATTCCGGTCTCTTCGATCTCGGCGCGCGACAACCACGCGGTTCCGTTGCGGATTTCCGGCGGCTTGCGGTACAGCGGATACTGGAACCGCCCGCCCCGGGTGCGGGACCCTTTCAGTTCCGGCTCGAAATAACCGGTGAACAGCATTGGCTGACCATCCCGGATCAGCACCGGCCGAAAGAACAGTTCAAAGAACGTGCGGGCGTTTTTCTGATTGGTGGCCAGCGCGCATAGCGACTGCCACTCTGCGTCTTTCATGTCGGCGCAGGTTTCCAGATAGACCTTCAGCGCGGCATCGTGATCGTCATTGGTCCAACCCTTGAGGTCGGCGAAATCCAGCACCTCGTAGCTGGCATCCTGAGCAGATGCGGGGCCGGTCATTGCCAGCAATGCCGCGATCGCGCCTGCCAAGGCAAACCGCGTCATTCCCCGGTTGCGACCAGTTGCCAGTTTGGATTGTTTACCCCCATGGTGCGGGCAAAGGTCCAGCTGTCCTTTTGTCGCTTGATCTCGTTGGGATCGCCTTCGACGATTTCGCCGGCGGCATCGCGAACGGCACTGGTCAGTTCGCCGACAAACCGCACCGTGATCTCGCCTTCCTGGGTATCGCGATCGAAATTGGCTGCTGTCAGCGTCAGTTCGCGCACACCGATGAAACTCGCCTCGATCGTCAGTCCCTGATCCTCGCGTTCACCGATGACATCGACGAATGTCTGATGCACTTCGTCGCCAAGGAATGGCGCGACATCTTCGATCTCGCCGCGCTCGAACGCCATCAGGATCATCTCATAGGCCCCACGCGCGCCTTGCAGGAATTCACCGACCGAGAATTCGGGCTCCACCAGTTTCATCGCCGCCAGCGCCTGGGCTGCGTCAGATTTTTCGTCGACATGATCGGTAATGTCGCGGTCGGGGCCACCTTCGATGACCTCAAGGTCCGGACGACCCCGGCGGGCGGGCTGTGGTGCCTCTGCGGGCGGTTTTTCAAAACCTTCGCGTGTACCCAACACGCTACGAAGGCGCAGGATCAGAAAAACTGCGATTCCGGCAAGCACCAGAAGTTGGATAACGGCAGAACTCATGCAGGCCTCTTTCCCGGGGTGAGTGGTATTTGACGTGTACCGGTCATATGTAGGCGTTGCGTGTGGGCAAGTCTACCACACGCGGGCCAACATACACGAGGTTATCATGTGGCTATTCGCCGTTTTTCTTGCGGTTCCGCTGATCGAGATCGCTTTGTTCATCCAGGTGGGTGGCGCGATCGGGCTGTGGCCGACGCTTGGGATTGTGGTTCTGACCGCGATACTGGGCACATGGCTGGTGCGAAATCAGGGGATTCACGCAATGTCGCAGTTGCGCAGTTCCTTTTCAGAGTTGCGCGATCCGACCGAACCGCTGGCGCATGGGGCGATGATCCTGTTTTCCGGCGCATTGCTGCTGACCCCGGGATTTTTTACCGACACCGTCGGTTTTGCGCTGCTGATCCCGCCGGTGCGGGCGGCAGTGTACCGTTATATCCGCGCCCGGGTGAAAGTTCAGAGCTTTACGGTTGAGGGCGGTCATCCGCGTGCCCCGCACCGCGAAACCAACCGCGAACCGTCGGGCGGCACGGTGATCGACGGTGAGTTCGAGGACGTAACGCCATCAAAGTCCCCGACCCATGGCACATCTGGCTGGACCCGCCATTGAGGCCCCGCAACTGACCTGCTAGACGGTCCCGAAACCAGTCGGTCGACATATCAGGGAGAATTTCGATGGCGGAAAACGGAGACGCAACCCCCAAGGCCGCAGCAACGCCGCCTCAGCCTCCGAAAATGAACGTTCTGGGTCAGTTCATCCGGGATTTTTCGTTCGAGAATATCATGGTGCAGAAAGGGGTCGGCGGCGAAGTCGCGCCCGAGATCGCAGTCCAGGTCAGCCTGGATGCAAAAAAGCGCCAGGTCGAACATCAATACGAAATCCTGACGAAATATTCGATCACCTCGAAGAACAAGGAGGGTGGCGAAACACTTTTCGTGCTGGAACTGGAATATGGCGGGTTGTTTCACGTAGAGAACGTGCCCGAAGAACAGTTGCACGCGTTTCTGATGATCGAATGCCCGCGGATGCTGTTCCCGTTCGTACGCCGGATCGTCAGCGACATGACGCGCGAAGGTGGTTTTCCGCCGCTGAACCTGGATACAGTCGACTTTGTCGGGCTCTATCGCCAGATGCTGATGCAGCGCGCGACCGAAGAGGCCAAGGAAAAGCCGGTTTCCCAGTAAAGCAGCCGAAACATTTGCCTGCCGCGGTACGCAAAACCCGTGCGGAACGGGCCAGTCAAGGTTTGTCGGGGTGATCCAGCGGCAACAGATCCGGTGGTTCGAAGCTTCAGAGTCGATCCACCAGGCCTATGACTTCGACCAAAGCGCATCGTCGCCCAGGCTTTCGACGAATGCGGAATGGGCCGCCACTTCTTCGTCGGTTAGTCGCGGCGGCAATTTTCCGGGCCGGGGCTGCGGGCGCCATGCGGTGTCGACCGGTCCCAGGCCGCGTTGCGACGAACCCGTGTTCAGCGCGAAATCCGGCTGACGGCCACCGATCAGTTCCAGGTAGACCTCTGCCAGAATTTCGCTGTCCAGCAGCGCACCGTGCAGGGTGCGGCTTGAATTGTCGATACCAAACCGGCGGCACAGTGCATCGAGCGACGCCGGCGAGCCGGGAAATTTCTTGCGCGCGATCATGAGCGTATCAATCGCCTGATCCATCGGCAAAAGCGGACGGTTCATCCAGCCCAGTTCGGCGTTCAGGAATTTCATATCGAAACTGGCGTTGTGAATCACCAGCTTGGCATCGCCGATGAATTCCAGAAACGCATCGCCGATCAGTTCGAATACCGGCTTGTCGCGAAGGAAATCGTCCCCAAGCCCGTGCACCTCGAACGCTTCTTTCGGCATCGCGCGCTTGGGATTGATGTATTGATGATAGGTGCGACCGGTAGGCATGTGATTGTGCAGCTCGACCGCGCCGATTTCGACGATACGGTCACCCGCCTCCGGCTCGAACCCCGTGGTTTCGGTATCGAGCACGATTTCACGCATCTGCCATCCCCTGTCGAATTCGTTGCAGGCAGGATTGCACCGCAGCCCGCGCCGATTCAAGCGAAAGCGTTTCGATGAGATAGTCTGCGCGCGCGCGTTTTTCTGAATCCGGTAGCTGTTTGGCTGAAATAGTGTCGAATTGCGCCTCTGTCATACCCATGCGTTCCAGCACGCGCTGTTTCTGAATATCTGGCGGCGCGGTGACAACAACCACTGAGTCGACGGTTTTGTCGCCGCCGGTTTCAAACAGCAGCGGGATATCGAGCAGGATGATATCGGCGTCGGTGTCTGCGATGAATTTCTGCCGGTCGGCCGCGACCAGCGGATGAACGATCTGTTCGATCTGGCGCAATGCGGACGGATCCTGGCTGATCCAGGTCTTCAGCACGTCACGGCTGACGCCACCATCGACGACGGCATCCGGGCAGATTTCGGCGATCGGCGCAACGGCGGCACCGCCGGGGGCGTATAGCCGATGCACCGC
The DNA here is from genome assembly GCA_022340385.1 of Rhodobacter sp. GTDB lineage: Bacteria > Pseudomonadota > Alphaproteobacteria > Rhodobacterales > Rhodobacteraceae > CALGTJ01. Next base: position 4,573 of record JAJDOB010000027.1, read on the forward strand.
GGCATCGGCGTCCCAGACCGGCACGCCTGCGTCCGCGAACATCCCGGCGGTGGTCGATTTGCCCATCCCGATGGACCCGGTCAGACCGATCAGGAAAGGGCGCGTCTTTTGGGTCAACGCAGCATCAACTGGCGCAGCTGGTCGTCAACTTCGGGCCGTTGGCCGAACCAGCGTTCAAATGCTGGCGCGGCCTGATGCAGCAGCATCCCCAGGCCGTCGACTGTCGTGCAGCCCATCGCCCGGGCACGTTGCAGAAACGCGGTATCCAGCGGCGTGTAGACCAGATCATTGACCACGGCGTTGGGCGACAGCGCATCAAGCGGCACCCGGAATTCGGGTTTGCCGACCATGCCCAGCGAACTGGTGTTCACCACGGTCTTTGCGCCTTCCAACATGTTGCCGGCCTGCACCCATTCATACACCGTCACCTTCGCGCCAAATTCGGTGCGCAACGCATCGGCACGGGTGCGGGTGCGGTTCGACAGCCGAATTTCCGGCACGCCGATCTCGATCAGCGAAGCGACAATTGCCCGCGCTGCGCCGCCACCGCCGATCACCGCGGCCGGGCCCGACTTGGGCTGCCAGTTGGGTGCGTTCTGCCGCAAATTCTGGACAAAACCGTAGCCATCGGTGTTGTCGGCGTGAATCTTGCCATCCTTGCGGAAGATCAGGGTATTGGCCGCCCCGATCAAGGCGGCGCGATCCGTGACCAGATCCGCCATGACAAGCACGGATTCCTTGTGGGGAATGGTGACGTTGACACCGACAAAGCCCAGCTTGGGCAATGTCCGGATGCTGGTTTCCAGGTCGCTTTGCGACACATCCATTGGCACATAATAGCCCGGCAGTCCGTATTTGCGCAGCCAGTGGGCATGCAGGCGCGGCGATCTGCTGTGCGAAATCGGCGATCCGATCACACCCGCCAGCGGTATCCTGTTTTCGTCGGTCATCCTGCTATCAGCCCCCTTAGGGTGAGATAGGCCAAAAGATCGAGCAACGGCAATCCGAGGACATTGAAATAGTCGCCGTCTATGCGGTGAAACAAGCGCACGCCTTCCTCTTCAAGCTTATATCCGCCGACAGAGTGGCGAATAGATTCCCAGTTCCGGGTTACGTAATCGTCAAGGTAGCCGGGGCTTGGCGTCCGCATGTGCAAGGTGACCACGCCGACATGACGCCAGACAGGTTGCGCGTTTTCGTAGATGACAGCGGCCGACAAAAGCTGATGCTTGCGGCCTGCCAGCGCGTCAAGCTGTGCGCGCGCCTCTGCGGCGGAGTCCGGTTTGGCCAGAATCCGCTTGTCGATGGCAAGCACCTGATCGCAGCCAATGACGATGTCACCGGGGGCTTTCTGGCTGGCGCGGCGGGCTTTGAATTCGGCAAGCTGGTCGGCAATGTCACGCGGTGACGCGCCCTCTGCGACCATCGCATCGCGAATCGCGGCCTCGTCGATTCGGACAGGCTGAACCTCGACGTGAACGCCGGCGTTCTCCAGCATCCGGCGCCGGATCGTTGAACCAGAGGCAAGGATTATCTGCTGGGGCATGTGGACAGGTTTGTGAATTTTTTCTGTGTGGGGCGCGGGATGGAATCTGGGTAACAGCCGGTTTTCGACTTGTCACCAGATGGCATGAAATTGCTGGCGGACATACCCACGATTTATCCGGTGCGGGCTATGGTGATTTTCGCCT
>JAJDOB010000064.1 GCA_022340385.1 Rhodobacter sp.
GTCTTGTGGATGATGTCGCCCTCAACCCTGGCGGTCGAGGTCAGGCGCACTTTCAGACCGCGCACCTTGCCGACGATCCGTCCGTTCACCACCACGTCATCGGCCACGACTTCACCCTTGATCGTGGCGCCTTCGCCCACGGTCAGAAGATGCGCGCGGATGTCGCCTTCGACCACGCCCTCGACCTGAATGTCACCAGTGGTCTTCAGGTTGCCGGTGATCGTCAGGTCCGACGACAGGGTCGACGCCGGCGGTTTTGCCTTGGGGGCCGACGGGGTGAAATCGGTGGTTGCACGCGCGGGCGGGACGTCCGGGGTCTTGGCTGCGGTGTCGTCGCTGGTTTTCGGACCGGGCTCGTTTATTCTGCTTTTAGAAAACATCTCTGGCTGCCTTGATGTATGTCATCGGGTTGACGGGCTGGCCGCCAATGCGAACTTCATAGTGAAGGTGGGTGCCGGTTGATCGGCCAGAGCTTCCCATATCACCAATCCGGTCCCCGCGCGAGACCCTATCACCCACGTTCACGCGAATTTTCGACATATGGGCGTAACGCGTCTCGATGCCAAACTCGTGCTGGATCTTCACCAGCTGGCCATAGCCGCTGCCCCAGCCGGCATGTACCACCACACCATCTGCGGTTGCAAAGATCGGGGTTCCATAGCCGGCGGCAAAATCGGTGCCATTGTGCATCCGGCCCCAGCGCGGGCCAAAGCCGCTGGTATAGCGGAAGGCGGATTTGACCGGCAGCGCAAACGGCGTTTTCTGCAGCGCGATGCGATACAGGTTCATCCGGTCCATTTTTTCCAGAATGCCATTGGCGCGCAGCGAATCCGCGTCGGGTTCCTCGCCCTTGGTCGAGAACTTCAGCGGTGTCAGCGGACCGCCCTGGCCGGAATAGCCGCGGCGCACCGATTGCAAGATCGATTCCGTCGGCAGGCCGGCAGCGGAAAACAGTTTGTCCAGCGGGGTCAACGACACGGTCACCGCGTCCTCAAGCTGGGTGAAGATCGCGTCGTTGCGTTCCTCGATCAGGCGCCGGTCAAGCGCCATCTGGTCTGCGGCCAGCTTTGCCTCGGCGGCGATGGCGGCCATGGTGTCGCGTTCGGCGGCGGTGCTGTGCAGGGCCGTGGTCAGGAAGTCCAGCGTCGTCGATGCGTCGGCAGAGGTGGTCGTCTCTGCGCCGTCGATCTCGCCATTCGCCGCCGCGATCGCCAGTTCGCCTTCGGTGCGCGCGGCATCGCGTTCCTTCATGGTGCGGCGCAGGGTGGCCTGGATCACCTCGATCCCGGTTTCCAGTTCCTTGCGGTGATCCTCGGATTCCAGCAGCGACGACTGCATTGCGGAAATCTGCGCCAGCGCGGCGTTGAACCGTTCATGCGCCGCACGGGCCTCGGAGGCGCGGGCGTCGCGTTCCTGGCTCAGCGTGTTCAGGCGGTTCTCGTAAAGGCGCTGTTCGCGGGCCGCCTGATCGCGCAGGCTGCCCGACCCGATGCTGTCCATCAGCAGGATCGCGGTTGCGATGATTGCCCAGCCGACGAACACAGCCCCGCCGGTCCATGCCACGGCCTGGGTCAACGGCTTCAGCCGGATGAATTTCGTCTCGGAATCCGAACGCAGGAAGACCCGCTGCTCGGGAAAAGCACGTTCCAGTCTCACGTGCAGCCAATGGCCCAGTCGTGACATTGCGCGACTTGCCCTCCGTTTTCCCCAGTCCCATTATCGCGCTTCTGTCCCCAAAAGCGCGTCCCCACGTCCTTAACCAGCAGGTATGGCTATCGCAACTATTTTGCGCAACCGCCCGGGAAATATCGCCAATCCGGTTTCGGATGGGCAAGTTCCCGCCGACCGGAGCCCGGATCTGGCGGGCTGTTTGCGGCTTTTCGGCGGCTATCGGCCTGCAAGTTGCTGTGCCGCGACCAGAACCTCGTCGACATGGCCACGCACCTTTACCTTGCGCCAGACGCGCGCCACCGTGCCGTTTTCGTCGATCAGGAAGGTCGCGCGTTCAATTCCCATATAGGTCTTGCCATACATGGATTTCTCGACCCATGTGCCATAGCTCTCGCACAGCGCGCCGTCGGTATCCGACAGTAAAACAACGCCAAGATCGTGCTTGGCGCGAAACTTTTCATGCTTGGCGACACTGTCCTTGCTGACGCCCAGAACCACGGTATCGGCGGCCTCGAAGGCGCCAAGGGCCTTTGTGAAATCAATCGCTTCCGTGGTGCATCCAGAGGTGTCGTCTTTGGGGTAGAAATAAAGTACGACGCGTTTCGGGCGCAGCGCCGACAGGGTCACGTCGTCGCCGCCGTCGCGTGGCAGGGTAAAATCGGGGGCGGTCTGGCCGGGGGTTGGCATGGGGCTGATCCTGTGTTGGAAAGATTTGATTTGGTTCCTGATCGGTTTGGGCAAAGATAAGGCAGATGACACAAGCCACAACCCGGTTCGCTCCTGAATGAGCCAAAAGCCAAGCGCACCCCGCTCTGCCGCGGTCAAGGACAAGCCGCCGCGGAAACCGGCGCGGCGGCGCAGGCGTGGCCGTGCCGGCATCATGCTGGTGCTTTCGATGCTGGTGGTCGCGGTTGGCATTCCGGTCCTTGTGCTGGCGCTGACCGGGCTGTCGGTGCGCGCGCCCCAATGGCTGAGCGCGCGGGTCGAGACCGGCCTCAATGACCGTATCGGTTCGGGTCGGGTGACGCTGGATCAGATCGAACTGATGATCGACCGCAACATCCGCCCCAGGATCGTGATGCACAATGTCGGCGTGTTCGACGATCAGGGGGCAGAGGTCGCGCGACTGAACCGGGTACGGGCGCGCATGGATTTCGCGGCGCTGCGCAATGGCGGCTTCACGATGCGCTCGCTGAACGTGTCGGGCGCGCAATTGACCCTGCGCCGGCGGGGCGACGGCACTTTTGCGCTGTCCTTCGGCACCGGGCAGGCCGGCGAAGAGGCCAGCGGCACCCTGGCCGGGGTGCTGGACCGGCTGGATCAGACCTTTGCCCTGCCGCCGTTGTCGGAACTTCGCCAGGTCTCGGCGGATCAGCTGACGATCACCCTGGAAGACAGCCGGTCGGGGCGGCTCTGGCAGGTTACCGACGGGCGGATCGTGCTGAACCAGACGGAAAGCAGCCTTGATCTGACGGTGTCGGCGGATGTCTTCAACGGGACCGAGGAACTGGCCACCACCGTCATCGGGTTCCACACCGAGAAAGGCTCGCCGAAAGCCAGCCTGACCGCGACTTTCGAAAACGCCGCCGCCGCGGATATCGCCGCGCAATCGCCCGCGCTGTCCTTTCTGGCCGTGCTTGACGCACCGATTTCGGGCGCGCTGCGCGCCACCATCGACGAAGCAGGGGAAATCGAGGGCCTCGCCGGAACGCTGGAGGTCGGGCAGGGCGCGTTGCAGCCGACCCCCGACACGCCGCCGATCCCCTTTGACAGCGGACGGGCCTATGTGGCGTTCGACCCGGTCAAACAGGCGCTGAGTTTCAGCCAGGTCTCGCTGAATAGCGATGCCGCCACGCTGACCGCCGAAGGCACCGCCCTGTTGCGCGAATTCAAGGATGGCTGGCCCGGCGCGATGGTCGGGCAGTTCTCGTTGTCGGACGCAACGCTGCGGCCGAAAGGGCTGTTCGCGGAACCGATGCGCTTTGCCACGGGCGCGGTCGATTTCCGCCTGCGGCTGGATCCGTTCTCGGTCGATATCGGGCAGGTCGCGCTTGGCAACGGCGACCAGCGGTTCAACGGGCGGGGCAGGGTGCGCACCGATGCGGCCGGCTGGAACGTGGCGCTGGATCTCGATCTCAACACCATCCCGCTGGATCGCGCGCTGGCGCTTTGGCCTGTGGCGGTGGCGCCGGGCACCCGCGACTGGCTGGGGCGCAACGTGCTGAGCGGCGACATTTCCGACATGACAGGGGCCTTCCGGCTTTCGACCGGCGCACCGCCGCAGGTCTCGCTGAGTTATCTGTACAGCGGCGCGACCATCAAGGCGATGGCCGCGCTGCCCCCCATCGAACACGCGGCGGGCTATGCCAGCCTGAATGGCAAGACCTACACGATGGTGGTCGAGGTCGGCGACGCGACGCCGCCGCTGGGTGGCAAGATCGACCTCGCGGGCTCGGTGTTCCGGATCGGCGATGTCACCATTCCCGACACACGGGGCGAACTGACCCTGCGCACCGAAAGCACGATCACCGCCGCGCTGTCGCTTCTGGATCTGCCACCGTTTCAGTTTCTGACCAAGGCCAACCAGCCCGTCGAGCTTGCACAGGGACGTGCGCGGGTCCAGTCGGATATCGCGTTCGAGCTGAAGCGCGTCATCAAGATCGAGGATGTCAGCTATTCGGTCGCGGGGACGCTGTCGGATATTTCTCTGACACGCTGGTCAAGGGGCGCAGCATCCGCGCGAATTCGCTGGACGTGCGCGCCGATCCGGCCGGCATCGCGATCTCGGGCGCGGGGCAACTGGGGCGCGTGCCCGCCAATGTCACCTGGAACCAGCAGTTCGGCCCGGACGCCAGTGGCAGCCTTGTCGAGGGCACGATCGAGCTGAGCCAGGCATTCCTAGATGAATTCAACATCGGCCTTCCGCCGGGCTCGATCTCGGGCAGCGGCGCCGCGCAGATCCGTGTCGATCTGGCCGGCGACCGGGCGCCGAGGTTCCAACTGACCTCTGATCTCGACGGGGTCGGGGTCTCGCTGAAGGCGCTGGACTGGTCCAAGCCGCGCAACCGCACCGGGACGCTGGAAATCGCCGGGCGGCTGGGCGATCAGCCCTCGATCGACCGGCTGGTGCTGCGCGCGCCGGGTCTCAGCGCCAGCGGCGTGGTCGATCTGGCGCCCGGCGGCGCATTGCAGACCGCGCAGTTCGACCGCGTGCAGGTCGGCGACTGGCTGGACGGCCCGGTGACGCTGACCGGGCGCGGGCGCAACGCGTCCCCGGCGGTGGCGGTGAATGGCGGCAGCATCGACCTGCGCGCGGCGGCGTTCGGAACCGGCGACGGCGAAGGCGGCCCGCTTCGCCTGAACCTGAACCGGCTGACCGTGTCCGAGGGCATCACGTTGACCGATTTCCGTGGCGAGTTCAAAGCCGGCGCTGGCCTTGACGGCCAGTTCACCGCGCAGGTCAACGGCAAGGCGGCAATCCAGGGCACGGTGGTGCCGACGCGTTCGGGGGCCGCGATCCGGCTGGTCAGCGACCAGGCCGGTGCGGTGCTGGCGGCGGCCGATGTGCTGCGCAACGCGCGCGGCGGGCGGATGAACCTGACGCTGAACCCGACCGGCGCCACCGGCGTCTATGACGGGCGGCTGAACATCACCAACACCCGCATCATGAAGGCCCCGGCGCTGACCGAACTGATTTCGGCAATCAGCATTGTCGGGCTGCTGGATCAGATGAATTCCGGCGGAATCTCCTTGTCCGAGATCGAAGCCGATTTCCAGCTGACCCCGTCACGCCTGACGCTGTACCGATCCAGCGCGGTCGGCCCGTCGATCGGCGTCTCGCTGGATGGCATCTATGATCTGGTCAACAGCCGGATGGACATGCAGGGCGTGCTGTCGCCGGTCTATTTCCTGAACGGAATCGGCCAGATTTTCTCGCGCGGGCGCGACGGGCTGTTCGGCTTCAACTTTCGTCTGTCGGGCGATGCCAAGGATCCGCGCGTCACCGTAAATCCCCTGTCGATCCTGACACCCGGCGCGTTTCGCGAAATCTTTCGCCGCCCGCCGCCCAAACCCGTGCCGTCCCAGTGAACATGCAATGAAACTGTCCGATTTCGATTTCGATCTGCCCGAGGCGCTGATCGCCACGCGGCCCGCCCGCCCGCGTTCCTCGGCCCGGCTGCTGGTGGCCGGCCCGACGGCGATCACGGATGCGCAGGTCATCGATCTGCCGTCGTATTTCCTGCCCGGTGACCGGCTGGTTCTGAACGACACGCGGGTGATTCCGGCCCGGCTTCATGGCACGCGACATCGCGACAGCGCGCAGGGTCCGGTCACGGCGAAGATCGAGGTGACGCTGCTGGAACCCGGGGCGGACGGGCACTGGCAGGCGCTGATCAAACCGCTGCGCAAACTTAAACCCGGCGAGATCGTCACGTTCTCGTCCGATCTGCAGGCCCGTCTGGTGGCGGTCCGCGATGGCGTCGCCGAGTTGTCGTTCAACCTGACCGGCGCGCGGTTCGACGCCGCGCTGGCCCGCGTCGGCGCGATGCCCTTGCCGCCCTATATCGCCGCCAGGCGCGCCGCCGACGAGGCCGACAAGCAGGACTACCAGACCGTCTGGGCGCAAAACCCCGGTGCCGTCGCCGCGCCCACCGCATCGCTGCATTTCGACGCGCCGCTGCTGCAAAGCCTTGCCGACCGGGGCGTCGAATTCACCCGGGTGACGCTGCATGTCGGGGCGGGCACCTTTCTGCCGGTCAAGACCGATGACGTGTCAGAGCACAAGATGCACGCCGAATGGGGCGAGGTCAGCGACCGGGCGGCGGTAGAGATCAACGAAACCCGCGCCTGCGGCGGGCGCATCATTCCGGTCGGAACCACCGCGCTGCGCCTGCTAGAAAGCGCCGCGACCGGGCCCGGCCGGATCGCGCCCTGGCAGGGCAGCACCGATATCTTCATCCGCCCGGGCCACAGGTTTCTGCTGACCGACGCGCTGATGACAAATTTCCACCTGCCCAGGTCGACCCTGCTGATGCTGGTGTCGGCCCTGATGGGGCGCGAACGCATGCTCGACATCTATTCGCACGCAATCGCACAACGCTATCGCTTTTTCTCTTACGGAGACGCGTCGCTTTTGCTACCCGGCGCTCAGAAGCGACCGGACTGAGTCGCAAGACAACCAGCGACCCCCAAATATCCCCTGCAGACAGGGCATGACATCCGGCGGAGACGGTGATGGTGAAGGTGCTTTTCAACTCCTGGGCGCTGCTGCTCGGGATCGGGCTGCTGATGGTCGGCAACGGGTTGCAGGCCACGCTGATGGGCGTGCGCGGAACCCTTGAAGGGTTCTCCACCTTCGAGCTTTCGGTGGTGACGTCGGCCTATTTCGCCGGCTTTCTGGGCGGCTCGCAACTGGCGCCGGGCATGATCCGGCGGGTCGGGCATGTGCGGGTATTCGCCGCACTGGCCTCGCTGATCTCGGCCACGCTGATCCTGTTCCCGACAATCAGCGATCCGTGGTTCTGGACCGCGCTGCGGGTGATGATCGGCTTCGGGTTCTCGGGCGTCTATGTCACCGCCGAAAGCTGGCTGAACGATGCCGCCACCAACGAGACCCGGGGCCAGACCCTCAGCATGTACATGATCGTGCAGATGATCGGCATCGTGTCGGGGCAGGCGATTCTGGCCGGTGGCGATCCGGCCGGCTACGTGCTGTTCATCATTCCGTCGGTTCTGGTGTCGGTCTCGTTTGCGCCGATCCTGCTGTCGGTCTCGCCGACCCCGTCCTTCGGCACCACCAAGTCGATGTCGCTGCGGGCGCTGTTTCACAACTCGCCGCTGACATTCGTGGGCATGTTCCTGCTGGGCGGCGTCTTTGCGGCCCTGTTCGGCATGGGGTCGGTCTATGCCTCTGGCATCGGGCTCAGCGTCGGGCAGATCTCGACCTTCATCGCGACGATCTTCATCGGTTCGATGGTGCTGCAATATCCCATCGGCTGGATCAGCGACCGGATGGATCGACGGCAGTTGATCTTCATCGTCGCGGTCCTCGGCGGGCTGGCCGCCGGATCCGGCTTTTTCGCGGGCACGAATTTCACCGTTCTGCTGGTGATCGCTTTTATCCTGGGCGGCACATCGAACCCGCTCTATTCGCTGCTGATCGCCTATCTCAACGACTACCTGGACCCCGAGGATATGGCCGCCGCCAGTGGCGGGTTGATCTTTGTCAACGGGACCGGCGCGATCTTCGGACCGGTCTTCACCGGCTGGATCATGGGCGTCATGGGATCAGAGGCCTACTGGCTGTTCATCGCGGTGCTGATGCTGGCGATGGCCGCCTATGCCGCCTACCGGATGACCCAGCGCGCCGCCACGCCGGTCGATGAAACCGCTACATATGTCAGCGTCATGCCGACCTCTTCGGCGGTGGCGGTGAGCGCGGCGCAGGAATGGGCGCAGGAACAGGCAGATGACGATGATGTCACACCACCGCATGTATAGACTGAATGACTTGCGTGATCGCGGAATCCGTGCGACGGTTTTAATATGTCTGGGGGCAGACATGGGTGAGGAGTAAAGGGTTATGGCATACCCTGAAGAGATACTTGGTTTCTGGCTCGATGATGTTGGCGAGGCAGGTTGGTACAAACGCGATCCGGCACTGGATGCCGAGCTTCGCGACCGGTTCGAAATGGACTGGAACCGTGCGATGGGCGGCACCTATTCAATGTGGCTGACCTATCCGTCCGGCACCTTGGCCTATATCATTCTGACCGACCAGTTTTCGCGCAACATGTTCCGCGATACCGGCAAGGCTTTTGCCAGCGACGGGCTTGCCCGCGCGGCGGCCAAGGCGGCGATCGCCAAGGGTTGGGACATGAAGATCGACGGCATGGCGCGGCAGTTCTTTTACATGCCGCTGGTGCATTCGGAATGCCTGGTTGATCAGGACCGCGCCGTGCGGCTGATCAAGGAACGCATGCCCGATGGTGGCAAGGTGAACCTGCCGCATGCCCGCGCGCACCGCGAGATCATCCGTCAGTTCGGACGGTTCCCGACCCGCAATGTCGCGCTGGCGCGGGCTACCACCACGCCAGAGGCCGCATTCGTCGATCAGGGCGGTTATCGCAAGGCGCTGGAGTTGGTGCGCGCCTGATCCTGGCCGACCTTCGCCGCGATCTCGGCGGCGGTCTTTCGCGATTGCTCGCGCAGCCAGTCGCAGAACCGTTGCAGTTGCGGTCGGATTTTTGCGTGCGTCGAGATCTCCAGCGTGTAGGGCATCGGTGCCTCCAGGCTTTGATGCGCGGGGTAGGGCAGCAGAATCCGGCGCTGTTTCAATTCGTGCTGCACCAGTGAAAGCCCGCAGATCAGAAACCCGACATTCTCGCGTACCGCTTCCAGCGCCGGCAAGGCGCTGCGGTAATGCACGCCGCGCCCGGCACCTTCGCGCCGGTTGCCGAATTTCTCGACCCAGGCGGGCCAGCCCGGATGCAGCGGGTCATCGCGCTGTGCCACCAGGTGAATGAACGGCATGCCCTCCAGCGGCATGTCCTTGTCCCAGTCGGCAATCCGCCCGATATTGTCCGGCCCGGTGACCGGCAACAGCCGGTCGCGATACAGAACCTCGCCGCCGCGGGTCTCGCCATAGACGATCCGGCAATCGGGTGCGCCAAGCCGCAACGGCACGTCGCCCGCGCCATTGATGCAGAACAGGATGTTCGGATTGTCGGCGCGAAACGCCGCCAGGCGCGGCATCAGCCACAACTGGTACCAGTCCCGGTCGGCGACGACATGAATCTCGGTGGTGCGCTGGAAATCCAGCGCCTCTGTCACCCGGTCGAGCGCGGCAAAGGCGGTTTTCAGATCGTCCAGCGCCAGTTCCAGATCCTTGGTCGGCATCAGCCCGGAACGGCCCCGAACCAACAGGTCGCTTCCCAGGAAATCCTCCAGCGACCTGATCCGCTGACCGATCGCGGCGGGGGTGATACCCAGACGGCCGGCCGCGTCTTTCAGCGATCCGGCGCGGATCGCCATTTCAAGCGCCTGAAGCGATTTCAGATGGGTCGCGGCTGTCATTGATAAAGGTTATCTTTAGCGCATGAATTTTTCTAGGAAATAATGAAAGCCTGGCTTTAGCGGGCTAAAGAATATAGAGTTATGCGGCGCGCGTTTTCCGGTGCAGGCTTGGGACAGTACAAGACCAACCAACAGGGAATGAACAAAATGAAACGCTACATGATCGAACGCGACATCCCCGGAATCGGTGATTTCTCGGTGACCGAACTTTGCGGCGCCTCGCGGGCCAGTAACCAGGCGCTTGCCAGCATCGGCCCCGACATCCAGTGGCAGCACAGCTATGTCGCCGACAACAAGACCTTCTGCGTCTATCTTGCCGCCAGCGAGGCCGAGATCAAGAAACACGCGGAACTCAGCGGCATTCCTTTCACGACCATCACCGAGGTCAGCCAGATCATCGACCCGCTGACCGCCAACAACTGAACCCTTTGAATTGCCCGCGCAGCCGTTGCAACAATTGCATGGCGGCTGCGCGGTTGCCGCGATTGTGCGATCTTGCCGGATAGTTTAGTGCTGAACTAACTTAACAGCAACGAACCCGGAGAACCCAATGGCCGCCAAATCCTTTGACATGATCGTAATCGGCGCCGGCCCCGGCGGCTATGTTGCCGCCATTCGCGGCGCGCAACTGGGCCTGAATGTCGCCATTGTCGAGCGCGAGCATATGGGCGGCATCTGCCTGAACTGGGGCTGCATCCCGACCAAGGCGCTGCTGCGTTCGTCGGAAGTGTTCCACCTGATGCATCGCGCCAAGGAATTCGGCCTGTCGGCCACCGGCATAGATTTCGACCTTGACGCTGTGGTCAAACGCTCGCGCGGGGTGGCCAAGCAATTGAATGGCGGCGTCGCCCACCTGATGAAGAAGAACAAGGTGACCGTGTTCATGGGCACCGCGAAACTTGCCCGCAAGGGAGAGGTGAGCGTCACCACCGACAAGGGCACCGAAACCCTGAGCGCCAAGAACGTTATTCTCGCCACGGGCGCGCGTGCCCGCGAATTGCCCGGGCTGGAGGCGGACGGCGATCTGGTCTGGACCTACAAGCATGCGCTGACCCCGCCGCGCATGCCCAGGAAGCTTCTGGTCATCGGATCGGGTGCCATCGGCATCGAATTCGCCAGTTTCTACAACACGCTGGGCGCCGAAACCACAGTCGTCGAGGTGATGGACCGCATCCTGCCGGTCGAGGACGCCGAGATCAGCGCCTTCGCCAAGAAGAGCTTTGCCAAGCAGGGCATGAAGATCATGGAAAAGGCGGCCGTGAAACAGCTTGATCGCGCCAAGGGCAAGGTCACCGCCCATATCGAGATTGGCGGCAAGGTCGAAAAGCACGAGTTCGACACCGTGATCAGCGCCGTGGGCATCGTCGGCAACGTCGAAAACCTTGGCCTGGAAGAGCTTGGCGTCAAGATCGACCGCACCCATGTGGTCACCGATGAATTCTGCCGCACGAGTGTCGACGGGCTTTATGCCATCGGCGACATCGCTGGCGCGCCGTGGCTGGCGCACAAGGCGTCGCACGAAGGCGTGATGGTCGCCGAACTGGTCGCAGGCAAGAACCACGTGCATGCGGTCAGGCCGGAATCCATCGCCGGCTGCACCTATTGCCACCCGCAGGTGGCATCCGTCGGCTATTCCGAAGCCAAGGCCAGGGATCTTGGCTATGATGTCAAGGTCGGGCGTTTCCCCTTTATCGGCAACGGCAAGGCGATTGCGCTGGGCGAGGCCGAAGGCATGGTCAAGACCGTGTTCGACGCCAAGACCGGCGAGTTGCTCGGCGCGCATATGATCGGCGCGGAAGTCACCGAACTGATCCAGGGCTATGTTGTCGGCCGCCAGCTGGAAACCACCGAAGAAGACCTGATGAACACCGTCTTCCCGCACCCGACCCTGTCAGAGATGATGCATGAATCGGTTCTGGATGCCTACGACCGCGTAATCCATATCTAGGCGCGGGTTATCCGCATGGGCGGGCAAGCCCGCACCGGGTTTCCCCGGCCCCGGGCGGGCCGGGTAGATTGCCGGAAAGGTGACGCGCATCCACTGGCCGCCGTGGCCGGGGGGCGCGCGCCATAATTCGCCCGGAGGCGGGTTAGCGGCAGGTCAGCCCTGAACCCGCCTTCCGACTGGCAGCGACAGGTTGCGTATGGAAAGCAGAACCAACTGGCCGCTGGTCTGGCTGCTTTGGGCCGCGGGCCTTGGCGCCGCGGCGCAATACGGCAAGATCAGTGTCATCTTCGACCAGTTGCCGCAGGTCTATCCCGGGGCCGGGGCGGCGCTGGGATTCGCGGTGTCGCTGGTCGGCGCGCTTGGCATTCTGCTGGGCATCGTCGCCGGCGTTCTGGTGTCGCGCATCGGCTATCGCCGCGCCATCCTGAGCGCGCTGCTGACCGGGGCGGCGATGTCGGCGATCCAGTCGGTGTTCCCGCCACTGCCGCTGTTCCTGGCCACCCGGGTGATCGAGGGGGCCGCGCATCTGGCGCTGGTTGTCGCCGCGCCGACCTATATAGCACAGCTCAGTTCCGACGCCGATCGCGGGTTCGCGATGACCCTGTGGGGGACGTTCTTTGGCGTGGCCTTCGCCATCCTCGCCTGGGCCGGGCTGCCGTTCGCCGCCGCTTTCGGTCTAGGCGGCCTGATGCTGGTCCATGCTGCCTATATGGCGCTGATGGCGGCGCTGCTGTGGCGGCGGCTGCCACGGCTGATCCGGTCGGGTGCCGAGGCCGTTCGGCAGCGCGACCTGATCGACGCGCATCGCCGCATCTACACCTCGCCCTGGATCGGCGCGCCGGCACTGGGCTGGCTGTTCTATACCGCCTGTTTCGTTTCGGTCCTGACGGTGCTGCCGCCGTTCCTGCCATCCGGCAGCCGGGCCTTCGTCATCGGGGCGATGCCGCTGATGTCGATCCTGTCGTCGCTGACACTGGGTGTCTGGCTGATGCGCCGCAGCGACGCGGTGACCGTCATCATCACCGGCTTTGTCACCTGTGCGGTCTGCGCGCTTGGCCTGCTGTTTCTGCCCGGCGCACCGCTGGTCGCGCTGGCGATGGGGGCCGGGCTGGGGCTGGTCCAGGGCGCAAGTTTCGCGGCGGTGCCACAGCTTAACCCGGCGCTGGAAGACCGCGCGCTTGCCAATGGCGGGCTGGCGCAGATGGGCAATCTGGGCAACACCAGCGGCACGCCGCTGATGGTCGCGGTGATTGCCGGTTTCGGCTATGGCGGTCTGATGAGCGCGCTTTGCCTGCTTTTCCTGGGCGGGGCGGTGCTGCACCTGGCCCTGGCGCGCCGCCGCGCCTGACAATTCCTGTGGATGTTCGCTGTATGTTCCAGTTTTCCGTTGGCGACCCCGGCGTAATCGCCTATGTGTGAAGAACTGGTTAAGAGGTGCCCCATGGCAGAGCTGAAGAACATCGAGGTGCGCGGCGCGCGCGAACATAACCTCAAGAATATCGACGTCGATATTCCGCGCGATCAGCTTGTGGTGATTACCGGATTGTCGGGCTCTGGCAAGTCGTCGCTTGCGTTCGACACGATCTATGCCGAGGGCCAGCGCCGCTATGTGGAATCGCTGTCGGCCTATGCCCGCCAGTTCCTTGACATGATGGAAAAGCCCGACGTCGATCACATCAGCGGCCTGTCCCCGGCGATCAGCATCGAACAGAAGACCACGTCGAAGAACCCGCGTTCCACGGTTGGCACCGTCACTGAAATCTACGATTACATGCGGCTGCTGTTCGCCCGTGTCGGCACCCCCTACAGCCCCGCCACCGGCCTGCCGATCGAGGCGCAGCAGGTGCAGGACATGGTCGACCGCGTCATGGAGATGGCCGAGGGCACGCGCGGCTACCTGCTGGCGCCGATGGTGCGTGACCGCAAGGGCGAATACCGCAAGGAATTCCTGGAACTCAGAAAGCAGGGTTTCCAGCGGGTCAAGGTCGACGGCGCGTTCTACGAACTTGAAGATGCCCCCAAGCTTGACAAGAAGTTCCGTCACGACATCGACGTCGTTGTCGACCGGATCGTCGTGCGCGAGGGGCTGGAAACCCGGCTGGCCGACAGCTTTCGCACCGCGCTCGACCTTGCCGATGGCATCGCGATTCTGGAAACCGCACCCGCCGACGAAGAGCCCGAGCGCATCACCTTCAGCGAGAAATTCGCCTGTCCCGTCAGCGGTTTCACCATTTCCGAGATCGAACCGCGCCTGTTCAGCTTCAACGCCCCGTTCGGGGCCTGTCCGCATTGCGACGGGCTGGGGGTTGAACTGTTCTTTGACGAACGCCTTGTGGTGCCCGATCAGGGCATCACCCTGTCAAACGGCGCGCTGGCGCCGTGGCGCAAGGGCAAGTCGCCCTATTTCCTGCAGACCATCGAAAGCATCGCCCGGCATTACGAATTCGACAAGTCCCTGAAATGGAAAGACCTTCCTGCCCATGTGCAGCAGGTGTTCCTGTTCGGCTCCGGCGAGGAAGAGATCCAGTTCCGCTATGACGAAGGCGGGCGCATCTATCAGGTTTCCCGCCCGTTCGAGGGCGTGATTCCAAATATGGAACGCCGCTACCGCGAGACGGACAGCAACTGGATTCGCGAGGAATTCGAACGCTATCAGAACAACCGTCCCTGCGGTGAATGCAACGGGTTCCGCCTGCGCGAAGAGGCGCTGGCGGTCAAGATTGCCGGGCTGCATGTCGGCCAGGTGGTGCAGATGTCGATCCGCGAGGCCTTTGACTGGTGCAAGAGCGTGCCCGAGGCGCTGAGCAAACAGAAGAACGAGATCGCCCGCGCCATCCTCAAGGAAATCCGCGAACGGCTGGGATTCCTGAACAATGTCGGGCTGGAATACCTGACGCTGTCGCGCAATTCCGGCACGCTGTCGGGCGGCGAATCGCAGCGTATCCGGCTGGCCAGCCAGATCGGCAGCGGGCTGACCGGCGTGCTGTATGTGCTGGATGAACCCAGCATCGGCCTGCACCAGCGCGACAATGGCCGCCTGCTGGAAACCCTGAAAAACCTGCGCGATCAGGGCAATACCGTGATCGTCGTCGAACATGACGAGGAAGCGATCCGCGAGGCCGATTACGTCTTTGACCTTGGCCCCGGCGCGGGCGTTCATGGCGGGCAGATCGTCGCCAAGGGCACGCCCGATGAAATCGCCGCCGATGCCGCGTCGATCACCGGGCAGTATCTGACCGGCGCGCGCGAGATCCCGGTGCCCGCCGAACGGCGCAAGGGAAACAAGAAGAAAGTCACCGTGGTCAAGGCGACGGGGAACAATTTGAAAGAAGTCACCGTTGACTTTCCCTTGGGTCAATTTGTCTGCGTCACCGGCGTCTCGGGCGGCGGCAAATCCACGCTGACCATCGAGACGCTGTTCAAGACCGCATCCGTGCGTCTGAACGGCGCACGCCAGACCCCGGCGCCTTGCGAAACCATCAAGGGGCTGGAACATCTCGACAAGGTCATCGACATCGACCAGCGCCCGATCGGGCGCACGCCCCGGTCAAATCCGGCCACCTATACCGGCGCCTTCACCCCGATCCGCGACTGGTTCGCGGGTCTGCCCGAGGCCAAGGCGCGTGGCTACAAGCCCGGGCGGTTCAGTTTCAACGTCAAGGGCGGGCGCTGCGAGGCCTGTCAGGGCGACGGGCTGATCAAGATCGAGATGCACTTTCTGCCTGACGTCTACGTGATGTGCGAAACCTGTCAGGGCAAACGCTATAACCGCGAGACGCTGGAAATCCGGTTCAAGGGAAAATCCATCGCCGACGTGCTGGATATGACCACCGAGGACGCGCAGGTGTTCTTCAAGGCGGTGCCCTCGATCCGCGAGAAGATGGACGCGCTGTGCCGGGTGGGGCTGGGCTATATCAAGGTCGGCCAGCAGGCCACGACCCTGTCGGGGGGCGAGGCGCAGCGCGTGAAACTGTCCAAGGAACTGTCGAAACGCTCGACCGGCCGCACGCTGTACATCCTCGACGAGCCGACCACGGGGCTGCATTTCGAGGATGTGCGCAAGCTGCTGGAAGTGCTGCATGAACTGGTGGATCAGGGCAATTCGGTGATGGTGATCGAACATAACCTCGACGTCATCAAGACCGCCGACTGGATCATCGACATCGGCCCCGAGGGCGGTGACGGCGGCGGCGAGATCGTGGCCGTCGGCACGCCGGAACAGGTTGCCGGGAACCCGCACAGCCACACCGGGCGCTACCTGAAGGACATGCTGAAGCCAAAGCCCGGGGCGAAAGCGAAAGCCGGGGCCAAGCGCGTCGCGGCGGAATAAGGCGTTTCGACTTTATGTTGAAACGCCGCATATCGTTTTACGCGTTCGACCATAGGCAGAGGCAGCGAAAAAACGATTCAAGATCAGGTCGAAATGCTATCGGGACGGCCTATTCGGCCGCCCGCATTGCCAGCATCCGGCGCAGCGCCTCGTCCTGATCGACGCCTTCTTCCGCGCCATCCGGGTCTTCGGCGGTGTCGGGCGCATCGGTTGCCGCGCCTTGCGCGACAGGCACCGCTTCCACGACTGCATCGGCATCCGCAATGTCACCTGCACCCGCACCCGCACCCGCGACCAGTGCGGCCGGCAGCGCCGTGTCCCAGATGATCTCTGGCGTATGAACCTTGCGCGCGGTGCGTTTCAGTGCCCAGTCGCGGGCGACCTGGCTGGTGTTCGGCATCGACATCCACATCAGCGCCCGGGCCGCAAAGCGCACGTAGGCCGTCACCCAGACCCGCAGCGCCAGCATCGAAGGCGTGAAGATCAGCGTCAGCACCGTGGCGATTCCAAGCCCGAACACCACTGCCGTCGCCAGTTGTTTCCACCACAGCGAGGTTGGCGAATCTATGGAATAGCCGCCGCCGATGAAATCGAGGCTTAGCCCGAACATCATCGGGGCCAGCCCGGCCATCGTGGTGATCGTGGTCAGCAGCACCGGCCTGATCCGCGCCTCGGCGGTGCGGATGATCGCCTCGATCCGTGGCATGTACTGGCTGAATTCCTGGTAGGTGTCGATCAGCACGATGTTGTTGTTCACCACGATTCCCGCCAGCGCCACGATCCCGGTGCCGGTCATGATGATCGAGAACGGCTGCTGCATCACCAGCATCCCGATCAATACGCCGGTGGTCGACAGCACCACCGCCAGAAGCACCAGAACCGCGTTGTAGAACGAATTGAACTGGGCCAGCAGGATGATGAACATCAGCCCCAGCGCGCCCATGAACGCGGTCATCAGGAACGCCTGGCTTTCGGCCTGATCTTCCTGGTCGCCGGTCCATTCGTATTGGACGCCGGCAGGCAGCGGGCGGGTTTTCAGCCATTCGGTCAGCGTCGCGATGCGTTCGTTGGCGTTGATCGGCACCAGACCAAGCGTCTTGTCCTTCAGGCGCGCGTTGATGTCGGTGGCGGGCAGGGCGGACTCGTATGAATATTTCGGCCCCTCGGCACCGGCATCCGGGACCGGAATCGCGGTGCCCAGAACCGCCTCGGTTTCGGGATCGACGATCTTCATCCATCCCGGTTCCACGTCCGCCTTGATGTCAAAGAACCGCTTCTGGTCGACACGGTCGATCTGCCCCAGCTTCTTGACCGGTTTGCGGGTGATGAAATTGCTGAGCGGCACCAGCCCGTCGGCGGTGCGCACCTTCAGCGTGTCCAGCGTTGACAGCACCCTGTCCTGACGCGGCAGGCGCACGCGGATCTCGATTTCCTCGTCCGAGGAGGGCACCCGCATCGTGTCCAGCAGGATGCCGCGCGTCACAAGCTGCACCATGCCCCCGACCGTGGCGACATCCGCGCCATAGCGCCCGGCCTTTTCGACATCGACGTCGATCTGCCAGTCGATGCCGGGCAGGGGACGGGTGTCTTCGGTGTCGATCAGCCCGGCGGTTTCGCCATATTTCGCACGCACGATCGCGGTCGCATCCAGCAGGTCCTGCCAGTTCTCGCCCTTCAGCCGCAAATGCACCGGCTTGCCGGAGGCCGGCCCGCGGCTGAGGTTCAGAATCTCGGTTTCGATCCCCGGTATCTGCGCCAGCCGCGCCTCCAGCCGTTCCAGAATAAGTTCGCCGCCATAGTCGGTGGCGACATTTTCGGTGTCCAGCACGCCAAGGAACTTGTCACCCGCCTCGCGCGGGCGGTCTTCCCAGCGCACCAGTTCGATCTGCACCTGCCCGATGGCATCCAGCGGGCCCTGGGCGCCGCCGGTGTTCGAATTCAGCCCGCCATTGCCGGCAAAGGCGAACACGCTGTCGACGCCCTGCGTGGCCAGCACCACGTCCTCGACTTCCTTCACCAGCGCGTCTTTTTCATGCAGGCTCAGGTTGCCGCGCGCGCGCACATAGACGATTGCCTGTTCCGGTTCGGAATCGACGAAGAACTCGACACCAAGATTGTGCTCGCCAAAATAGGAAAACACCGACATCACCAGAAAGCCGATGCCGACCACCGATAAGACCGGCATAACCGGATTGCCGGCGATCGCCTTGATGAAATAGCCGAACAATGTGCGCCGGTGCCCCGACTGAATGGTCTGCGGCGCGCGTTCGATCTTTGCCGATCCCAGCGTGATCGAGGTCAGGACAGCGCCGCCCAGGAACAGTACGACGCCGGGCAGCATCGCCATTGTGCCGCCAAACGGCGATTGCCCGCCGAAAATGTAACCGGGGTTCAGAAGCTGCATCGCACCGATGAACACCACATAGGCCGACGGCGGCACCAGCGCGGCGCGCAGGATCCACCACGGAAGCATGCGCTTCAGCCAGTCAGAGCCCCATTCGAAGCGGCGGCTCATCCGCCCGGCGACGCCGCCCATCACCGGCAGGTAGATCAGCGCCACCACCAGCGACGCCGACAGAACGAAGATCAGCGTGACCGGCAGCATTCCCATGAACTGCCCCGGCACCCCGGGCCAGAACAGCATCGGCAGAAAGGCGCACAGCGTGGTGGCCGTGGACGACACGATCGGCCAGAACATCCGCTTGGCGGCCTCGATATAGGCATGCATCGGCCCCGATCCCTCGCGGATCCGCCGGTCGGCGTATTCGACCACGACGATGGCCCCGTCCACCAGCATCCCGACCGCCAGGATCAGGCCGAACATCACGATGTTGCTGACCGAAACGCCCATGACCGCCAGAAACGCGAAACACAAAAGGAACGATGTCGGGATCGCAAAGCCCACCAGCAACGCCGACCGCGTGCCAAGCGCGGCCAGCACCACGATCATCACCAGCGCGATGGCGGTCAGCACCGAACCTTCAAGCTGGCGCACCATCGAGGCGACGGTGAACGACTGGTCGTTCGAGGTGCCCACGTCGATCGCGTTCTGCAACTCGGCCGGCCAGGTCGCACGCTCCGCCTCGACCTCTGCGCGCACCAGGTTGGCGGTGTCGATCAGGTTGAAGCCTTTGCGCTTGACCACCTGCAACGCCACCGTGTTGACGCCGTTGAACCGCGCCGTGCCGGTGCGGTCCTCGAATGTCAGCCGGATTTCGGCCAGATCGCCCAGCAACACCTGGCGGTCGCCGTTGGTCTTGACCGGCAGATTGTAGACATCGGTCTGATCGTCGAAACTGCTGGGGATCTTGACGCTGAACGCGCCCTGATCGGTCTCGATCTCGCCCGCCGCGATCAGCTGGTTGTTGTTGACCACGACGCTGATCAGTTCGGCGGCGGTGACGTTGTAGGCCTCCAGCCGCAGCGGGTCGATCACCACTTCGAGCATCTCGTCACGGTGGCCGGCCAATGCGGCCTCCAGCACCGGCTCCAGGCCTTCAAGCCGGTCCTGCAGATCCTTGGCGACACGCAGCAGCGTGCGTTCCGGCACCGCGCCGGTCAGGTTGACGATGACGATCGGGAATTCGCTGAAATTGATCTCGTTGATCGAATACTGCTCGGCCCCTTGTGGAAAATTGGCCTCGGCGTTGTTCATCCGGTCGCGGATATCGGCGATGATCTTGGTCTTGTCCCAGCCGAATTCGAATTCCAGCGACACACCGGCATAGCCTTCGGTCGCGGTGGCGCCCATGCGTTTCAGCCCGTCGAGGTCGGAAAGCTCGGTCTCCATCGGCTTGACCAGCAGCTTTTCGCTGTCTTCGGCAGAGATGCCGGGGAAGGGGACAGAGATGAAGACCGCCGGAATCTCGATATCCGGCTCGCCCTCCTTGGGCAGCACGCTATAGGCGAAGCCGCCCGCCAGCAGCGACAGCGCGATGAATGCCAGCACCATGCGCGCACGGCTGCCGGCCCAGTCGACAAGGCCGGTCATTCATTGACCTCGCGAAAGGTGGCGGCGACGTCGACACCATCGGTGACGAATTCCTGGCCCACCACGATGATATCGGCAGTGTCATCCAGCCCGCTGACGTAAATGCCGTCTACGGTGTCGCGCAGCACGGTGACCGGAACGAAGCCGACCTGTTGCATGTCGTTCACCACACGGACGCCAAGATTGCCGTTGTCATCCAGTGTCAGGGCGCTTTGCGGGATCAGATGCGCGGTCTGGCCATCGGCCTGAATGACGATCTCGGCGGTCTGCCCGTCGCGGATCGACAGATCGGCGTTCGGCACTTCGACCTCGACCCGGAAGGTCCGCGTCGTCGGATCGGCGGACCGGCTGAGAAACGTGACCTTGCCCACGGTTTCCTGCCCGGTCGCAAGCCGCGCCCCGGCGACCGCGCCGAGTTTCACCTTCTCGACGCTGATTTCGGGCACGAAGCCGACCAGCTTGATCGGATCAAGCTGGATGATGGTGGCGCAATGGCCGCCGGGCTGCAACAACGCGCCCAGTTCGGCGGCGTCGGTTTCCATCAGTCCGGCAAACGGCGCCCGGATTTCCAGCCGCTCGATTTCCTTTTCCGCCGCCGCCACGCCGGCCTCGGCCGACTGGATGCCGGCCAGCGCGCCCTCGACGCCCGAGCGCGCCGACTGCACCCCCGCCTTGGCGCTTTCGATCTGCGACTGGGCAGAAATCACGCCTGCGGAGGCGCTCTCGATGCCGGTCCTGGCGGATTGCAGCACGGCATGCGCGCTTTCGACCTGGCCCTTGGCCGACTGGACAGAGGCCTTTGACCCTTCGACCATGCCCTTGGCCGATTGCACGGCCGCTTTTGCGCCCTCGACCTGGCCCTTGGCGGACTGGACCGTCGCCTTGGAGGTCTCGACCATGCCCATCGCCGACTGTACCGAGGCCTTGGCACTTTCGACCTGGCCCTTGGCCGATTGCACCGCCGCCTTGGCGCTTTCGACCTGGCCCTTGGCCGATTGGACCGCCGCCTTGGCACTTTCGACCTGACCAAGCGCGGCCTGCACGCCGGCATGCGCGCCTTCCAGTTGCGCCATCGCGGTCTGAACGCCGGCGTATGCGCCTTCCAGCCCCGACTTCGCCGCCTGCACGCCGGCCAGCGCCGATTGCTTTGCCGCTTCCGAAGCGGCGACGCGGGTGTCAGAGGCATAGCCGCCCTTCGACAGTTTGGTGGCGGCGTTCAGGTTGATGTCGGCCTCGTTCAGCCGGGCCTCTGCCTCGGCCACGCGGGCCTCGGCCTCGGGCAGCTTTGCGCGTGCCTCGCGCAGGCGGCCCTCGGCGGCGGGAACCGCGGCGCGGGCCTCGGTCAGCCGTGCCTCTGCGGTCGATATCCCCGCCAGTGCCTCTGCCAGCCGCGCCTCTGCGGTGGGGATGCTGGCGACGGCTTCGGCCAGTCGTGCCTCTGCGGTGGGGATGCCGGCCCTGGCCTCTGCCAGTCGCGCCTCGGCGGTGGGGATGCTGGTCAGCGCCTCTGCCAGCCGCGCCTCTGCGGTCGGGATGCTGGCGACGGCTTCGGCCAGCCGCGCCTCTGCGGTGGGGATGCTGGCGATGGCTTCGGCCAGCCGTGCCTCTGCGGTGGGGATACCGGCCCTGGCCTCGGCAATGCGTGCCTCTGCCTCTGGTATTTTCGCGCGGGCTTCCAGCACCCGCGCCTCTGCGGCGGGCAGCGCGGCCTCGGCCTCTGCCAGGCGCGCGCGTGCTTCGGGCAGGCGCGAGCGTGCTTCTCCCAGCCGTGCCACCGCCTCGTCCAGCGACACTCCGCGCGTGCCCGGATCCAGACGGCACAGCAGGGTGTCCTCTTCGACGAAAGTGCCCTTGCGCAACGGTTCGGACATCACCGTGCCGCTGGTCTCGGCGCGCACATCGACCTGACGCGCGGCCTCTGTGCGCCCGCGCACCAGAACCGCCTGTTCGATGGTTTCCGCTTTCGATGCCAGCGCGACGACCGATACGCGGTTGACCGGCGCGGCCTCGGCCCCGGCGTTTTCGGCCCCCGCCGCACCGACGTCGCCGGCGGCAAAGGCCAGCACCAGATCGCGCTCGAATACAAGCAGATACAGGGTGACCGAAACCAGCAGCGCGGTCAAAATCGAGAAGATACGCATGTTCGACCTCGGGGCCCCGTGATGATGCGGCAAACCCGCCTGAAATTGCCAGATAAGCGCATGCCAACAGGGAACAAGTCTGACGGCGGCGAAATACGCTAAACTGTTCAGTTCAGTTTAGTCGTTTCGCGGACCCTGTGCAAGCAATGCCATGCCACTTCCTGACACTGCCCTTGGCAAGGCGAATTGCTTGCGTGTAAGAGAGGCGCAACCCGCAGCGGAGAGATGCCTTGAGCGACACCGACAGCTTTATCGAAGAAGTCACCGAAGAGGTCCGCCGCGACAAGCTGTTCGGCTATATCCGCCGCTATGGCTGGATTGCCGTGGTCGCGGTTCTGCTGCTGGTCGGTGGTGCCGCCTACAAGGAATATTCCAAGGCCCAGAACCGGAGCGCCGCACAGGCGCGTGGCGACGCCATCCTGTCGGCGCTGGATGCCGATGACAGCACGGCCCGCGCCGCTGCGCTTGCGCAGATCGAACCGGACGCGCAGACCGCGCCGATCATCGCCATGTTGCGCTCTGCCGAGGCGCGCGCCGCCGATGATCCGGCCGCCGCTGCCGAAACCCTGCGCGCGATTGCCGAGGACACGACGCAATCGCAGCTTTACCGCGAACTTTCGGCGCTGAAACTGGCGATCCTGACCGCGTCGGAAACCGATCCTGCCCAGCGGATCGAGACGTTGCAGCCGCTGACCCGCCCGGGCGGCCCGTTCCGCGTGCTGGCCGAAGAACAGATCGCGCTTGCCGAGATCGAGAAGGGCAGCACCGCTGACGCGATTGCGCGCCTGAAGGCCCTGATGGAAGACACCGAGTCATCGCGGGGCTTGCGTCAGCGCGCCAGTCAGTTGATTGTGGCTCTGGGGGGCGGCGCAGACCCGGCGTGATCCTTGGTGCGATCACCGGCGGTCGGTCGGCAAAGCCGGGCAGATGATCCGGCATGTGGGATCCGAAACCCGGACCCGACACGTAAAGAGAGGGGCGAGCCGTGAACAAGTCCAAAAGCCTGATCGTTCTGGCTGTGTTTGCCGTGCTGGCGGCGTGCAGCGACAAGGAAGTGATCCTTGAAGGCAAGCGTCTGGCGGTCCGCGCACCGCTGTTTGACGATACCGCCGAACTGACACCCCAGGAAGAACCGCAGGCCCCGGTATCCGCCGCTTTCGAGGCCGCGGCCCCGGCCACGAATGCAAGCTGGACCCACACCGCGGGCAATGCCACGCATCTGCCGGGCCACCCGGCGGTCTCGTCCGCGCCGAAACTGATCTGGACCGCGGGCATCGGCACCGGCAACACCCGCAAGCATCGCATCACCGCCGATCCGGTGATCGCCGATGGCCGCGTCTTCACGATGGACAGCCGCAGCCATGTGACCGCCGTCTCGTCCGGCGGCGCGCGGCTGTGGAGCGTCGATCTGACCCCGCCCGAGGAACGCAATGACGACGCGTCGGGCGGCGGGCTGGCGATTGCCGGCGACAAGCTTTTTGCGACCACCGGATTTGGCGAGGTCGTCGCGCTCAACCCCGGCAATGGCGCCGAACTGTGGCGTCAGGCACTGGATGCGCCGGCCACCAGCAGCCCGACGGTGGTCGACGATCTGGTCTATGTGGTCAGCCGCGACAACCGCGCCTGGGCGATCCGCACCGACAACGGTCGCGTGAAATGGCAGCTTCCCGGCACGCCCGACGTGTCCGGCGTGGTCGGCGGTGCCGGCCCGGCGGTGACGGATCGCGTGGCGATCTTCCCGTTCGGCAATGGTGAAATCGTCGCCGCCTTGCGCCAGGGCGGTGTGCGGCTGTGGGGCTCTTCGGTGTCCGGCAAGCGCCGTGGCCCGGCCTATGCCAACATCACCGATATCGTCGCCGATCCTGTGGTGGTCGGCGATGTCATCTATACCGGCAACCAGTCGGGCCGCGCGGTGGCGATCGACCTCAACTCCGGCAATCGCATCTGGACCGCGCGCGACGGGGCCTATGGCACGGTGGCGGTGGCGGGCAATTCGGTGTTCCTGATTTCCGACCAGGCCGAGCTGATCCGGCTCGACGCGGAAACCGGCGAAAAAATCTGGGGCATCGAACTGCCCTATTTCCGGCGCGAACGCGCGCGGCGCTCAAAGGCGATCTTTGCCCATTACGGCCCGGTTCTGGCTGGCGGCAGCCTGTGGGTTGCCAGCGATGACGGCACGCTGAAATCCTACGATCCGGCCACCGGCGCGACGCGCGCCACGATCGACCTGCCCGGCGGGGCCGCCAGCAACATATCGGTCGCGGGCGGCACGATCTACGTGATCTCTGAACGGGGCCAGCTTCACGCTTTCCGTTAGGCGCAAAGGCGTGTAA
Source organism: Rhodobacter sp. (assembly GCA_022340385.1). GTDB lineage: Bacteria > Pseudomonadota > Alphaproteobacteria > Rhodobacterales > Rhodobacteraceae > CALGTJ01. Next base: position 24,491 of record JAJDOB010000064.1, read on the forward strand.
GACACGTCGCTTAGCGCTGCATTCCGGGGCCGTTTCGCCATGTCTTTCACTCTCGCCATTGTCGGGCGTCCCAATGTGGGCAAATCGACTTTGTTCAACCGCCTTGTCGGCAAACGCCTGGCGCTGGTCGACGACCAGCCCGGCGTGACGCGCGACCTGCGCGAGGGCGAGGCCCGCCTGGGCGATCTGCGCTTTACCGTGATCGACACCGCCGGGCTGGAGGAAGCCACCGACGAATCCCTTCAGGGACGGATGCGCAAACTGACCGAGCGCGCGGTCGAACTGGCCGATATCTGCCTGTTCATGATCGACGCCCGCGCCGGGGTTCTGCCCGCGGACGAGATTTTCGCCGATATCCTGCGCAAGAAAAGCGCGCATGTGATTCTGGCGGCAAACAAGGCCGAAGGCGCCGCTGCCGACGCCGGGGTCATCGACGCCTGGAGCCTGGGTCTGGGCGAGCCGATCCGTCTCAGCGCCGAACACGGCGAGGGGCTCAACGACCTGTACGCGATGTTGATGCCGATATCCGACGGCTTTGCCGAACGCGCCGAGACGGACGCCCCGGACACCGATGTCGACATTTCCGAAGACGATCCCGACGCGCCCCGCAAACCCACAAGGGCCAAGCCGCTGCAGGTCGCGGTCGTCGGTCGCCCCAACGCCGGCAAGTCCACCCTGATCAACAAGATCATCGGTGAGGACCGCCTGCTGACCGGACCAGAGGCCGGGATCACGCGGGATGCGATCTCGGTGATGACCGAATGGGATGGCACGCCGGTGCGCATCTTCGACACCGCCGGAATGCGCAAGAAGGCCCGGGTGCAGGAAAAGCTGGAAAAGCTGTCGGTCTCCGACGGCCTGCGGGCGGTGAAATTCGCCGAGGTCGTGGTCGTGCTGCTGGACGCCGCGATCCCGTTCGAACAACAGGATCTGCGTATCGCCGACCTGGCAGAGCGCGAGGGCAGGGCGGTCGTCATCGCCGTCAACAAATGGGACGCCGAGCCCGAAAAGCAGGCCAAGCTGAAAGCCCTGCGCGAAGAATTCACCCGCCTGCTGCCGCAGTTGCGCGGCGCGCCGCTGGTGACCGTGTCGGCGCTGACCGGCAAGGGGCTGGACCGCCTGCAAACCGCCGTGCTGAAGGCGCATGAGGTCTGGAACCGCCGTGTCGCCACGGCGCGGCTGAACCAGTGGCTGATCGGCATGCTCGAGGCGCACCCGCCCCCGGCACCGGCCGGACGCCGCATCAAGATCCGTTACATCACCCAGGCCAAGACCCGGCCCCCGGGATTCGTTGCCATGTGCAGCCACCCTGAAAAGCTGCCGGAAAGCTATGCGCGCTATCTGGTCAACGGATTGCGCGAAAGCTTTGACATGCCCGGCACGCCGATCCGCCTGCATATGCGCAGCCAGTCGGACAAGAACCCGTTCAAGAACGCCAAGAAGTCGACGCCGTCGCGCCTGCGCAAACACCTGGGCAAGAAACCGCACGGCAGTTGATCGCCCGGCATCGCGGTATTGATGCCGCGTGCTGGACAATCCGGGATTTTTCCGGGTTAATATACGGGTGACAGCCTTGGCCGGGTGAGGGGGCGTTTTGCAGTCGCCCGGCAGCTTTCGGTAACACAGCAAAGCCAATGCCATGGATATCAGAACCTATTTGAAAGCCTATACGACCAAGGACAACCGCATTGCGGCCGCCAGCTATTTCGGCACGTTCGCAGTGTTTTTCACCAGTCTCGCACTTGGGATTGCGATCGCCGGGCAGATTGCATGGTGGGCGGCGGCACCGTTTGTGGTGACCACGGCCTTCGCGGGCGTGCGGCTTTACGTGCTGCAACATGACACCGGGCACAATTCGCTTTTCGCACAGAAATGGCAGAACGATCTGGCGGGCTATGTGCTGTCGCCGTTCACGCTGACGCCCTATCGCGCGATGCAGTACAATCACAACATGCACCACGCCTATCTCGGCAATCTTGAACACCGCGAAACCACCGAGATTCACACCATGACCCTGCGCGAATGGAACGAGGCGCCGTTTCGCACCCGGCTTTGGTATCGGCTTTACCGCAATCCGCTGATCCTGCTGCCGGTGGGCGGGTTCTTCGTCTATTTCCTGCAATACCGCTGGCCCAAGAACACGCTGAAAATCGGCATGTTCGGGGTGCTGGCGCATAACGCGATGATGACGGGCTGGCTGCTGGCGCTGTACTGGGCGGCGGGCTGGACCGGTCTGGCGATGCTGGGAGCCGCCGCGATGACCGCCGCCGTGATCGGCGTCTTCATGGTCTATCTGCAGCACAATTTCGAGGACACCTACTGGGACGTGAAACCCGACCTCGATTTCCGGCAGGCCGCCCTTCAGGGCTCTTCGGCGCTTGATCTCGGGCATCTGTGGGACATCGGCACCGGCAATATCGCCTATCACGACATCCATCATTTCATGCCGACCATCCCCAGCTATCGTTTGCGCAAATGCCACCACAACATGCCGCCTGAATTCGCCCTGCGCCGCATCCGCTGGCCCGAGGCGATCCGCAGTTTCAATCTGAAACTGTGGGACGAAGAACGCGCGCGCCTGGTGCCGTTTCCCAGGACGGCGCAGCACGCGGACATCGTGCCCGCCGAATAGGAAAACG
>JAJDOB010000100.1 GCA_022340385.1 Rhodobacter sp.
GCGAGGATGGCGCCCGGATCGCCGCCGGCGGCATGCGCGTCGGCGACACCGGCTGTTTTGTGCGCCCGACACTGTTCACCGATGCCAAGCCCGACATGCGGATCAGCCAGGAAGAGATTTTCGGCCCGGTCCTGACCATGCTGCGCTTTGACACCGAGGAACAGGCGCTGGAAATCGCCAATGGGGTTGACTACGGTCTGACCGGATATGTCTGGACCAATGATCTGGTCCGCGCGCTGCGCTTTACAGACCGGCTCGAAGCCGGGATGATCTGGGTGAACTCTGAAAACGTCCGCCACCTGCCGACGCCCTTCGGCGGCGTCAAGGCCAGCGGCATAGGGCGCGACGGCGGCGACTGGTCGTTCGAGTTCTACATGGAACAGAAACACATCGGCCTGGCGCTGGGGGCGCACAAGATCCCCCGGCTGGGCCAGCTTTAGCGAGGTTTCAGCATGCCGGTTCCCGATCCGATCCTGTACCCGCCGTTCAACATCCTGCGGCTCAGCCACGTTGAATACCGCGTCACCGACCTGGCGCGCAGCCGGGCGTTCTATGTCGATACGCTGGGATTGCAGGTGACCCATGAAGAGCCCGGCGCGCTTTACCTGCGCGCGATGGAGGAACGCGGGCATCATTGCATCGTCCTGCGCCAGGCCGACCGCGCCGATATCGGGGTCCTGGGCTTCAAGCTGTTTGACGAACCCGATCTGGACAAGGCCGAAGCCTTCTTCAAATCAAAGGGCCTACCAACCGAATGGGTCGAGCGCCCGTTCATGGGCCGCACCCTTCGCACCCGCGATCCCTGGGGCATTCCGCTGGAATTCTACGTCAAGATGGACCGCCTGCCGGTGATCACCCAGAAATACGCGCTGTACAGGGGCGTCAAGCCGCTGCGGATCGACCATTTCAACATGTTCAGTTCCGATGTCGACGGTGCGGTCGCCTTCTACAACGAAATCGGGTTCCGCACGACCGAGTACACCGAGGACGACGAAACCGGCAAGGTCTGGGCCGCCTGGATGCACCGCAAGGGCGGGGTGCATGACGTGGCCTTTACCAACGGGCGCGGCCCGCGGCTGCATCACACGGCCTTCTGGGTGCCCAATCCGCTGAACATCATCGACCTGCTGGATCTGATGGCAACCACCGGCTGGGTCGGCAACATCGAACGCGGCCCCGGCCGGCACGGAATCTCGAACGCGTTCTTCCTGTATGTGCGCGATCCCGACGGACACCGGATCGAGATCTATTGTTCCGACTATCAGACCGTCGATCCGGATCTGGAACCGATCCGCTGGGATCTGAAAGACCCGCAGCGCCAGACCCTGTGGGGCGCACCGGCGCCAAGATCGTGGTTCGAGGAAGGCTCGACATTCGAGGGCGCGGACATGGCCGAATCGGCGCTGAAGGCACAGCCGATCATTGCACCGTAAGTGCCGGGCCTTGCGTATTTTTGACAGGATGAAAACGGGATCGCGATGAAATTTGCAACCATAAGCGCCGGCGCAGAACGGCTGTACGGGGTAATCGCAGGCGACGGCTTCGTGGCGTTGTCGGGCGACTTTCCGCAATGGGCAAGCCTGCGCGACGTGATCGCGGCGGGCGGGCTGTTCGACCTGGCAAAGGCGGCCCGGGGGCGCGACGTGACGCATACCGAATTCACCTATGAAATCCCGGTGCCCGACCCCGAAAAGATCATCTGCGTCGGCGTGAATTTCCCCGACCGCAACGCCGAGTACAAGGACGGTCAGGACGCGCCGCCGAACATGTCGCTGTTTCCGCGGTTCGCGCGGTCCTTTGTCGGGCACGGGGTGCCGCTGACCCGGCCGCCCGAAAGCGAAAAGCTGGATTACGAGGGCGAGATCGCGATTGTGATCGGCAAGGGCGGGCGACGGATCGCAGAGGCCGACGCCTATGACCACATCGCGGCGCTGACGCTGTGCAACGAGGGCACGATCCGCGACTGGGTGCGCCACGCCAAGTTCAACGTCACCCAGGGCAAGAACTGGGACGGCTCGGGCGCGATCGGGCCCTGGCTGGTGCCGTTCACACATGCCGCGCAGCTGGACGACGTGCGCCTGACCACGCATGTGAACGGCGAGTTGCGCCAGGATGACCGCACGTCGCGGATGCTGTTCCCGATCCGCCGCCAGATCGCCTATATCTCGACCTTCACGACGCTGGTGCCCGGCGACATCATCGTCACCGGCACTCCGACCGGCGCGGGCGCGCGCTTTGATCCACCGAGGTTCCTGAAGCCAGGCGACGAGATCGTGGTAGCGGCAGAGGGTATCGGCAGCCTGCGCAACGGGGTGGTGGACGGATGAGCCTGACGCCGGAACAGATCGACACGGCGGGCGCGGCACTGTTCGAGGCAGAATCGACGCGCCGCCAGATCGGCATCCTCAGCCTGGCGCATCCCGACATGGACATGGCCGACGCCTATGCCATTCAGCAGGCCTTTGTGACCCGCAAGTCGGCGGCGGGCGGCAAGGTGATCGGCTGGAAGATCGGGCTGACCAGCAAGGCGATGCGCGATGCGCTGAAGATCGACATTCCAGACAGCGGCATCCTGTTCGACGACATGGTGTTCGCCAACGGCTGTGTGGTGCCGGCGGGCCGGTTCATCCAGCCGCGGATCGAGGCAGAGATCGCCTTTGTGATGAAAGCGCCGCTGCGCGGGCCGGGTGTGACCCGCGACGACGTGGTGGCGGCGACCGATTACGTGGCCCCGGCGCTGGAGATCCTCGACACCCGCATCCAGCGTCGAGATGCGGCCACCGGCACGCTTCGAAAGATCGTCGACACCATCGCCGACAATGCCGCGAACGCGGGCATCGTGATGGGGGACGATCATCACCGGATCGACGCGGTCGACCTGCGCTGGGCCGGGGCGATCGTCAGCAAGGATGGCGAGGTCGAGGAAACCGGGCTGGGCGCCGGCGTGCTGGACGATCCGGCACTGGCCATCGCCTGGCTGGCCAATCGGCTGGCAGAATACGGCAAGTGGATCGAGCCGGGGCAGGTGGTGCTGTCGGGGTCGTTCATCCGCCCGGTCGAGGCGACGCCGGGCAGCCGCATCGCGGCGGATTTCGGCGGGTTCGGACATGTGGCTGTCGATTTTGCATGACGGCGCGCGCCAAATGGTTAAGCCTTTGTAAACGCCAAATGTTTCGCGCGCGAAACAAATAGGGGCCGGGCCGCGGGCGCATGTGACCCTGCCGCGACGCACGCAGCCGTCGCGGCCTGCCGTTTCGCCTGTGGCCGCCGAAAGCGGTCCGCCGGATCGCGCGATCCTGCCGGTGGACAGTACGCGCGGCACCGGCCTATCCTGCCCGCAAGCGAGCCGTCCGGGCACGCATTTCGGGGGACACATGGCGAAGGTTATTCTGTATTACGCGCATCCGGGCCAGCATTTCAGCCAGGTAAACGCGGCGATGTTCGCGGCCTCGGCGACTGTCGAGGGCATCACCCGGGTCGATCTCTATGCCGAGTATCCCCGGTTTGACATCGACCCCGATCGCGAACAGCAGCGCCTGCGCGAGCATGACGTGATCCTGTTTCAGTTTCCGCTGTTCTGGTATTCGACGCCGTCGATCCTGAAGGAATGGCAGGATCTTGTGCTGGAATACGGCTTTGCCTACGGCACCGGTGGCACCGCGCTGGCGGGCAAGCGGATGATGCTGGCGATAACCGCTGCCGGTCCAAGGGACGCCTATACGCCCGAAGGCTATCAGCGCCACGACATGCGCACATTCCTGCGTCCGCTGGAACAGACGGCGGGCCTGTGCAAGATGCAGTTCCTGCTGCCGTATGTGCTCTACGGCTCGCTGAAGGCGCCCGGCGCCGGGCAGGTCGCGCCGCATGTGGCGGGCTACCTGCGCCTGCTTGCGGCCTTGCGCGACGGACGGGGCGAGGCATTTCAGGGCGCGGCCGACCGGGTTCTGACCCATGATACCCTGCCCGCGACACAGGAGGCCTGAGATGGATTTCCTGTCGCTCGCCTTCCTGTTCCTGATCGCCGGAGTAATTGCCGTGCCGCTTGCCACGCGGTTTGGTCTGGGATCGGTGCTGGG
>JAJDOB010000105.1 GCA_022340385.1 Rhodobacter sp.
AGGCGCATGGAGTTTGATTTTATCGACAGCGGCGACGGCCCGGAGTCTGCCCCGGTGCTATTATTCCTGCCGGGGTCCTACAGCACCCATGCGGCCTGGCGCGGCGTGCAAAAGCAACTCGGCGGATCATACCGGCTGATCTCGACCAGCCTGCCGGGCTATGGCGGCACGCCGGAGGTGCGGCCACAGGATGTTGGCGATGTCTCCGGGATGGTCGATTTTGTCGCGGCGGTGGTGGCACGGGTCGCGGCACCGGTGCATCTGGTCGGGCATTCCTGGGGCGGGCTGGTCGGCCTTGCCACCGCATTAAGCGGCAGGGTGCCGGTGCAGAGCCTGATTACATTCGAGGCAAATCCGATCTTTGCGCGCAGGCCGACCGGCGATGCGCCCTGGTCCGGGCAGGTAGCCGAGGTCATCGGGCGGTTCCGGGCGGCCGTGGCTGCGGGCGATGCCGGGGCCGCCGGACTTATCATCGACTATTGGGGCGAACCGGGGGCCTTTGCCGCGATGCCTGAGGTGTTTCGAAACTATTGCCAGGCGACGGCGGCCTGCAACCTGCTGGATTGGCAGGCAGCGGCGGGGTTCACGCCGCATTTGGCAGAGTTCGGGGCGATCGACCTGCCGGTAACCCTCGTGCGGGGTGGACTGGCGAATGAGGCCATTGTCGATATTTCCGCCGCTTTGGCCAGTGAGATAAAGGCCAGCACGCTGGAAGTTGTCGAGGGCGCCGGGCATTTCCTGATCTCGACGCATCCCCAGGAATGTGCCGCGCTGATCGACGCGCATATGGCGCGGGTGCCTTAGTGGTTTGACCGATTTTTGGAAACCGGGGGATACTTCTAGGGTTTTGACTGGGCCGAGATTGCCTTGCCGATCCGTGCCGCCATGAATTCTATAAACAGCCGCGTCTTGGGGTCGCCTTCGGTGCGATGCGGTGAAAGACAGGCCAGTTGCGTCGGGGTCGGGGGGGTCGATGTGGCGACCGGCACCAGCGCGCCGGAATCGAGATGTTCGGCAACCTCGTAAACCGGTTTCAGGATGATGCCGCGCCCGGTCAGCGCCCATGTGGTCAGCACGCCGCCGTCGTCGGATTCGAACGGGCCGTTGATTTCGTAGCGTTTCGGGCCGTCCGGCGTTTGCAGCGTCCACTGGAATTCGCGCGCGCCGGGAAAGCGCAGGTTCAGGCAATCATGGCGGTCTCGGATCAGCGCCTCGCCGTCTTCGGGCATGCCTCGGGCCGCGACATATTCCGGTGCCGCGCACAGGATGCGCGGAATGTCCGCGATGACCCGGATTTTCAGGTCGCTGTCCACCAGCGGCCCGATGTGAAAGGCCAGATCCAGCCCTTCGGCGGTCACGTCGACCGTGCGGTCGGACATCCGCAGCCGGACGTCGATGGCCGGGTAGGCGTCCTTGAAATCCGGCACGGCGGGGGCAATGTAATTGCGCCCGAGATGCAGCGGGGCCGAGACGAACACGGTGCCCTTGGGCGACGCGGTGGTTTCCATTACCTCGGCCTCTGCCTCTTCGATGGTGGCCAGGATGCGGGTGGCGCCGCGATAGAAGATCTGCCCGGCCTCGGTCGGCTTCAGCGCCCGCGTGGTGCGGTTGAACAGCCGCGTGCCCAGATGCTTTTCCAGTTCCGCGATCCGGCTGGAGGTCACGGCCGGGCTGGAGCGTTGATCGCGCGCCGCCGCGGACATGCTGCCCAGCTCATAAACCCGAAGAAACAGCTTGATGGTTTTCACATAGGACATTTTTTGCGTTTCTTTGAAAGTCCACCGTTTTTTCAAGGATAGAGAGAAAAGTGCAGGCGCGATAGAGTGCTGGCAAAGGAAAGGAAATCCCGATGTATGATCTGACGGTATTGATGGCGTGGGGTGAATTTGCGGTGCGCTGGGTGCATGTGATCACTGCAATCGCCTGGATCGGATCGTCGTTTTATTTCATTGCGTTGGACCTTGGCCTGCACCGGGACCGCAATCTGGAAAGCGGCGCAGACGGTGAAGAATGGCAGGTGCATGGCGGCGGATTCTACCACGTCCAGAAATATCTTGTGGCGCCCGAAACCATGCCCGACCATCTGGTCTGGTTCAAATGGGAAAGCTATTCGACCTGGCTGAGCGGCGCGGCCATGCTGATGCTGGTCTACTGGCTGGGCGCCGAGCTTTACCTGATCGACCCGGCCAAGGCGGATCTGGCGATCTGGCAGGGGGTGCTGATCTCTGCGGTGTCGCTGACGGTGGGCTGGCTGGTCTATGATTTCCTGTGCAAATCGCCGCTGGGCGAGCAGCCGACGGTGCTGATGGTCCTGCTGTTCGTGCTGCTGATCGTGATGGGCTGGGGCTATAACCAGATTTTCACCGGCCGCGCGATGATGCTGCATCTGGGCGCGTTCACCGCGACGATCATGACGGCGAACGTGTTCTTCATCATCATGCCGAACCAGCGCATCGTGGTGGCTGATCTGAAGGCCGGGCGGGCGCCCGACCCGAAATTCGGCAAGATCGCCAAGCTGCGCTCGACCCACAACAATTACCTGACATTGCCGGTGATCTTCCTGATGCTGAGCAATCACTATCCGCTGGCCTTCGCGACGCAGTACAACTGGCTGATCGCGGCGCTGGTGTTCCTGATGGGGGTGACGATCCGGCACTATTTCAACTCGCTTCACGCACGCAGCGGCAATCCTCACTGGACCTGGGCCGTGACGGTGCTGCTGTTCATTCTGGTCGCCTGGCTTTCGACCGCGCCGCAATTCGGGATGCAGGCAGAGGCTGCAGAGCCGCGCGGTGCCTTTGCCGAGGCCGAAGGGTTTGAGCAGGTGACCGATATCGTGCTGGGCCGCTGTTCTATGTGCCACGCGGCGGAACCGGCCTGGGACGGCATGCTGTGGCCGCCCAAGGGGGTTCGGCTGGAAACGCCGGCGCAAATAGCGGCGCAGGCACGGCTGATCTACCTGCAGGCCGGGCTGAGCACGGCGATGCCACCGGCGAATGTGTCGTGGATCGAGCCCGGGGAACGCGCGGCGATCGTGGCCTGGTATCGTGCCGGTGTCGCGGCGAACTGACCAGCCTGCGATGGGTCGCCTACCTGCGGAAAGTCCAGGTGGTGACCTGTTGCCAGTCGTCGCCGGGGTGCAGGGTGATATCCGGAAAGTCCGGGTTGTTGGGCGCGTCGGGCCAGAATTGTGCCTCCAGCGCCAGCCCGGCGTGGGCGACATAGGCCCGGCCGTCATTCCCGGGGCAATCGGGCCTGCCGAGGTTGTGACCGTCGAATACCTGTAGCCCCGGTTCGGTGGTGGCCATGTCCATCGCCAGACCCGTGGGGCCGGTCAGCGTCGCGACCCGGCGCAGCGGCTGGCGGCTTTGCGACAGGCAAAAGTTGTTGTCCCAAAGCCCATCGGTCGCCGGGTCCAGGCGGCGCGTCTTTCGCATGTCGAAACGGGTGTTGTCGACGGCGCGCTTCTCTCCGGTTGGCAGGTAGTCGGGCGCCGTGATGGGCAGATAGTGATCGGCGGCGATCTGCACGCCAAGCCCCGAATAATCGGGCTGGTCCGCCAGCCGCCAATAGCTGTGATTGGCAAGGTTCATCAGTGTCGGCGCGTCGGTTTCAGCGCCCAGCGTCAGGCGCAATGTGGGGCCGGCGATGTCAAATCGCGCGCTCAGCCTCCGGGTTCCGGGAAAGCCGCCCTCGCCCGCGGGCAGGGTCAGGTGGAACAGCGCATGGTCCCGCTGATGATCGGCCAGTTCCCAGATCTTGCGATGCGTTGCGGCAAGCCCGCCATGCAGCGTGTGCCGGCCATTCAGGTTGGCGTCGAAATCGCAGGCTTTACCGTTGATCACGGCATGGGCATTGCCGATACGGTTGCCGACCGGGCCGACGATCGTACCGCAGGTCTGCATGGCGTCCTCGTAGGCGGCCAGCGACGGGCTGCCCACGGTCAGCGAATGTGCCACATCCGCAAGGCGCACGTCCTGCAGCGCGACACCGAGTGTCAGAACCGAGGCTGACAATGCGCCATCCGACAGCACGACGCGGTGGACGGTTTCGCCGGTTCGGGTTTGCCCGATGATGCTGATGCCAGGGGTCATAGCGGTCTCCAGTAAACGCCGGCGGCGGGGATTTCGATGCCCTGATAGGTCAGCGGCTCTGGCGCGTAGTTGAACACGAAGCGATGCGTGCCGGTGTCGCGCAGGCGCAGGCCATCGGGCAGGGTTTCGGTCTTCAGTCCCGCTTTGCCACAGAGATCGCGCAGGATCGTCGTGAAGGTTTCGGGTGTCGGCCAGCCGGCCAGATAATGCAGGTGTCCGTGACGGATCAGTGCGGGGCGGCCACTTTCGGTTTTCAGCACCGTATCGGCGGTGCCGTCGAGATGTTCAAACCAGTGGACGAACGCCCCGCCGTCCTGAAGCGGCACGGCACTGCCCGGCGGCAGGCTTTCGACCAGCGCGACGGTGGCGTCCAGCCCGGGCAGGTCGGGTGGCAGCGGCAGCGGGATCGACATTTCAGCGGTCTTCGAATTGCTGCGCGGCCCAACCAGCGCAATACCCCCGAATGCCTTGAGAGCTGCGGTTGCGACCTCGCCAAGGGTCGCCAATCCGGGCATCAGAACCAGTTGATAGGCAGAGTAATCGGCTGTGTCCGGCGGCAGGATGTCGAGGTTCAGGCCCAGCGCGCGCAGCGCCGGGTAGGCCCCGAACACCAGCCGGAAATAGTCGAAATCGGCGCCCTGCGGCTGGGTCTGCCAGGCCCAGGCCGAAGCGTAGTCGAATACGATCGCAACCGGCGCGGCGGCAGTTCCCGCGTCCGGCAGCGCCGCCAACTCGCGCGCCACCTGCGCCGCCTCGGCCAGGGCGGGTGCTGCGACGCTGTCGGGGCGCAGCAGGCCCGCGTGCATCTGTTCCTGCGCGAACGGGGCCTGGCGCCAGCGGAAATAGCAGACGGTTTCGGCGCCATGCGCGAACGCCTCCCACGCCCAGAGGCGGGCCATGCCGGGCAGCGGCGCGGGGTTGTGCGGCGCCCAGTTCACCGGGCCGGGCTGTTGTTCCATGATCCACCATCGCCCGCGTCCGACCGCGCGATAAAGGTCATGGTGAAACGCCTGATTGTCCGGATCGCCCTGCCGCAGAAAGCGGTGCTTGTGTTCGGCGCTGTCTTCCAGCCGGTCCGACAGGAAACCCAGCGGATAGGAATCCCAACTGGCGATATCGAGATCCGCGCCGACATCGAAATGGTCGAAATCCAGAACCCGGCCCATATAATTATGCGCAATCGGGGCATCCGTGTGGTGGCGCAGGATCTCGGTCTGCGCGCGGTTGAAGCGCACCACCTGATCGCTGGAGAACCGGCGGAACGCCATCACATGCGCCGGATTTGGCTCGGTAACGGTCTGGTTGGGCAGGTCGATCTCGTCGAAATCGCCGTAGTCCATCGACCAGAACACATTGCCCCAGGCCTTGTTGAGCGCGTCGGGCGACTGGTATTTCTGCGCGCACCAGTCGCGAAACGCATCCCGCGCCGCGTCGGAATAGCTGAGCGTGGTGTCGTGGCAGCCATATTCATTGTCGGTCTGCCAGGCCTGAACATGTGGGTTGCATCCGTAGCGTTCGGCCAGCAGCGTCACGATGCGGCGGCATTCGGCGATATAGCCCGGATGGCTGAAGCAATAGTGCCGGCGTGCGCCGAATTTGCGCGGGCGGCCGTCGGCATCCAGCGCCAGCATGTCGGGGTGTCTGGTCAGCATCCAGCGCGGCGGTGTGGCGGTCGGGGTGCCAAGGATCACTTTCAGCCCGGCAGCGCCAAGGATGCCGATCGCGCGGTCAAGCCAGTCGAAATTCAGCGCGCCGGGGGCGGGTTCCAGCATGCTCCAGGCGAATTCGCCGATGCGCACCCAGGTCAGGCCGGCCTCGGCCATGCGGCGCGCGTCTTCCGGCCATTGGGTTTCTGGCCAGTGTTCGGGGTAATAGCAGACGCCTAGGGTTCGTTTCATCGGATGGGGTGCGCCGGATGTTGGGTGGGAAAGCGTTGGTATTTCTGACGAGAAGAAGCGGGGGCGTGTTTACAGCATGACCTGCGGTTCGGGCCAGCCCTTGGTGGAGGTTTCAACGACGAATGTCTGCCCGTTGGCCGGATGGGCCCTCAGGGTTTCGGCGTCCAGATGTTCGCGGGCGGTGGTGCAGAACAGCGTTGTCAATTCCGCGCCGCCAAAGGCCGGGCAGGACGTGTTCCGCGCGGGAAAGTCCAAGGCTTGCAGAAAGCGGCCGCCGGGGGAGTATTGCGCGATGCGCGCCGCGCCCCATTGCGCGTTCCACAGATTGCCCGCCGCGTCCGTGACCGACCCATCCGGGTTCAGGCCCTCGGCGCGCAGATCAAGGAACAGGTCGGGCTCGCCCCTGGGCCAGCCGTTGTCATCCAGCGCCTGTGTCAGGATGCGGCGCGCGGCCGTGTCGGTGAAATAGGCGCGCCTGCCGTCGGGCGCAAAACAGATCGAATTGGGGATGGTGATGCGGGCGTGAACCTGGCGAAGCTCGCCCCGGTAGTAGCGATAGATCGCGCCCGCCTGCCTTTCGGCCCGCTTGCCCATCGTGCCGATCCAGAAACCGCCCTGCGGGTCGGCGCGCCCGTCGTTCGAGCGGGTGTCGGGGCGGTCGGCCTCGAGTGCGGCGACGGTTTCGGCAGTACCGGTGCCAAGGTCATAGTGAAACAGCCTGCTTTCACTGGCGATCAGCAGCGTGTCCTGCCCGGTCCAGCCCGCCGCAGAAACGTATTCGCCGAATTGCCAGTCCTGCGGCTGGTCGTTCTGCCGGCTCATCAGGCGCTGGCCGAGAATGTCAAACCAGAACAGTTGCCGGCGTTCGGGGTGCCACAGCGGTCCTTCGCCCAGTTCACACTGGCGGGTGTCAAACACGGTGGCGGTCATCGGGCGGCCCTGTCGAATGCCGAGACCGCAGCCGCGGCGCGGGCGGCGATATCGGCCATCGACATCCCCGGTTTGTAAAGCGAGGATCCAAGGCCGAAGCCGTCGGCGCTGGCGGCGATCCATTCGGCGAAGTTTTCCGGGCCGGCCCCGCCGACGGCATAGACCTGCGTGCCTTGTGGCAGCACGGCGCGAACCGCTTTCAGACCTTCGGGGCCCATCAGCGAACCGGGAAAGATCTTCAGCCCGTCGGCCCCGGCCTGCAGGGCGGCGAAACATTCGGTCGGGGTGAAGACTCCGGGCCAGCTTTGCATGTTCAGCGCCTTGGTCCTGCGGATCACCGCCGCGTCGCAATTGGGCGAGACGATCAGTTGCCCGCCCGCCGCATGGACAGACTCGACATCGCCCGTGGTCAGGACCGTGCCCGCGCCGATCAGGGCGTCACCGCCGTGGGCGTCGGCCATGATCCGGATGCTGTCGAACGGATCGGGAGAATTCAGCGGCACCTCGATCCGGGTGATCCCGGCGGCAATCAGGGTGGCGGCGGCGGCAGCGGCGTCGCGCGGTTCGATCCCGCGCAGGATGGCGATCAGGGGGCGGCTCATGTTGCTTTGGCTTTCAGGCTGGAATGGGCGGCTGTCAACCCCGCGAGGGTGAGGGCGGCGCCGTCGGCGATGACCGGCACCACGCCCTGCGCGCGCAGGGCGGTGGCATAGCGCTGTGCCAGGCCGGTCGCGCCGATCAGCACGACAGGCTGGCCCAGCCAATAGGGTTTCGCGGCGGCAAGTTCGGCGCCGATCAGCAGGCCGGACAGCCGCGCGCGTGCGGTGTCGGGCGTTTGCTGGTGCAGCAACTGATCGGCGCGCAGGCCGAACAGGCGGCCGGCAAGCGCCTCGGGACGCGACAGCGACGAGTCCAGCGCCTCGGCAAAGGCATCGTCATCCCAGCCATCGCCGCCGACCGAGTGGCGCAGCACCGATTGGTTGGACAGCAGCGCGAACATCTCTCCGGTCATGAAAGTGCGGAAACTGACGATCTCCTGCGCGCTGACATGGACCCATTTGCTGTGGGTGCCGGGCAGGCACAGGATGCCGTCGAAATCCGGGTTCTGCGCCAGGTAGCCGGCGATCTGGGTTTCCTCGCCGCGCATCACATCTGCCGGCGCGTTCTGGCAGACGCCGGGGATGATGCGCACGTCAAGGCGCGCATCCGTGGTCGGGGCTTTGGTCAGGGTGCCGCCGCTTGCGGGGCAGGGAACCTTTGCATAGGCCGCCTCGATCCAGCCCTGACGCGCGCCGACCATGCCGCAGGCGATCGCTTGCGTGACGCCTTCGCCCAGCCAGGGTCTGACCAGACCGACAAGCGCGCGTTCGAAATCCGCCGGCGCCAGTTTGCCCATGCCATCGTCGGACTGCGCATGGTCCAGAACCTCGCCCGCCGGGCCGATCGACCAGGCCCGCAGGTTGGACGTGCCCCAGTCCACCGCGATCCAGTCGGCAGGTTGCAGCGCGGGCGTCATCCGCGCATCTTCCCGCAGCTATCGATGACAGGTGCGCCATGGCGGCCGCGGCATGCGGGTGCCTTAGCCGGTGCAGTCTGAACACGGGCGGTCGCGCTGCGTTGATATTCGGGCCGTGGTTTCATCATGCGGCCTGCCTCATCCTTGCCCAGCCGGGCAGCCAGTCGCCATGCGCGGCCAGCAGGGCGCTTACCATCGCGCGGATCTGTTCAAGGTCGAGTTCGGCCGCGGTGTGCGGGTCCATCATCGCGGCGTGGTGAATATGTTCGGGATCTTCGTCCAGCAGCGCGCGCACCGTCAGTTCCTGCACGTTGATCTGGCTGCGCATCAGCGCGACCAGTTGCGGCGGAATGCCATCGGTTGTGACCGGGCGGATGCCGGCGGCGTCGATGATGCATTCGGTCTCTACCGCCGCGCCCGACGGCAGTTGCGGGATCTGCCCGGTGTTGGCCAGATTGCCGTAGAAATGAAACGGCTGATCGGTCAGCGCGGCGTTCATCATGTCGGCGGCGAATTCGTGGCTTTTCTCGACCGTGATCGGGGCCGGTCCCTTGAAGGCTGCGGCCTGGGCGGTCCAGCTGGCGATCTGCTCTTCGCAACGTTTCGGATATTCATCCAGCGGGATCGCGAACCGCTCGATCAGGTCGGGGCGGTGGCGCTTTATGAACCAGGGCACGTATTCGGCAAGGTGTTCGCTGCTTTCGGTGCAGAAATAGCCGAGATGTTTCATCACCTCGTAGCGCACCTTGTTGGGGCAGCGCGGCATCAGCAGCGGCGGTTTGGGGAAGGCACCAGAGGCATAGCCATCCCGCAGAGCCGGGTAGAGATCGCGTTGGCTGCCGTCGCCCAGATGCTGATGCAGGTGCAGGAAGAACGCGACGTGATTCACGCCGGCGACCCGGTAACGCAGGGTGGCGGGGTCCATGTCCAGGTCATGCGCCAGTTCCTGCACGGTGTTCTGCACCGAATGGCACAGGCCGACATGGCGGATATCGGGATAGCGTTCGGCCAGCGCCCAGGTGTTGATCGCCATCGGGTTGACATATTGCAGCAGCGTCGCGTCGGGGCAGGTGGCGCGCATGTCCTCGGCGACGGCCCACAGATGCGGCACGGTGCGCAGGCCGCGCATGATGCCGCCGATCCCCAGCGTGTCGCCGATGGTCTGTTGCAGCCCGTATTGGCGCGGAATCTCGAAGTCGGTCACGGTGCAGGGCCTGTATCCGCCGATCTGAAACGCGGTGACGACGAAATCGGCGCCTGCCAGGGCGGCGCGCTGGTCGCGGTGCGTTTCGATGCGGGCATTTGTGCCCATTGCCGCGATCAGCTTGCGCGCGACAATCTCGGACTCCGCCAGTCGCGCGGCGTCGATGTCCATCAGCGCGAAGGTGGCGTCGGCCATGGCGGGAAAGTGCAGCGCGTCGCCGACGATGTTCTTCATGAATATCGTCGATCCGGCACCGATGAAGGTGATCTTGGTCATCTGCGTGGTCTCTTACTTCACGGCGCCCAGGGTGAGGCCGGCAATGAAATGTTTCTGCATCAGGAAGAACATTGCAACCGGCGGGATCGCAGCGACGATGCTGCCCGCGCTCATCAGATGATAGGCGGCGCGGAACTGGGCGTTGAAGCTGGTGATACCGGCGGTCACCGGCTGGCTTTCTGGGCCCTGGGTCAGCACCACGGCCCAGAAATAATCGTTCCAGATGAAGGTGAAGATCAGCACCGAAAGCGCGGCGATCGCGGGCTTCATCAGCGGCAGCACCACGTACCAGAAGATGCGCCATTCCGCGACGCCTTCGACCCGGGCGGCCTCGATCAGCGGGAAGGGCAGTTGCCGGATGAAATTGCGCATGAACAATGTGCAGAACCCCGACTGGAACGCGATATGGAACAGCACCAGCCCGGTCTTGGAATTGTACAGCCCCATGTCGATTGTCAGGTCGCGCACCGGAACCATCAGGATCTGGAAGGGCACGAAATTTCCGGCCACGAACATGAAGAAGATCCACAGGTTCGACTTGAACCGGTAGATCCCCAGCGCGAACCCGGCCATGCTGCTGAGTGCGACCGCACCGATGACCGTGGGCACGGTGATCAGAACCGAATTCCACATGTAGCGCGGCATGTCAGAGGCAAAGAAGACCTTGCCATAGTTGGTGAAGCCCTCGAACGACCCGGGCATGCCCCAGTAATTGCCCGAGGTGAAATCGGTATCCGGTTTGATCGAGAATACCGCGACCGCGATCAGCGGCAGCAGCCACAGGATCAGCGCCAGCGGCAGAAAGGTCTGATAGGTGATCTGGACCGCGCGCGATTGCGTCTGGATGGGTCTGGGAAACATCTCAGCGGCCCCCTTTTTCTTCGCGGTACATCGACCACAGGAAGTAGGCGATGAAGCACAGCATGATCAGGAACAGCACAACGGCGATGGCGGCGCCGTATCCCATGCGGAAGCCGTATTCGGACAATGCCTTCTCGAACATGTAGAACGACAGTACCCGGCTGGTGCCGAACGGGCCGCCATTGGTCATGATCGAGATCAGATCGAACGACCTGAGCGCGCCGATGATCGTCACCACGAAGGCGATGAAGGTGGCGGGCTTCAGTTGCGGGATGATGATGAACCACAGCATCTTCCAGCCCTTGGCCCCGTCCAGCCGCGCCGCCTCTACCTGTTCGGGATCGACCGCGTTCAGCCCGGTCAGATACAGGATCATGCAATAGGCCGTCTGCGGCCACAGGCCGGCGGCAATGATGCCATAGGTGACAAGGGTCGGGTCGCCCAGCACGTTGACCGGGCCCAGCCCGAACACGCCGAGAATGGTGTTCAGCAGACCGAAGGTCGGGTCGTAGAACCATGTGAACACCAGCCCGACGACGACCTGGCTGATGACAAAGGGAAAGAAGAACAAGGACTTGTACAGGCGAATGCCGGTGACGGTCTGGTTCAGGAACAGCGCGATGAACAGCCCGGCCGGGATCGCCAGAAGATACAGCAGCAGCCATTTGAAATTGTTCCACAGGCTGACCTCGAAAGCGCGGTCGTCCAGCAGTTCGCTGTAGTTGCCCAGCCCGATGAACCGTGCCTCTCCAAGCCCGTCCCAGTCGTAAAGCGAGATGTTGAAGGACTGAAAGATCGGGATGATCACATAGACCATGAAGAACAGGATCGCGGGGGCCAGAAACAGCCACGGCGTGATCGCGATCTCGTTGCGTCTGTACCAGCCGCGGCCGCCGCGGTCAGGATGTGCTTGGGGCAATGCGGCAGAGGTCATGACTGCGGTCCCTTCCGGCGATGGCGGCACATGCGTAAGTCGGGGATTTCAGGCTTGCGGATGGGTCGCGGCTGCGTCGGTGGGGTCCGGGCGACGCGATGCCGCCCGGACCGGTTGATCTGGCCTATTTGTAGACCCGTTCCTGCACCTTATCGAGGCGGTTCAGGATATCGTCCAGATTGTCGGGCAGAACCATGAATTCCTGAAAGCCCTGCATCGCTTCAGAGGCCATTTCGGCCGGATAGTCGCGATCAAAGAACTGGGCAACGCCGCCGGGGCTGTTCGAGGACAGCATGGTGAACCCTTCGTTCAGGAATTTGTCGTCGTCGACCGAGGCCGTGGCGTTGACCGGCAACTGGCCCAGATTCTCGCCGTTGTTGATGGTGGTCTGGACACCGGCCGAAACCACGAACCGCAGGAAAGCGCGGGCGTTGTCCTTGTTCGCGGCATTGGCGGGGATGTGGAAGGTGTCGGTCGGCGCATCCTCGGCCAGTGCGACATCCGGGTTGATCGGCGGGAACTGGTGAAAGTCCAGTTGATCGTCGCTCAGGCCGGCTTCGCGCAGTGGCGCGACGGCGAAGTTGCCCATCAGGTAGGCCCCGGCTTCGCCATTGACCATGAACGGCAGGGCTTCCTGCCAGCTGTAGGTCTGGTGGTTGGCCACAAAGCCGCCCATGTCGATCAGCTTGCGCCAGTTGGCGAATGTGGCCCGCACGCGGTCGTCGGTCCATTTGACCTCGCCACGTCCCAGCGCCATGTGGAAATCAAAGCCGTTGGTGCGCATGTTGATGTAGTCGAACCAGCCGCCGGCGGTCCAAAGGAACTTTGTGCCGATGGTATAGCAGGCCCGGCCCGAGGCGACCATTTTCTCGCAATTGGACAGCATCTCTTCCCAGTTGGCGGGCTCGCCGATGCCAAGCTCTTCATAGATGTCTTTGCGATAGTAGACGCCCCACTGATAGTAGGTATAGGGCACGCCCCACTGCTTGCCGTCGATTGTCATCGCGCCCTTGGTCGAGGCCAGGTTGTCGGCGATCTCGGGCTCTGCCCACAGGTCGCTGACATCTTCGAACAGGCCGGCCTTGACATAGGGTGTCATCCGGTTGGCGGCATACCAAGTGGCGACATCGGGTGCGCCGGCGGTCAGGAAGTTGCGGATCTGGGTCTTGTAGGCTTCGCGGTCGATGACCGTCGTTTCGATGTTCAGTTCAGGGTGCATGCCCTGAAACTCGGCAATCATCGCCTCCATGGTTGCGCGCGGCGCCGGATTCGATGTGTCGAGAAAGATTTTCAGATCGCCCGACAGCGCATGACTGGCGGCACTGGCGCCGGTTGCCAGGGTTGCAGTCGTCGCCAACGCCGCGATGGACGCTTTGATGATGGAATGCATTATAGTCCTCCCTTTGGTTCCATTATTTGAAACTTGGTTTTTAATATTGAATTGGTATCGCCAGTGGTGCAGTAAATGTCAACAGGGTGCTGCAAGCCGAACGTAACAGAGTTTGCCGCTTTGGGAGGGAAATACGTGCCGCTGAACGCAAGAAAGGCGCAGGACGGGACCGTGGGGAAGGCGCTTGGCGTTCTCGATCAGGTTGCCGATTTCGGGCGCCCGGTGCGATTCGGAGAGTTGCTGGAGCAAAGCAATTATCCCAAGGCGACGCTCTACCGTTTCCTGCAAACCCTGACCAGCCAGCGGCTGCTGGCCTATGATTCCCACGACCAGACCTATCGGCTGGGCGTGCGACTGGTGCGGCTGGCACATGCAGCGTGGAAACATTCGACGCTGGCCCCGGTGGCGCGCCCGTATATCGAGGCGCTGGCGACCGAAGTCGGGGAAACCATTCACCTGGCGCAGATGGATCATGGGCAGGTTCTGTTCGTCGACAAGCACAGGACCGTGGATCAGTTCGAAACCATGGCGCAGACCGGCAAGGTCGCGCCGGGCTATTGCACTGGCGTCGGCAAGGCGATTCTGGCCTTCATGCCGCCCGAACACCGCCAGCGCGCGCTGTTGCAGCAGGCCTATCTGAAATACACTCCCGCCACCCATACAAACGCCGAAAGCCTGTCTGCCGAGCTGGACGAAATCCGCAAGGACGGGATCGCATTCGACCGCGAAGAGCATGAAAGCGGCATCATCAGTATCGCGGCCCCGATCCTGACCGATGGCGGCCGGGTGATCGGCGCGCTGTCGATCGCAACCTCGACCTCGCGCCATTCGCTGAAGAGCCTTGCCGCCTTTCGCACCGCCCTGCTTGCGACATCCGAAAAGATCGGTGTCGCGGCGGAGGTCTGGCAATTTCCCACCTAGCCCCGAACAAGGAGCCTGTCCGATGTCAGGAGTCACGCTAACCAATGCCATAAAGCGCTACGGCGATGTTCAGGTCATCCACGGTGTGGACCTTGAAATCGAGGATGGCGAATTCTGTGTCTTTGTCGGCCCGTCGGGCTGCGGCAAGTCGACCCTGCTGCGGATGGTTGCCGGGCTGGAGGAAACCAGTGACGGGCAGATTCACATCGGCAAACGCGATGTCACCAGGCTGGACCCGGCAGAGCGTGGCGTGGCGATGGTGTTCCAGACCTATGCCTTGTACCCGCATATGACGGTGGCCGAAAACATGGGCTTTGGTCTGCGCATGAACGGCCACCCAAAAGCAGAGATCAGGTCGAAGGTGGCAGAGGCCAGCCGTATCCTGCAACTCGACGACTATCTGAACCGCAAGCCTGCCGCCCTGTCCGGCGGTCAGCGTCAGCGGGTTGCGATTGGCCGCGCCATCGTGCGCGGGCCCGAGGTGTTCCTGTTCGACGAACCGCTGTCGAACCTCGACGCCGAGTTGCGCGTCGAGATGCGTGTCGAGATCGCCCGGCTGCACAACGAGATCGGCGCGACGATGATCTATGTCACCCACGACCAGGTCGAGGCGATGACACTGGCCGACAAGATCGTGGTGCTGCGCGCGGGCCGGGTGGAACAGGTCGGCGCGCCGCTGGATCTGTATCGCGACCCCGACAACAGATTCGTCGCCGGTTTCATCGGCTCGCCGGCGATGAACTTTTTCGACGGTGTGGTCGAAGACGGCGGCATCCGGGTGCCGGGACTGGGCGATGCGGTGGTGACATCCGCGCTTGCGCTGCCGGGCTCCGGTTCGGGCGTGACGGTGGGGCTGCGGCCAAATCACCTGCTGATCGACCCGACAGGCGACAGCCATGCAGTGGATCTGACCGAGTCGCTGGGCGGAGTCAGCTATGTCTATCTGAACGCCGCGAACGGCGATCGTCTGGTGATCGAGGCGCGCGAGGATCAGCCAATGCCGGGCGGTGGCCGCGTCGGCGTCAGCTTTGATGCCGCCAACGCCTATCTGTTCGATGCCGCAACCGGGGCGCGGCTGCGCTGACCAGATGACCGGACTGTCAGCGCGCCATGCAGTCTGACAGCGCCTGTGCCATTGCGCGGATCAACTCGGGGTAAAGCCCCGGGCCGGGGGCAAGGTCGCGCCCCAGCGCATCGAGCGTCGCCACACGCAGCGACCGGTTTTGGGCAAGGGCCGCGATCAGCGCCGGGTTTGCGTCCGGCTCGGCCAGCAGGCAGGCATTCTGTTCGGTCGCCAGGATCCCGCGAAGATCGGCCAGGCGGGCGGCGCTGGGCGCCTGCGCGTCGGAATCGGTCAGGCTGCCGGAAACATCCAGATCGAACCGCGTCAGGAAATACCGGTATGCGTCGTGATAGGCGATAAGCATTGTCACCGGTGCGGCCTGCAACTGCTTTTCGGTCTGGCGGGTCAACGCCTGTAGGTCCGCCGCCGCCCGGGCTGCATTCGCGCGATAGGTCGGCGCATTGTCCGGATCGGCGCTGGCCAGCGCCCCGGCAATCGCGGCAAGGAAATGCGCGGCGTTCAGCGGGTCAAGCCAGGCGTGCGGGTCGGCATCGCCATGCCCGAAGCCTGCCTCCGGCGCTACCCGCAACGGCAGGTCCGGCACGTCCAGCAGTTCCAGGTTAATCGGATCCTTGCCGAGATTGCCAATCACATCGTCCAGCCACGGTGTCAGACCCTTCCCGACCCAGATCACGACATCCGCCCGCGACAGCGTGCGCGCCTGACTGGGGCGCAGTTGAAAATGATGCGGGTCGGCGCCCGGATCCAGCAACAGCACCGGCGTGCCAAGATCGCCCAGCACCTGCGTCGCCAGCGAATGCACCGGCGCGATGTCGGTGACGACATTGGGAACCTCGGCCTTTGCCGGGGCCGCCAGCAACAGCAGGATTGTCAGAATATGCCGCATCATTGGTCCTTGATTCGTCCTTGCCAATCGTCCGGGGCGGGTTTACGAAGAATGTAATGTTATAACAATACTTGAAATTCCGATGCCTGAAACCCCGCTCGCCTTTGCCCCGCACGATCACAGCGCCTGCAGCGGGAATATCCTGGCGCGTGCCGATGCCTTGTGCTGCGATGGCGGTTTGCGGCTGACGCCCGTGCGCCGCCGCACGCTGGAGATCCTGCTGGAAACGCACAAGGCGCTGGGCGCCTATGACGTGCTGGAACGGCTTGCGGCAGACGGTTTCGGCCATCAGCCCCCGGTGGCCTACCGCGCCCTGGAATTTCTGGTCGAACATGGCCTTGCCCACCGGGTGCGCCGGTTGAACGCCTTTGCCGCCTGCATGCATCCCGGAGAGCCGCATTCACCGGCGTTCTTCATCTGCGAGACCTGCGATTCCGTCGCCGAAGCGCCGGTCGCCGATGTGCGCCAGGCGCTGGACACCGCGGCGCGCAAGATCGGCTTCAGCGTCGAACGTGTGAACCTAGAAGCGGTCGGCCGTTGCCCGGCCTGTTCCGCGCGATGAGCCTGATCACCACCGAAAACATGAGCTTGCGCTATGACGGTGCGCCGGTGCTTGAACATGTCGACTTTGCCATCGAACCCGCAGAGATCGTCACCGTGGTCGGCCCGAACGGATCGGGCAAATCGACGCTGATCCGGGCATTGCTGGGCGTTCTGACGCCGACGAAAGGCTCGATCAGCCGCAAACCCGGGCTGCGCATCGGGTATGTACCGCAGAAACTGACTGTCGATGCGACGCTGCCGATCAGCGTGGCGCGGTTTCTGTCGCTGCCCGACCGGCAAAGCGCCGCGGTGACCGCGCGGGTTTTGGAACGTGTCGGCGCGCCCGGGCTGGAACGCCAGCAGCTTGCCACGCTGTCGGGCGGGCAGTTTCAGCGGGTTCTGCTGGCGCGTGCCTTGCTGGCGGTGCCTGACATCCTGATCCTGGACGAGCCGACGCAGGGGCTGGATCAGCCCGGCATCGCGGATTTCTATCGGCTGATCGAAACCCTGCGGCAGGAAATCGGCTGTGCCGTGCTGCTGGTCAGCCACGATCTGCATGTGGTGATGAGCGCGTCGGACCGGGTGATCTGCCTCAACGGTCATGTCTGTTGCGAAGGCACGCCGCATGTGGTGCGCGCCGCGCCGGAATACCGCGCCCTGTTCGGGCACGGCACCGGCGGGGCGCTGGCGTTGTACCAGCATGAACACGACCACGATCATGCGCACTGACGGGCGGGCCAATCCGGGTGCGGGCGCGCGTTGTGGCGTCATTTCGGGTGGGGCGGTTCATGGATGACTTTCTGATCCGCGCGGCGCTGGCGGGGATTGGCGTTGCCCTGGCAGCCGGGCCGCTGGGGTCTTTCGTCATCTGGCGGCGGATGGCGTATTTCGGTGACGCCATGGCGCATGGCGCGATCCTGGGCGTGGCGCTGGCGCTGGCGCTTTCGACCTCGGTGCTTGCGGGCACGCTGGCCGTCGCGCTGGTGATGGCGCTGGCGGTGTCTGCGCTGGTAGAGCGCGGTCACGCCATGGATGCGACGCTGGGCGTGCTGGCGCATGCGGCGCTGGCGATCGGGCTGATGGCGTTTTCGCTGATCCGGGGCGCGCGCGTCGATCTGAACGCCTTTCTGTTCGGCGACATTCTGGCGGTCACGGCAACCGACCTGGTGGTGATCTGGGGCGGCGCGCTGATGATCGTCGCGCTGCTGGTCTGGCGCTGGCAGGCGCTGCTGACGGCAACCCTGAACGAGGAACTGGCGCGCTCGGCCGGGATCGACCCGCGGCGCGAACGGCTGGTGCTGACGATTGCGCTGGCGCTGGTGGTTGCGGTGTCGCTGAAAGTGGTCGGCGCGTTGCTGATCGGGGCCATGCTGATCATTCCGGCGGCGGCGGCACGCGGCTTTGCCCGCTCGCCAGAGGCGATGGCGGCGCTGGCGGTGCTGGCCGGGGCACTGGCCGCCGTGGCCGGCCTGGCGCTGTCGTTCTATGCGGACACTCCGGCGGGGCCCAGCATCGTCAGCGTGGCGGCGGCCCTGTACCTGTTTTCGGTGCTGGCGGGGCGCGCGTCGCGTTAAAGTGCGATCCGAAAACCGGATGCCGGTTGTTGCACGGAATCGCGCGTCACTGCAGCGAACTGTCCATCGCCGCCGCGCGGGCGATCAGATCGACGCCCATCTGCGCCAGCAGGTCGACATAATCGAGGCAGACCCAGTTTTCGATGATCTGGCCCTGCGTGACGCGGTAGAAATCCATCACCCGCAGGGTCAACGCCCGGTTGGTGGCGGGTACGCCCAGATACGCGCCACGGTGGGTCATCGTCATCGATGGCCAGCCCGAAACCGCCGCGAAATCACCATCGCCGATGCGGCAATAGTGATTGCCACCCCTGCGATCGGGAAACGCGCGCAGAAAAGCCGCCCGATGGTGGTCGACAAACCCGTCCCAGCCGTGGGTCGACCCGATGCCGCCGGGGCCAAACCACATCATGTCCTTGTGCCAGTAGCCGCCGCTGCCGGTCTGGCCCGGACTGGCGCCGGTCTTCGGATCATAGGTTTGCAGGTCGCCCAGCATGGCCTGAACGATGTCCAGTGCCGCCGCGCCGTCGCCGCCGGTCGGCAACACACCGTCATGGCTGGCAGGGCCCGGGAACAGCATTTCGGTCCCAAGCGTGCGCGGCAGCGGAAACCGGCCCGCCTGGCGCATCAGATCGGGCAGGTCGAGAATGATTTTCGCCTCGGCAATGCGGCCATTCTCGATACGGTAGAATTCGCCGGCGCGCAGGAAAACCAGCCGGTCAGAGGCTGGCACGCCAAACAGCGGCGCGGTGAAACGGCCGACATAATGCGACAGCGCTGCCACCCAACTGCCGCCGCGTTCGCGGATGTTCGTCCCGCCAATGAACAGCTCATCCCGGCGATAGGCCTGTGGCATGGCGCGGCGCAGCGGGCGCAGGAAATTTTCCAGAACCGCCTCTGGCCCGGTCAGACGACTGACCGGGCATGAAATATCCCAAACCGATTCTTCGGTCAGGGTCCGGGCGATGATTTCCGGCAGTTCGTCAGGATCCGCGGCGATCATCCGGTGTAACGCAGCGCGAGTTTCTTTCCTGAAATCAATCATATAGCTACCGATGTCCTGCAACTTCAAGAAAAGTCTTGGCAAAATCGTGCCGCCTCGTCTAGCTTTTTTGCAAACGTGTGCAAAAAAGTGTCGCGAAACCTGTCTGGGGGGGCCATGGCCGAAATCCAACTGCGCAATGTGTCCAAACGCTGGGGCAGCTTTGTCGGTGTCGAGAACTTCGATCTGACCATTGCCGACCAGGAATTCCTGGTGCTTCTGGGCCCGTCGGGCTGCGGCAAGACAACGACGATGCGGATGATCGCCGGGCTGGAGGATGTCAGCGAGGGCGAGATCGTGGTCGATGGAACCGTGGTCAACGATCTCGATCCCAAGGACCGCGACATCGCGATGGTGTTCCAGTCCTACGGGCTTTACCCCAACATGAACGTCTACGAAAACATCCGCTTTCCGCTGAAGGTCCGCAAGGTTGACCCCGCGACCCATGATGCCCGCGTGAAACGCGCCGCGGAGATGGTCGAACTGACGGAATTCATGCACCGCAAGCCGGCCGAACTGTCGGGCGGGCAACGCCAGCGGGTGGCGCTGGCGCGTGCCATCGTGCGCGAACCGAACGTGTTCCTGATGGACGAACCGCTTAGCAATCTGGACGCCAAACTGCGCGTCAGCACCCGCGCACAGATCAAGAACCTCAGCCACGAATTGAAAGTGACGACGATCTACGTCACCCACGACCAGATCGAGGCGATGACGCTGGCAGACCGGGTCGTGGTGATGAACAAGGGCGTGGTGCAGCAGGTCGGCACGCCGACCGATATCTACGACCACCCGGCCAACACATTCGTGGCGGGTTTCATCGGATCGCCGGCGATGAACCTGATGGAAGGCGAATTGGCGGGCGGCGTGTTCACGGCGCAGAACGTGCGCGTCGAAGGATTGCGCGGGCCGGACGGGCCGGTCACGCTGGGCTACCGCGCCGAGGATGCGTATGTGGCGGGCGATGCCGCACAGATCAACGCCGAAGTCTACACGATGGAACTGCTGGGCGACGCCACCATGATCACCGTGCGGGCCGGCGGCACGCTGGTGTCCGTGAAGGCGGCCAAGGACTATCGCACCGAAATCGGCGATGACGTGTCAATCGCGGTTCCGTCGGAAATCTGCCACCTGTTCGATCCAGCGACGGGGGCAAGCATCGAGACCGGCTGAACCCGGTATCCAACAGGCTCTTCGGGTCACATGCCCGGGGGAAAACCGGGGTGTGGACCTGCAGGACACACCGATTATCACAAGGGAGAGAACAGAGATGTTCATCAAGAAGATAGCACTGGCAGGCGCACTGCTGCTCACGGTGTCGGGATCGGCCTTTGCCGCCGGACACGCGAATTGCGGCATCGAATCCGGGCGCGTCAGCATAGTTGGCAACGAATTCCCGGCGATCCAGGCGGTTGGCGCGGGCGCCATGGCCTGTGCCAGCGACACGGTCGAGGTGAAGACCAACCTGACCGCCGACCACCAGAAGATCAACGTCGCCGGGATGACCGGCAATCCGGCCGAATACACCAGCGCCATCATCGCCAATTCGTCGATCGTGGCGCTGTTGAACGACGATCTGATCCGCCCGCTGGACGATCTGGTGGCGCAATACGGTCAGGTTCTGAAAAAGAACCAGCTGATCACGATCGACGGCAAGATCATGGCGGTGGCGTTCATGGCCAATGCGCAGCACCTTGTCTATCGCAAGGACGTGCTGGAACAGATCGGCATGGAGCCGCCGAAAACCTATGAGGACATGCTGGTGGCCGCCAAGAAGATCCGCGACATGGGGATCATGGACAATCCGGTTGGCGGCGCCTACGCGGCCGGCTGGAATCTGGCCCAGGAATTCAACAACATGTACATCGGTGAGGGGGGCGAGTTCTTCAAACCCGGCACGGCCGAAGTTTCGATCAACAACCCACAGGGCGTTGCCGCGCTGGAAATGATGAAGGCGCTTAGCGAATACATGAACCCCGATTTCCTG
>JAJDOB010000115.1 GCA_022340385.1 Rhodobacter sp.
GGGATCGAGGCCGGCATGAAGCTGCTGGGAAGATGACCCGGCCGCGCCGTCGCCGGACATTCGTTAACAGATTGTAAACACACAATGTTTCGCGCGCGAAACATTTGCGGTCGCCGGGATGGCCCGCACCGCGCCGCTTGAACCGGCCCGCGATCGCAGGCAATAGGCATCCATGAAACGGTTCATCGACATTTTTCGCCGCCACCCGCTGCTTGCCTCGGGGTTCATGCTGGCGCTGGCGATGACCGCGTTCTTTGCCATCCGCACCGTCTTTTTCGTTGTCTACTGGGCCGACCCGGCGCATCGCGATCAGGCGCTGCAAGGCTGGATGACGCCCGGCTATGTCGCCCATTCCTGGGACGTGCCCAAAGACCTGCTGGCAGAAACGCTGGGCATCCCGGCAGAGCGCACAGGCCAGCGCCGGACGTTGTCGGACATCGCGGCAGGCCGCGACATTGCGCTGCCGGTGCTGATCGATCTGCTGAACGATGCCATCGCGGGCCACCGGGCGGCGCAATGACCGGAACGCTGCTTGAACTGGTCCCGGCCTACGGGCTTTATATCATCGCGGCGGCCACGTTCCTCAGTTGTCTGGCGCTGCCGATCCCGTCCTCGCTGATCATGCTGACCGGCGGCGCCTTTGCGGCCTCCGGCGATCTGGCGGCAAGCACAACTGCGGCAACCGCGCTGGCCGGTGCGGTGCTGGGCGATCAGGCCGGCTATCTGATCGGCAGATCGGGCGCCAGCTGGCTGCAGCGGCTGACGGGCGCGGGCGGCAAACCGGCAAGTCTCGTTGCCCGCGCGCAGGCCCTGTCGAACGACTGGGGCGGCATCGGCGTCTTTCTCAGCCGCTGGCTGTTCAGCCCGCTGGGGCCGTACATGAATTTCGTCACCGGCGCGGCACGCATGAACTGGCCGCGCTTCACCCTGTGGGGCGCACTTGGCGAAATCGTCTGGGTCAGCCTTTATGTCGGGCTGGGGTATGCCTTTGCCGGGCAGATAGAGGCGGTGGCCGACATCGCCGGCAACCTCAGCGGCGTCCTGGCGGCGGGTGCCGTGGCGGTTGCGCTGGGGCTGTGGCTGCGCGCGGCGATGCGCGCCGACAGGGCGCACAGGGACTTGCGGCGCGCGCCGCCCTGACGCAGGCTGCGGGTATGGCCCAGGCTCCGCAGTTCGACATCGACCCGCAGGCGTTTCACGCCGACCCCTACCCGACGCTGGCACGGATGCGCGCAAGCGCACCCATCGCCTTTGTCCCGCAACTGGGCGCCACGCTGTTCACCCGGCGCGCCGACATATCCGAACAGGAAAAGCGCATCGGGACGTTTTCCTCCGATCAGCCCGACGGGCTGATGACGCAGCTGATGGGTCAGAACATGATGCGCAAGGACGGGGCCGCGCATGCCGCCGAACGCAAGGCGACGTTTCCGGCATTCTCGCCGCGCACCGTGCGCGACCGCTGGCTTGCCGAATTCCGCAGCGCCACCGAACAGATCCTCGATGATCTCGCCCCCCTCGGCGCCGCCGATCTGGTGGCCGATTACGCGATGCCGGTCGCGGGCCACGCCCTGCGCTCCATCACCGGGCTGACCAACATGGACTGGCGCGAGATGGACCGCACCAGCCAGGGCATGATCGACGGCATCGCCAACTACGCCAATGACCCGGAAGTCACGGCGCGCTGCCATGACTGCACCGCCTCGATCGACGCCCATATCGACGCCCGCCTGCCACGGTTGCGCGCCAGTCCCGACCAGTCGCTGCTGTCGGTTCAGCTTCAGGCCGGGCTGCCGATGGACTCGGTGCGCGCCAATGTGAAACTGGCGATTTCCGGTGGCCAGAACGAACCGCGCGACGCCATCGCCGGGGCCGCCTGGGCGCTGCTGACCCACCCCGAGCAACTGGCCTTGGTGCAGGCGGGCCGCGCGACCTGGCGCGACGTGTTCGAGGAATACGCCCGCTGGATCTCGCCCATCGGCATGTCGCCGCGCCGCGTCGCGCGCGCCGACACCGTGAATGGCATCACCTTCCAGCCCGACAGCCGCGTCTTCTTCATGTACGGCTCTGGCAACCGCGATGAACAGGTCTTTGCGCAGCCCGACCGTTTCGACATCACCCGCGACACCACGGGCTCGGTCAGTTTCGGGGCGGGGCCGCATTTCTGCGCCGGGGCCGCCGCCAGCCGCGCCCTGATCGCAGAGGTCGCCCTGCCGATGCTGTTCGACCGCCTGAAGAATCTGCGCCTGACCGGCGACGTCACCTTTGCCGGCTGGGCCTTTCGCGGCCCGGCGCAGGTGCAGGTGGCATGGCAAACCTGATCCTGCCGCCGGCCGGAAATATCCCCGGCCATGGCATCCGCCAGCCCCGCAAAACGCCGGCCCCGCAGCCTGCACGTCACCTCTCGGCCACGCTCTGAGCGCTCCCCGAAGGGGGCGCGAGGCAGATCGGCGTCGCGCCAGCGACCCATTCGGATCACGCCGCCATTGCCTGAAACCGCGCCAGCCCCCATATTCACCCCATGCTGAAATTCACCCCCATCTTTCTGGCTGTTCTGTATGCGCTGGTGATGTATCGCTTTTCCGCCTGGCGCACAGCGCGCGAACTGGATGCGAAATCGACCGAACTGGCCGATCCGCTGCTGAAGAACCTGACCGACAGGATGGCGGCCGCGCTCGACCTGCCGCGTATCCGGGTGCATATCTACGAGATCGCCCCGGTGAACGGGCTTGCCGCCCCGGACGGGCGAATCTTCATCACCAGGGGGTTTTTCAACAAGTACCGCGCCGGCGAAGTCAGCTCTGATGAAATGGCCAGCGTGATCGCGCATGAACTGGGCCATGTGGCGCTGGGGCATTCGCGCCGCCGGATGATCGACTTTTCCGGCCAGAACGCGCTGCGCACCGCGCTGGCGATGGTTCTGTCGCGGTTCCTGCCGGGGATCGGCACCCTTGTCGCCAATTTCCTGACCACCCTTCTGGCCGCGCGCCTGTCGCGCAGCGACGAATACGAGGCCGACGCCTATGCCTCTGCGCTGCTGGTCAAGTCCGGCATCGGCACCGCGCCGCAGAAGGCGCTGTTCCAGAAGCTCGAGGCGCTGACCAGGACCAACATGGGCGCCGCCCCGGCCTGGCTGCTGAGCCATCCCAAGACCGGCGAACGCATCGCCGCGATCGAACGGCTCGAGGCACGCTGGGCCGCCGTGAAAGGCTAGGCAAACCACCGCCCGCGCGCTATCACAGGCGAAAAAACAGCCAGAGGATGCGCCATGGCCCGCGACGAGCATCGACAGGAGATTCTGAATCGTCTGCCCAAGGGCGGCGTCGGCGCCGAAATCGGCGTCTGGGAAGGCGGCTTCAGCGAGAAGCTGCTGGAAATTGCGCAACCCAGGATCCTGCACCTGATCGACCCCTGGGAATACCAGCCCGACTATGCCAACACCGCCTTCGGCAAGCCGCGAAACGAGGCGCGGATGGACGATAAGTATCTGGTCGTGCAGGAAAAATTCAAGAACGACGATCGCGTGATCCTGCACCGGTCCTATTCGCACGAGGCACTGGAACAATTCGGCGACGGCACGCTTGACTGGGTCTATATCGACGGCAATCACAATTTCGACGTGGTGTCGCGCGATCTGGAACTGAGCCTTGCAAAGGTGCGCCCCGGCGGCGTGATCGCGGGCGACGATCTGCTGTGGAAACGCGAGGATGGCGCCCCGGTGCAAAAGGCGGTGCGCGGTCTGAAGCGGCAATTGGGCGACGCGGCCACCTACACAAGGTTCGGCCAGCAATACCTGTTTCAGCTCGCCGCCTGATCCAGCGCCTTGCCCAGCCTTGGCAGCCGGGCCTTCTTCATCAGCTTGCGTATCGGTTGCGGCTGGCCCGACAGCCGTTCGGCGGTCCGGCGCACGGTTTCGGCGGCGTCGGCCACCGTGCCGGGGTGGTCCGACCAAAGCTGCCACAGGAACCCGTCGGGGTCGCGGCGGTTCAGGCCTTCCTCGTGCAATATGTTCTGCGGAAAATCGCCCGCGTTGCTGGTCAGCAGAATATCGGCTGACCCGGCGATGGCGGCGGCGAGCACGTGAATATCGTTCTCGTCGGGCAGCCACAGCCGCTGTTCCAGCCCCGGCGCGGGCAGCACCGTGGCGCGGGGCCAGTCCGCCTGCAACAGCGCGATTTCGCCGCGCGCGACGGTCTCTCCTTCTGCGCCCAGCTTGCGCGCCGCACGCGCCCATTCCTCCAGGATGCGCGCCGACCACAACGGCTGGAACAGCCCGGCGCGGGCCACGCCCAGCAAGACCTCGCGCATCACCGTGGGATACAGGACGCAGGCGTCCAGCAGCACTTTCACGGGGTCAGCCGGAAGAACACCGATTTCAGATAGCCGCTTTCGGCCAGTTGCGGCAGTTGCGGGTGATCCGGCCCGGCAAAGCCGGTGTGGATCAGTTGCGCGCCGCGTCCGGCGCGGCCGATGCCCCGGGCGCTGGCGGCGCGAAACCGCGCCAGGTCGGCCGCGTGCGAGCACGAGCACAGCCCCAGATAGCCGCCCGGTGCCACCAGGCCTGCCGCCAGCCGCGCAACCCGTTCATAGGCGCGCAGCCCGGCCTCCAGCGCCGGTTTGGCGGGGGCAAAGGCGGGCGGGTCGCAGATCACCAGGTCGAAGGTCTCGCCCGCCTCGGCCAGCGCCTCCATCACCGCGAAGGCGTCGCCCTTGCGGGTGGAAAAGCGCGCAGACTGCCCCATTGCGGCGGCCCCCTGCCCGGCCAGTTCCAGCGCCGGGGCGGAACTGTCGACCGCCAGCGCCGAGACCGCGCCGCCCGCCAGCGCGGCAAGGGAAAAGCCGCCGACATGGGCAAACACGTCAAGCACCCGCGCGCCCCGGGCCAGCGATTGCGCGAAGCCGTGGTTGGCGCGCTGATCGAGGAACAGCCCGGTCTTCTGGCCCCCCAGCAGGTCGGCCAGATAGGTGGCACCGTTCATCTGCACCGGCACCGGCGCGTCCAGCGCGCCCCGGACGACCAGCGTTTCCTCTGGCAAACCTTCCAGCGATCGCGACCGCCCGGTGCCATTCTTGACGACGGTTCCGACCCCGGTCACCGCCACCAGAGCCTCGACCAGCGGATCCAGCAGAACCTCTGCCCAGGCGGCATTGGGCTGGATAACGGCGGCATCGCCGAACCGGTCGATCACGACCCCGGGCAGACCGTCGGCCTCTGCATGCACCAGCCGGTAGAAGGGCGCGTCGAACAGCCGTTCGCGATGTTCCAGCGCGCGGCCGATCCGCGCCGCCAGCCAGTCGGCATTGATCTGCGCGGCGCAATCGCGGTCCAGCATGCGCGCGATGATGCGCGAATTCGGGTTGACGGTGACGATGCCCAAGGGGTTGCGGTCCGCGTCCTCCAGCAATGCCAGCGTGCCGGGCGCCAGCGCTTTGGTGCGCCGGTCGGTGACCAGTTCATTGGCATAGATCCACGGAAACCCGTGGCGGATCGCGCGCGCCTCTGCCTTGGGGCGCAGGCGGACAACAGGAAAAGAGGACGGCATCATGGCCGTCCTCTTATGGTGTTCCGGGGATGCGCGAAAGCCTAAAGCTGGTTGATCGCGCCCATCAGGCCGGTGTGCTGCTCGGCATAGCCCTGCCCGACCAGTTCCTGGCGGATGACATAGGCCAGATGGTTGGTGATTCGCACCTTCTGGGTGACGCCACGCGCCTCTGCCGCGATTGCCGCATTGCCGCCCAGCGCGTCGAAATCGGCCTTGATGTGATGCGGTTGCATCAGCACCTCGCCGGTATGCGCATCGCGGACCTGAAGGTTGAACTGGATCGCATGCACGCCACCCACCGTATAGCGCGCCTTTTCGGTCAGCGCATGGAACCGGGTGACGATGACGTCGATCACGACCTCACGCTCGCCCTCAAGACCGGAAACGCCCTGGGACAGGCCCGCGGTCACGATGGCCTTGACCTGTTCGTGCCGGTCGCCGATCGGATCCTCGCGCCAGACGATATCGCCGCCGGGGTAATAGCGGTTCGCCTCTGACACGCGCAGCGTTTCGGGAACTTTCACATTGATCGCGACCACGGTGAAAGAGCCGATTGCCGAACGTGTCGCCGCGGGTTCGCCCGAAGCGCCAAGCGACACCGGGCTGGGCGCGCTGCGCGTCGCGGTGTCGGGGCCGCTCAGCTTGGTCGTCTCGACAGAGCCGCAGGCCGCAAGCCCAAGCGCGATGCCAAGCGCCAGAACCGGGCGGAAAAATTTGTTGATCGTCGGGGTCATGTCCCACCTCCAGGGCCTTTGCCCATTTGTTATCGGTGGTTAATGAATTGCTAATAAATGAGGCAGAAATAAGAAAATCCCAGAACTAATCTGGGATTTTCTAATAGATTCAACTGTTTTTGGCTGGGTTTACCATGCCATATTTTCAGCATCAGGCGGGATGCCGAACACCCCTGGATTGCGTCGAAAACAGTGATTTCACCCACATGTAGGCGCGATTCACACCATTTGCCACAACTTCTGCGCGCATCTTGCGTGCATCGCGTTCGATTTTGGCCAGATTGATGCCGTGGAAATTGTAGTTTTGCATCTTTTTCACTCCATTGTCCGGCAAGGTCTGCCGTGTTGAGACAAAGATAGGCCTGTCGACGGCGGCCTGCGACCGACGATTTTGCATTGCCGCCATGCGCATGCCGCAACGCAGCAATCGAAGGTTGTTAGCGCTAACTTAATCTGCTATGCCAGCGCTGACCCCAATACAGCCGAAAGCTTTGTCATGGCCCTGCATCCCACCATCGCCCGTGTTACCGACCGGATTGTCGCGCGCAGCCGCGACACGCGAACCACCTACCTGGACCGGATCACGCGCGCTGCCGACACCGGCCCGCGCCGCGCCCATCTCAGCTGCGGCAACCAGGCCCATGCCTATGCCGCGATGGGTGCCGACAAGGATGCGCTGGCCGAGGCGCGCAGCCCCAACATCGGGATCGTCACCGCCTATAACGACATGCTGTCGGCGCATCAGCCTTTTGCCACCTACCCCGATCAGATCAAGGCGGCGGCCCGGGCTGTCGGGGCGACCGCGCAGGTCGCGGGCGGGGTTCCGGCGATGTGCGACGGCGTCACGCAGGGCCAGGCCGGCATGGAACTGTCGCTGTTCTCGCGCGACGTGATCGCGCTGGCGGCGGGGGTCGCGCTGTCGCACAACACGTTCGATGCGGCGATCTATCTGGGCGTCTGCGACAAGATCGTGCCGGGGCTGGTGATTGCCGCGGCCACGTTCGGCCATATCCCGGCGGTGTTCCTGCCGGCGGGGCCGATGGTCAGCGGGATGCCCAACGACGAGAAGTCCAAGGTGCGTCAGCAATTCGCCACCGGCAAGGTCGGGCGCGAGGCCCTGATGGCGGCGGAAATGGCCAGCTATCACGGCCCCGGCACCTGCACCTTCTACGGCACCGCCAATTCCAACCAGATGCTGATGGAAATCATGGGGCTGCACCTGCCCGGCGCGTCTTTCGTCAATCCCGGCACGCCGCTGCGCGATGCCCTGACGGTTGCCGCGACCCAGCGCGCCGCCGCGATCACCGCACTTGGCAACGCGTTTCGCCCGGCAGGCCGGGTGCTGGATGAAAAGGCGTTCGTGAATGGCATCGTCGGACTGATGGCGACCGGCGGGTCGACCAATCTGGTGCTGCACCTGCCGGCGATGGCGCGTGCGGCGGGCGTGTTTCTGGAACTGGAGGATTTCGACGAGATCAGCGCGGTGACGCCGCTGATGGCCAAGGTCTATCCGAACGGGATGGCTGACGTGAACCATTTTCACGCCGCCGGCGGCATGGGCTATCTGATCGGCGAATTGCTGTCGGCGGGCCTGCTGCACCCCGACACCTGCACGATCGCGGGCGACGGGCTGGCCGATTACACGCAGGAACCGGTGTTGCAGGATGACACGCTGGTCTGGCGCGACGGGTCCGCCACCAGCCTGAACGACAGGATCCTGCGCCCGGCGGCCGATCCGTTCCAGCACTCGGGCGGATTGCGCGACCTGCGCGGCAACCTGGGGCGCGGCGTGATGAAAGTGTCGGCGGTCAAGCCAGAGCATCGCGTGGTGCAGGCCCCGGCCCGGGTGTTCGACAGCCAGGACGCGGTGAAGGCGGCGTTCAAGGCCGGAGAGTTCACCGGCGACTGCGTCGTCGTCGTGCGCTTTCAGGGACCGCGCGCCAATGGCATGCCCGAATTGCACGGGCTGACCCCCTTGCTGGCGGTGCTGCAGGATCGCGGGCTGAAGGTGGCGCTGGTCACCGATGGGCGCATGTCGGGCGCCAGTGGCAAGGTGCCCGCCGCCATCCATGTCTGCCCCGAGGCGGCCGCCGGCGGCCCGCTGGCGCTGCTGAACGACGGCGACATGGTGCGGGTCGACGCAGAGGCCGGCGTACTGAACGTGCTGGACGCCGACCTTGCCACCCGCACGGCCGCCGCGCCCGACCTGTCGGGCAACAGTCATGGCATGGGGCGCGAGATGTTCGAACTGTTCCGCCGGACGGCCGGCAATGCCGAACATGGCGCCGGCGTCGTGGTCTGACATGCGGCGGCGAACGTGCGATATTCCCGCGGCGGTGCCGGATTGCGCAATCCCGCGCGTGCATCGGCGGCTGAATTTCCGTAACTGGAACGAGACATAGCAAGGAGTCCCCCGACATGATGACCTCGGCTGAAAACAGCGCCAGAACGCTGGAGCTTTGCCGCATGGCCCCGGTGATCCCGGTGCTGGTGATAGACGACGTTGACGCCGCGATCCCGCTGGCCGAGGCGCTGGTGGCCGGCGGCCTGCCGGTGCTGGAGGTGACCTTGCGCACCCCGGCGGCGCTGAAGGTGATCGAGGCGATGGCAAAGGTTCCGGGTGGCGTCGTCGGCGCCGGTACGGTTCTGAACGCGCGAGATGTGCATGCCGCCATCGACGCCGGCGCGCAGTTTGCGGTGTCTCCCGGCGCGACCGACGCCTTGCTGGCAGCCTGTGCCGAGGCCGGTCTGCCGCTGCTGGCCGGTGCGGCGACGGCAACCGAGGCGATGGCGCTGCTGGAAAAGGGCTATACCACGGCCAAGTTCTTTCCGGCAGAGGCCGCGGGCGGCGCACCGGCGCTGAAAGCCATCGGCGCACCGCTGCCGCAGATCACGTTTTGCCCGACCGGCGGGGTAAGTGCCGCGAATGCGAAGGACTATCTGGCGCTGGCGAACACCGTCTGCGTCGGCGGATCCTGGGTGGCCCCGGCGGCGATGGTCAAGGCCGGCGACTGGGCCGGGATCGAGGCGCTGGCACGGGACGCGGCGCGGCTGTAACGGGCGCGACCGGCGCGGTGTTCCGGCCATGGGTATGCGCGAACCGGTGCCGGGCAATCCCGGCGGCGGTCATCAACGCGCCATCCGGCCTGCGCGCCCGCCACGCCGCTTGGCGGCTTTCGGCGCGGCCTGCCCGGCACGCAGCACCTCTGTCATCGGGTGATCGGGCGCATCCCCCGCATAGAAGCGCAGCAAATCCCGGATCGCGTCGCTCGCCTCGATTCCGACCGGCAGCTTGATCGCCCAGTCGACGAAGATCGACCGGCATTCCGGCGCGGTTATGCCCTCGATCCGGTAGGCTTCCCGGATCAGTCCGGTCTTGTCGATCTCGTCCAGTGTCATGTGACATTCTCCGCCCGTTTGGGGCGGTTTAGGGCAAAACGCAGGATTTGTCCCGCGATTCCAACCTGTTTTGGTGCGATTGCGACATGATTCCGCGCCGGTCCGGACCCAAGGCTTTTCCGGTAAATACTGAAAAGCTTCAGTTGCCCTGCACGGCCAGCGCCCGGTCGATGATCGCGGCGGCGCGAGCGCTGCTGTCTGAAAGGTCGCGGATCAGGGTCTCGATACTGGTCGCGCCGGTCTGGCGCAGAAGAAAGGCCAGCCCGCCCTCGCCCACGTCGCGCGTTTCCAGCGCCGATCCGGTCAGCAGCCGGGCGGCGGCCTGCACCGTCCAGAGCAGGGCGTTGGTTGCGCCCAGGGTCGCGATATCGGCATCCGAAAGCCAGCCCCTGGCGGCGTCAAGCTGCCGGTCGGTTGCGCGCGCTGTGCTGCCCGCAAGCAGCACCGCCGTCTGAGCCAGCAGTTCGATGTCCTGCAACCGGCCCGGGCCGCGCTTGGCCTCCCATTCCGATTGCGCCGGTTTGGCCTCTGCCAGCCGGGCGCGCATCTCTGCCACATCGGCGCATATGCCGGCGGCGTCGCGCGGGCGCGCCATCAGTTCAGCGCGAAACGCCTCGACCTCGGCACCAAGTTCGACCGATCCGGCAACCTGGCGCGCGCGCGTCAGGGCCAGATGCTCCCATGTCCAGGCTTCTTCGCGCTGGTAGGTTCGGAAGGATTCCAGCGAGGTCGCCACCGGCCCCTGCCGCCCCGAGGGGCGCAGGCGCATGTCGACCTCGTAAAGCGCGCCTTCAGCGGTTTGCGCGGTCAGCGCGGTGACGAAAGCCTGGGTCAGGCGCGCATAATACATCCGCGCCGCCAGCGGGCGGCGGCCGTCGGATGCCTCGACCCCGGCGGCGTCATAGATCACGATCAGGTCAAGGTCGGATGTCGCCGAAAGCTGCGCCGCGCCCAGCGAGCCCATGCCCAGCACCACCGCCCCGCGCCCGGGGGGGATTCCGTGCTTGCGGGCAAATTCGGCCGCGACACAGGGGAACAGCGCGCCCAGCACCGCCTCTGCCAAACCGGCATATTGACGGCCCGCCGCGGCGGCGTCGATCAGGCCGCGCAGGTGATGCACGCCGATGCGGAAATGCCATTCCTTGTGCAGGCGCCGCGCCGTATCAAGCTGGCGCTCGTAATCACCGGCCTCGACCAGACGCGCGCCGAACTGGGCCTGCAACGCCTGTGTGCCGGGCCAGTCGGCAAAGAAACTGCCGCCGATCACCGCGTCGAAGACCTGGGCATTGCGGCCCAGATAGCGGGCCAGCGCCGGGGCGGTGGCGGCGATATCGACGATCAGGTCAATAAGCTGCGGGTTCGCCTGAAACAGCGAAAAGACCTGTACCCCGGCGGGCAGCCCGGCCAGGAACGCGTCGAACTGTTCCAGCGCCTCCTGCGGTTTGGCGGCTTTCGACAGCCGCGCCAGAAGTTCCGGTTTCAGGCGTTCGAATATCTGCACCGCCCGGTCAGAGCGCAGCGCCGGATAGCTGTGCCAGCTGTCGACGACGCGGCGGATTTCGGGCGAGATATCCGGCGTCTCGCCCTTGCTTTGCGGCGCAAAGAAGCCTTCGGTCAGCCCGTGGACAATGGCCAGACGGTCCTTCAGCGTCGCGCGCAGATCCTGCGCGGCCAGCCCCATGAAGGCGGCCAGCCTGTCGAACCCCTCGGCGTCGCCGGGCAGATCATGGGTCTGGGCATCGGCGATCATCTGGACGCGGTGTTCGGCCTCGCGGTGGGCGCGATAGGCCTCTGTCAGCGTCGCGGCCACCTCGGGTTCGACCCAGCCTTTTTCGGCCAGACGCGCCAGCCCGTCGACGGTTCCGCGTGTGCGAAGCGAGGGATCGCGCCCGCCGGCGATGATCTGCCGGGTCTGGGTGAAGAACTCGATCTCGCGGATGCCGCCGGGGCCGAGTTTCATGTTGTGCCCCTCTAGTTGCAGCGTCCCGTGAAACCCCTTGTGGGCGCGGATCCGCAGGCGCATGTCATGGGCGTCCTGGATGGCGGCGAAATCGAGATGTTTGCGCCAGACGAAGGGCGTCAGGCGTTGCAGGAACCGCTGCCCCGCCGCCAGGTCGCCGGCGCAGGCGCGCGCCTTGATATAGGCCGCGCGTTCCCATGTGCGCCCGACGCTTTCGTAATAGGCCTCGGCGGCGTCCATCGACAGGCAGACCGGGGTGACGCTGGCGTCCGGGCGCAGCCGCAGATCGGTGCGGAACACATAGCCCTCGCCGGTGATTTCGCTTAGCAGCGCCGCCATGCGCCGGGTCGCGCGCACAAGGGCAGAGCGTGCGTCCTGGTAGGTGTCGGCGTCGTAGTGGTCGCCGTCAAACAGCATGATCAGGTCGATATCGCTGGAATAGTTCAGTTCGTGCGCACCCATCTTGCCCATCGCCAGCGCCACCAGCCCGCCGGAATCCGCATCGGATTTCAGTTTCCCGCGCGAGATTTCGGCCTCCACCATCGCGCGCAGCGCCCGCTCGACCGCGAGATCGGCGAAATCGGTCAGCGCGCCGGTCACCTGTTCCAGGTTCCAGACCCCGCCAAGATCGGCCAGCGCCGTCAGCAGCGCGACCCGGCGCTTGGCACGGCGCAGGCCCGATTGCAGGTCGGGCGCGGGCAAGGCGCGCACCGCGTCGAGACTGGCGGCGAACGCGGCCTCGGGTTCTTGTTCCAGCGCGGCGTTCAGCCAGTCGGCTTCCTTTTCGATCAGGCTTTTCAGATAGGGGCTGCACCCGGCGGTGCCCGCGATCAGCGCCCGCAGTTCCGCGCCGTGATCGCCGAAAAGTGCCGCAGCCTCGTCGCCAAGTGCTGCATCAAAGGGTATCGGACTGCGCGAAAGGCGGGCGGCGAAGGTCATGGTTGAAAGATGCGTGCTGCGCCCGGGAAGTCAATCGCCGATGCCGGCCGCTACACCGGGGCCACGTCGCTTTCCATACTGTCCTGGCTGAAGATGTTCAGCCATTGGTCGCCGCGCGCTTCCCAGATCGAGCTGACATACATCGCCTCTGGCCGACTGCCCCCAACCCTTGTGAATTCGGCGCGGTAGGCCAGCAGCACGCGCCCCGGCCCCAGCGGCATCAGCCGGGCCTGGCCAAGTTGGTACTGCGCAACGGTCGGACCCTCGGCCAACTGGCCGCAGTGAGTGTCGCGCGTGGCGAATCCGGTTGAATAGACGCCCAGAAATTCCGGTGCCAGCAGCGCCCGGTCGGTCGCGGCGTCGCCGGTCACCAGCGCGTCCCAGACGCGGGTTTCCAGGGCCAGGAAATGCGCAAGTTCTTCCATGACGGGTTGGTTGCACGTCCGGTGCCGCGGGGCAATACTGTGCCCGGAACCGGAGGGGTCGGATGAGCAAGAGCCTGAAACGGGTGCGCGCGGCGCTGGCAGAGGCCGCGGTGGACGCAGAT
This sequence comes from Rhodobacter sp., assembly GCA_022340385.1. Lineage (GTDB taxonomy): Bacteria > Pseudomonadota > Alphaproteobacteria > Rhodobacterales > Rhodobacteraceae > CALGTJ01. The sequence goes on from JAJDOB010000115.1 coordinate 13,120, forward strand.
ATCCGCGAGATGCCGGGCGAGACCCGCACCGCGCAGCAGGCGGCGGATGCTGCGGGATGCGAACTGGATCAGATCGCCAAGTCGATCATCTTTCGCGGCACGCAAAGCGAAGCCGCGATCCTGTTCCTGACGGCGGGCGGCAACCAGGTGGATGCGGGCAAGGCCAGCGCGGTGGCCGGGCAGCCGCTGGGCAAGGCCGACGCCACGCTGATCCGCGCACAGACCGGGTTTGCCATCGGCGGGGTCGCGCCGGTCGGGCATCTTGCGCCGATCCGGGCCTTCATGGACGCGCGCCTGCTGGAATTCGCGGTAATCTGGGCCGCCGCCGGTACACCACGCCACATTTTCGCGATTGATCCGGGCGTGCTGCAACGGCTGAGCGGGGCGGAGGTCGCGGATTTCATCGCCCGCTAGTGCGGGGCTCGGCCAGATTGCGGTTTCTGGCCCGGAAATCTGTCAAAACGCGCCGTTTCAGACAGGCGCGCGATTGTCGGCCTCTCCAAAACTCTTTATCGGGCCGGTTTCACCTTTCCCGATGCGAACGCCACTCGAAGCTTTCACGCGCTCCCGACGAAATGCGCCAGCTTGCCGAGGGTCTGCATCCCCAGTTCCTCTGCGCCGAAACTTCTGGCGCTCTGGAACTCGGCCGCGGTTGTGAAGACCATGCCCAGGGTCACTGTCGTCGCGCCGTCGTTATCCTCGAATGTGGCCCAGGCATCCGCGTGCTTCGGCCCGTTCTCGCCCCACAGAAGCGTATAGGCTATGCGGTCCTCGGCGCGCACTTCGCCATAACGGTGGTGGTTCGGAAACACCGTCCCATCGGGCGCGATCATATCGAACACCCATTCACCCCCGGTTCGCAGATCTATCCGGTCGGTCCGGCAGCTGAACCCGTCCGGCCCCCACCATTTCGGCAGCGTTTCCGGGTTGATCCAGGCGCCCCAGACGACATGCCGGGGCGCCTTGATGATGCGCCGCAATACCATGGTCCGCGAAGCGACCCCGACCAGATTGTCGAGACCCGCGCCAAATCCCTGCCGATAGCCGGCCTCCATATCACTGGCCAGCGACGACAACTGCACCGTCACGCGCATCTGGCTGCCATCCCCGTCCGGGCTGAATGCGGCGGTGATCAGCCCGGCGGAAAGGGCTTCGCCCTCGCAGGAAATCACCTCGTAGTTCACACTGCGCGCGTCCGGTTGCAGGTGCAGCCAGCCGGCCTCTAACCGGATATCGGGCTGCCCCGCGACCTTGCAAAGCGAGACCTCTCGCCCGCCGACACGTGTGTCGGCCTCAAGGAATTCAACCGTCACGTCCGGCGCGGGCGAAGCCCAGACCGCCCGCGCCGCCGGTGCCGTCCAGGCCTGCCACAGCGTGCTGACCGGCGCTGGCAGTTGCCGCTCGAAGGTCAAGGTTGCGCATTCATTTTTCATGTTTTCAGCCCGTTGGCATAGGCATCCAGCTGCGTCACGACTGTGCCCCAGCCATCGTAAAACCCCATATCCTCATGGGCCTTGCGCGTTTCCGCTGTGCGGTGGCGGGCAATTGCGGTGTAGATCGTGCCACCTTCGGGCGCGTCCGAAAACAGAAGAATGGCGGTCATGAACGGATCGGGGGCGGGCTTCCAGCCTTCGGTGTAGGTATCGGTGAAGACAAGCTTTTCGCCATGCACGACTTCCAGATAAACGCCCGCGTTGTCCATCACCTTGCCCTCGACATCGAAGGTCGTATTGAAGCGCCCGCCAACCCGCAGGTCGATTTCGACTGCTGTCACCTTGTGCGGTGCCGGGATGAAGAAATGCGGGATATGCTCTGGTCTTGTCCAGCATTCCCAGATCAGCTGCCGCGGCGCGACAAGTGTGCGGGTAAAACTCAGGTCGGTGTCCGGA